>JBJMQX010000056.1:0-49163 GCA_045802455.1 Phenylobacterium sp. | reverse complement strand
GAAGATCTCCGAGCAGGGGCCGCAGGGGCCGGTGTCGCCCATCGACCAGAAGTTGTCGGAGCTGGCGATGCGGATGATCCGGTCGTCCGAGAAGCCGGCGATCTTCTTCCAGAGCTCGGCGGCGTGGTCGTCCTCGGCATAGACGGTGACCAGCAGCTTTTCGGCCGGCAGGGCGAACTCCCTGGTCAGGAGTTCCCAGGCGTATTCGATCGCGCCTTCCTTGAAATAGTCGCCGAAGGAGAAGTTCCCCAGCATCTCGAAGAAGGTGTGGTGGCGCGCGGTATAGCCGACGTTGTCCAGGTCGTTGTGCTTGCCGCCGGCGCGGACCGACTTCTGCGAGGAGGCGGCGCGCGGGAACGGGGCGGCTTCGGCGCCGGTGAAGTAGTTCTTGAACGGCACCATGCCGGCGTTGACGAACAGCAGGGTCGGATCGTTCTGCGGCACCAGCGGGGCGGAGGCCACGACGGCGTGATCCTCTTTCTGGAAGTAGTCCAGGAAGTGGGTGCGGATCTCGTTGAGGCTCGCCATGGAAGTGAGTCAGCTTTTCTAGGACGTCGGAGGGATGCCGTCCCGCCATGTGGGGACGCCCGTCCGTTTAGGGGAGCGGGACGAAAAGGAAAAGGACGCCTGGTTTCCCAGGCGTCCCAGCTCCATGCGGAGCGCCGGCGCGGGGGGTTGCGGAACGGGCCCGGAATTGGCGGGGAGGCCCGTCCCGCTTCGCGGCGCTGTCGCGGAGAGACCTTATTCGTCCTCGGCCTATTCCTCTTCGGATCCGGGCTCGGGGCCGCCGACCAAGAGCTCCTCCTCGATCACCGCCTTGGCGCCGCGGACGCGGGCCTCGATGTCGGCGGCGACGTCGGGGTTGGCCTTCAGGAATTCGCGGACGTTGTCGCGGCCCTGGCCGATCCGCTGGCTCGAGAACGAGAACCAGGACCCGGACTTCTCGATGATCCCGGCCTTGACGCCCAGGTCGATGATCTCGCCCAGCTTGGAGATGCCCTCGCCGTACATGATGTCGAACTCGACCTCGCGGAACGGCGGGGCGACCTTGTTCTTGACCACCTTCACCCGGACGTTGTTGCCGACGATCTCGTCGCGCAGCTTGACCGAGCCGGTGCGGCGGATGTCCAGGCGCACCGAGGCGTAGAACTTCAGCGCATTGCCGCCGGTCGTGGTCTCCGGCGAGCCGTACATGACGCCGATCTTCATGCGGATCTGGTTGATGAAGATGACCAGGGTCTGGGTCTTGGAAATCGACCCGGTGAGCTTGCGCAGCGCCTGGCTCATCAGGCGGGCCTGCAGGCCGGGCAAGCTGTCGCCCATCTCGCCTTCGATCTCGGCGCGGGGCGTCAGCGCGGCCACGCTGTCGATGACGATCACGTCCACCGCGCCCGAGCGGACCAGGGTGTCGGTGATCTCGAGCGCCTGCTCGCCGGTGTCCGGCTGCGAGACGAGGAGTTCGTCCAGGTTCACCCCCAGCTTGTGGGCGTAGGAGGGGTCGAGCGCGTGCTCGGCGTCGACGAAGGCGGCGGTGCCGCCCTGCTTCTGCACCTCGGCCACGGCGTGCAGGGCCAGCGTCGTCTTGCCGGAGCTTTCCGGCCCGTAGATCTCGACGATCCGCCCCTTGGGCAGGCCGCCGATGCCCAGCGCCATGTCGAGGCCCAGCGAGCCGGTCGAAGTGCTCTCGATCTCGACGATCTTGCCCTTGTCGCCGAGCTTCATCACCGAGCCTTTTCCGAAGGCCCTGTCGATCTGGCTCAGCGCCGCTTCGAGCGCCCGCTGCTTGTCACCGTCTTCTCGCGCCACGAGCTTCAATGCCACCGGCTGGTTCATTTTTCCCAAGCCCCTCTATCCTACGATTCCGCCAACCGGCCCGTCCAATCGGCACGTGTGACTCAGTCGTACCCGCTTTGTTCCGTGTTCGCAAGATGTTCTTCTGAAGGGGCGCGGCGGGATGGAGCCACCGGCCCGATGAGCCGCGCTAGTCGGTGGGGTCTTCGCCCGGACGAGCTGCAGACGGCCGGCTCAGGCCTTGGGCGGCGCGCCATCGGACCGCCAGGCGCGCAGGATCAGCGCGGTCCCAGCGTCGAGGCCGACCGCGCGAATCGACTGGCCCACGAGGCTGTCGAGGGTCTCGTCACCGAAGGCGGGCCCTCCCTGCCGCCGCAGCACGTAGCGCGTTCCGTCGTCGGCGTAGAGCACGACCGCGTCGCGCTCGCTCTTGGAGCCTTCGTCCACGCGTTCGCGCACGACCCTTCCGGATACCTGCCGTTCGGTGACGGACATGCTAGCGGCTCTCGATGGTCTCCGCGCGGACCACGCGTGCGTCCAGTATATGACCCGTAAACACCCGGACTCGAGTAAAGCTTCGGGGTGGGCCTTCCACCGGGCTCGTGTCGCTGTGCACCGCAATCGCCACCAGCCGCTGCTGGCCGAGGTCTCGCGTCGTGGCGAGATAGTGGGAGCCGCCGTCGGCCTCGAGGACGTGCAACGTCCGGTCCGCCATGCCGTGCGCCTGCTGCAACTGCTGCAGTTCCGCAAGCACCTCCGCCGGTGGGGCGGTCGGCTGGCCGGGCCAGGTGGCCATCGCCTGCACCGCGAGCCCCTCTTCGTGCAGGCCGAAGCGCCGCGACTTGCGCTGCGCGACCGGATCCGGCGCTGGCGCTGGCGCGCCAGGCGCGGCGGAATCCGTCTGGCACGGCTGCAGCGACGGATCCCCGAGCAGCAGGAACTGGGCGATGGTCTTCAGGTTCGAGGGGCTCGACATCACCTGCGTGCGGATGAAGTCGTGGCGCGCCTGCAGGAGCGCACGTCCTGTCGAAGCGCCGGCGAGGGCGTACTTGAGGAAACCCTGGGTCAGGAGGTCGGCCTGACCGTTCCCGGTGGCCGGACCGTAGGCGGTGTTGGTGCTGCCCACGAAGGCGGCCGCCCCGTTCTCCAGATAGACCGAGCAGATGGGCCGGCCGACGCCCAGCGCGGCGTAGTCGTAGAGTTGGGCGCCGAAGCAGCACTCCGCTGCGACGACCGTACCGCCCCGGACGTTGGGCGCCAGGTTCGGGCCCTTGATTGCAACGGGATAGCTGGATCCCTGCTGGCCGTAGAATTCGTCGATCGCCGGCGCCCCGTGACAATTGATGAAGTGCGCGAGCCGGGTCAGGTCGGGGTCGATCCCTCGATGCTGATCGTAGGGGCTGAGCCGCAGGCCCGTCGCCCTGCCGAAGACATTCGTGAGGCTCTGCTGGGTCGACGCCTTCCAGACGTCGGCGCTCATCCCGAACCACTTGGAGAACCGGCTGGCGGCCCTCGGCCGGTGCGCCGCAGCTGTCTCGATGAGGCCGACCAGGAGATCGGCCGAGTTTGCCCCTTCGGGGGCGCCCAGCCGCCCGACGACGCGTGTGACCGCCAGGAACTTGGACGCCGTGCGGCTCCAGGCCGCCGGTGAGGCGTAGGGCAAGTCGCTCGGGATATCGGGGTCTCCGTCGTTCAGTCCCGGAATGGGCGAAAGATGGATGTGCGGGATGATGTCCGGTCCGCCCAGCAACAGGATGTAATCCGGGTTCCAGGCGACGGAAGCTGCGTCGACCGCCGCCTTCGCGCCGGGCTCATCGGCGCCGCTCGACACCGGCGAGCCCCCCACCGCGCCCATCTGGCCAGGGTCGTCGATCGCAAGCACCCGGGTTGCGATGCCCCGGCGGGCGTCCGCTGCGATCAGCAGGGCCAAGGCGGCCTGCACGCTGGCAAGGCCTGCCGGACCGTACCTGGCGGCGAGCTCGGTCTCGTTGGTGACAACCACCTTGTCGACCATCGCCCGCTCCCTTGGTTTCGCGCCATGGGCGTTCTTTCGCCAAGCACAATCCAGTCTTGCACCGATCCGGCGCCGCGCCAACAGGCGCAGCGACGTTCAGGGTCTTGCCTCGAGGCGACGATCGGGCGGCGACGAGGGCTCGCCCAACTGCATATGCCGCGGCGCCAGGGTTCCACCCGAGTGCGCGAGGGCTCCCCGACGACTAACAGGGGTGTTCCTCTGAATCGGAAAGTCATTGTGATGGGAACGCTGAAGATCCTGGCCGCCATGGCTGTCCTGGGGGGCGCCGGCTCCACCTTCGTCATCACCACCTACGCCGAGAGCGCCCACGCGCAGACGCAGGGGACGGAGCGGCGCGACGACCGGCGCGACACGCGCCAGACCTCGCGGGACGTGAAACAGGCGTGCAAGGCCGGGGACGAGAGCCGCGCCGAGTGCCGGCAGACCAAACGCGACGTGAAACAGACCGGGCGGCAAGGGGACACGCCGACGACCGCCACTCCGAAGACCGACACCAACACGCCGCATTGAGGCCGTCCGCCGCTCGCGGCCAAGGCGCGTCTATCGCCGGGGTTCCACCGACTGCGGACGCCAGGGCTGCGGGATGGTCGTGGGCGGGTCGATGACCACGGACGGCCGCGGGTAGCGGCTGGGCTTGTAGACATAGGCGTCGCCGGTTTCGCGGCGCAGGGCCTCCAGCCGCGCCGCGAGACGGACCGTCAGTTCGGCGGCCTCCGGCCGGCCATACAGGTTGCGGTCCTCGCCCGGGTCGTCGCGCAGGTCGTAGAGCTCGAACTCCTGCGGGTCGGTGAAGTAGTGGATGTACTTGTAGCGCTCGGTGCGCACGCCGCGGTGCGGGCGGACGTTCTCGTAGCCCGGGTACTCGTAGTATTCGTAGAGCCAGTCCTTTCGCCAGTCCGGGTCGGCCTCCCCTTTTGCCAGGCCGGCGAAGCTCCTGCCCTGCACGGTCGACGGGACCGGCAGGCCGGCGAACTGCAGCAGCGTGGGCGCGACGTCGATGTTGAGCACCATCTCGGCGCGGGTCTGGCCGGCCTTCACCGCGCGCGGGTAGCGCACGATCATCGGCACGCGGATCGACGGCTCGTACATCAGCCGCTTGTCGTAGAAGGTGTGCTCGCCCAGGAAGAAGCCGTGGTCCGAGCTCAGCAGGACCAGGGTGTCGTCCATCAGCCCGTTCGCCTTCAGCGCGCCCAGCACCTGGCCGACGTTCTCGTCATTGGCCTCGACGCCGACGTAGTGATCCTTGACCAGCTCCTCCAGCGAGCGCGGATCGTCGCTGAAGACGGCGCTGGTGCCGATCTTGTTGTTGGCGTGGGCCACGCCGCGCGGCTTGCCGGCGTAGTCGCCGAGGTCCTCGTCGAAGTCGGCCGGCACGGGGATCTTCGCGCCGTTGAAGCGGTCCAGCATGCGGCGCGGGCGGTAGAACGGCGCGTGCGGGGCGTAGAACCACAGGAAGAGGCAGAACGGCTTCTGCGCCGTGCGTGTCCTCACCCAGGCTGCGGCGCGGTCGGTCAGCAGGTCGTCGACATAGGTGTTGCGGTAGGTGCGGGTGACGCCTTCGCCGCCTACGGTGCGCTCGGTGACCACGGGGTTCAGGTAGTCGGCCTGGCCATTGAAGCCGAAGTAGTAGTCCCACGGACGGTCGAGCAGGGCGCCGGAAACGTGCGACTTGCCGACGAAGGCCGTCTCGTAGCCCGCCTGGCGAAGCAGGTCGCTGACCACCGGGAAGCTTTTCGGCAGCACCGCCTCGTCGTTGGTGGTCGCCCCGGTGGTGTGCGAGTAGGCGCCGGTCAGGAAGCTGGCGCGGGAGGGCAGGCAGAGCGCGTTGGTCACGAAGGCGTCCCTGAACACCGTGCCTTCGCGGGCCAGGGCGTCCATGTGCGGCGTCTTCAGGAGCCGGTTGCCCATGAAGCCGAACTCGTCGGCCCTAAGGCCCTCGCCCATGAAGAAGACGATGTTCGGCCGCCGCTCGGCGGCGCGGGGGGCGGCCGCGGCGGCGAGGCCGCCGAGCGCGGTCAGCCCGCCGACGACGGCGCGCCGGTTCGGTTTCGCACGGCTCATGTCGGAACCCCCCAGACCGCGCCCAGTGTCAGCGGGCCGCGCCGGCCTGTCCAGCCGCGCGCATCGCCGGCGCCGAGCCGCGCGGCGCGGCAGGCCTCCCGCCTAGGGGCGCAGTCCAGCGACGAAGCGGGCGGTGCCTTCGTCACGCCGTGAGGTGAAATCGGGACTGTATTTCCCGCACCTCCGCTGCGAAACTGCCAAGCTGGAAAGCTCGGGGCTGACATGCTCGGGTACACCGTCCTTCGCCGCGGCGACCGCCTCCCCACCGTCGGGGTGCTTCAGAAGCTGCTCAACAGCACGGGCGCCGCCCTAAGGCCCGACTGCACCTTCGGCGCCCAGACGGAAAGCGCACTGCGCGCCTTCCAGGACGCGCGCGGCATTCCGGAGGAGGGCGTCGTGGGGGCGCGAACCTGGGAGCGCCTCGCCGGCTCCCGCACACTGCCGATCGTCGATTGCGTCGATGTGTTCGACGAGGGGCTCTACAAGCACCAGGCGCAGGTTGTCCTGCAGACCAACACGAAGCCGTTGTTCATCGGCGGCATGTCCAACGGGCTCGCCCAGGTGGAAGCCGACCTCGGTCACCAACGCGACCTCTTTCTCCTGCGGTTCATCGGGCATGGCTGTCCGGGCGTGCAAGGCCTAGGGATCGGCCTCGGCGGTTGGATCGAACCGCGGCCCGGCGGGAAGCCTTTGATCCATTTCTTCAAGGGCGAGCGTTCGCGCGTGAAGGGCAGTGCTGCGCGGCGCGCCGGGTGGGACGGTCTGACCAGGATCTTCGGACCGTACGCGAGCGTGGAACTGCACGGCTGCCACGTGGGCGCGGGCAAGGTCGGACATCAGCTTCTCGCCTCCCTCGCGAAAGTGCTGCGCGTGCCGGTGACGGCTTCGTCGGCGTCGCAGCACCAGGCCGTTGGCTTCGACGGGCCGACAATCACCGTCTGGCCACCGGGGATGACTGCGTCGCGCTGGGCCGCCTCGCTTCCCGATTTCATCGGCCGTTCGGTGCCCTAGCTCCGAAGCGGAGCGCCTTGCGTGGGCGGAGGACCCGCACTGAAACATCGGCGCAAGGATGAGGGCGCGCGGTGCCGGCATGCCGGGGGATTACCAAGAGCGCCTGAAAGAGGTGGAGGCCTGGATCGCGCGGGCCCGCACGCCCGACGAGCGCAAGGCCTATGAGGCGATCGCCGCCATCTGGCGCAAGCTCGCCGATGCGGCGCCGCCTAAGTTACCGCCGGAACCCAAGAAGCCGAAGCGCCGTTAGACCAAGGCAGAGCTCCGAGCGCATCGCTTCCCGCGCGCAGGAGTCTGCGGTCGACGCGTTTGGCCCCCGGTCGCTTTCCCTCGGATCGGGGGTCAAATCGTTCCCACGCTTCGCCTTTGTGAATGCCGCCCCCCCCCGCGTGCCCAATGCCCCGATGAGTTGGGACCAGTTCTGCCGTCTCAAGGCGGACGAATGCGAGATGCTGGCGCAGACGGCGGCGTCTCCGCCGATCGAGCGCGAGTGGCGGCGCATGGCCGCCGAATGGGCGGTGGCCGCCCATACCGACGACGGCAATGACGAGCAGAGCGATCAGTCCTGCGGCTAAGACCGGCCCGGGCCATAGCGCAGCTTCAACGTATTCCGCACCGGGCGCGTCGGTTAGGATGTCGGCGACGGGAACCCAGGCCGCCAGCATGGACCTCACGCCACGCACCGCTGCGCTGAAAGCCCATCTCGACGCGATGCCCTGCGCCGAGGCCGCTCCCATGGCGCCGCCGCGCGCCGCGACGCCGAACATCCTTATCTACAAGGTGATGGGCAAGATGTTCGCGATCCTCTCGATCCGCGGCATCGAGAACGTGATCCTGAAGTGCGATCCGCACCTGGCGGAGGTGTTGCGCGACCAGTACGCCGGCGTCGGCCACCGCTCGCACCTAGACCGGCGGTTCTGGATCAGCGTGAGCCTGGACGTCGACGTGCCGGCCGCGGAGGTCGAGCGGCTGGCGGCGCATTCCTATGAGCTGGTCCGCGCCGGGCTGACGCGCAAGCAGAAGGCGGAGCTGGCGGCGCTGGGTCCAGCGTCCGCGGATCGGACAGCCTAGAGCCGCATCGGACCAGCGTCGCGCCACCCTGCCCCCCTCCACCGAGGAGGAGGGCCGGCGTCTGAGGTCAACGGCCGGAGGCGTTCGGGACCACTTCGGAGATCGTGCGGCCGCCCTGCTCGGTGACGACGGTGTGCGTGCCGTTCTTGTTGTCGTAGACGCTGACCGTGCGCCCTTCGTAGGTCGAGGAGCCGATCAGCGGGCGCACCGCCATCTTCGGGCCGTCGCCGGTCTTGGCGGGCGGCGGGCAGTACCGGGCGTTGCGCGCGCCTTCCACGAGATCCTTGATCTGCCGGTAGCGGATCTCGAGGCGCATCTCCTGGTTCTGCCAGTAGACGATCTCGCGATCGAACGCGGCCTTGATGTCGGCGGCCTGGCCGACCTCGGCGAGCTGCAGCGCGCGGATGTAGGATTCGACGGCCTGGCGGTCGTGGGCGACGTCGCCCAGGAGGCCGAAGCCGGCGTTGGTCCAGCGGATCGCGTCCGCCTGGTCCTTGAAGCAGAACGGCACGCTCGGCAGCGCCACCGTGTGCAGCATCGGCGGCCTGGGCAGGGTGCGCACCTGGGCCTGAGCCTGGGCGGCGCCAACGAGGGCGGCGAACGCGAGCGCGAACGCGGCGGCGGTCTTGGTCATCTCAAGTCTCCTTCGGTTGTCGGTGGCGCCGCAGGACGCGAAGCCCACAGGCAGGGGTCGCCGGACCGAAGGCCGCGGTTCAAAGGCGCATCCGTTTCCCTGGGAGCGGCGCCTGTCGATGGCCGCGCAGCCGGACGCGTGAGGCCGCTTTGAACCGATAGGCGCTGCGGCGCGACAGACCCTCCGACAAGCATTTGCAGGAGGGCTCCATGACCACCGCATTCCATCTCTCACAGGATCGCGCCGACCGCCGGACCGGCGGACTTTCGCGCCGGTCGCTGTTCGCCCTGGGCGCGGCCGCGCTGGCCCTGCCGGCGATGGCGCAAGCCGCCCCGTCCGCCGCGGGCTTCGGCCCCAAGAAGCGCCTGGCGGTCGCCAAGTTCGACGCCGTCTCCAGCTTCGTCGGCGCCTACGGCGGAGCCGACGCGGGCGGCGGCCTGGCCGCCGAGCTCGCCACCGCCCTGGTGGAGAGTGGACGCTTCCTGGTGGTCGAGCGCGCTGAGGCCGCCTCGGTGCTGAACGAACAGGAGCTGGGCGCCCGCGCGGCGACCAGCGCCGAGACCGCCGCCCGCGCCGGCCAGCTGCTCGGCGCGCAGATCCTGGTGATCGGCTCGGTCACCACCTTCGAACAGCAGGCGAAGGGCGGCGGCTTCTCGCTCGGGATCGGCGGCGCCGACCTGGGCGGCGCGCTGGGCCGCCGGACCATCCGCGGCGTGCTGGGCATGGACCTGCGGCTGGTCGACACCACCACCGGCCAGATCGTCGCCGCGCGGACCATCCGCACCCAGCTCAAGCAGAGCTCCGGCTCGATCGACGTGGTCCGCAACGGCGCGAACCTCAGCCACGAGGGCTTCCGGAACAGCGTCCTGGGCGAAGCCGCCCGCGACTGCATCCAGCGCGGCGTCGCCTTCATCGCAGACGCCTTGCGCGACGTGGCCTGGATCGGCCGCGTGAGCGAGGCCATGGGCGAGCAGGTCTACATCGCCGCGGGCGCCTCCGGCGGCGTGCAGGTCGGCGACCGCATGCAGATCACCCGCCTGGCGCACCGCGTCACCGACCCGGCGTCGGGCGAAGTCCTGGGCGCCATCGAGGAGCAACTCGGGACTGTCCAGGTGGCGGTCGTCAAGGACCGCTTCTGCGTCGCCAGCAAGCTGTCGGCCTTCCAACCTCAACGGGGAGATCTTGTCCGCTATGCGTAGGTTCGACCTTCACGCGCTCGCGGCGATCGCCGCCGCCGGCGCTTTCGGAGCCGCGCAGCCCAGCCTGGCGCAACCGGACGACACTGTCTTCGTGGCGCCGGGCGCCGCGCCGGCGCTGGCGACGGGAGCGAGCGCGCTCGCCCCACCGCCGCCGACGCCGACGGCCGACGATCTGCGGAGCCTCGCCCAGGCGCGGTCCGGCGGATTCGCCGGCGGCCAGATGGCCGGCGCGTTCACCGTCGGCACGGCCACCCCGGCCATCCCGCACGGGCAGATCCCCGGCGTCGCCTCTGGCGCGGTGTTTGGGTCCGGCGGCCAGGTGCTCTCGGCCGGGACGCTGGGCGCGGGATCGGCGATCGGCGGGACGAGCTTCGGCGTCGGCCTCTCGACGACGCTGGGGAGCCAGGTCCCGGTCACCGGCGGCCTAGGTGTGGCGACGCTGCCCGCCGGGCCGCCGATGGCCCCGCCGCCGCCGCCGCCGTCCTGAACGGCCGGGCGCTCAGCCGCCCCGGCCCTCAAGACAATCCATTCCAGACGGCTTTCCCGAGGCCCGCCGGGCCCCGCGACCGAGTGATTTCTCGTGCGTACCCGTACCGCTTCCCGAAACCCCAACGGACATCCGTCCATGACCAACAGGAGACTTCAAAATGTCGAACCAACAGCACATCAATACCAACCCAGAGGGCCGCCTCTTCGGCAAGCCTTCGCTTCGCAAGCTGGCGGCCATGTCGTCGGCGGCGATCGGCCTGGCGCTCGGCGCCAGCCTGCTCAGCGCGCCGGTCCAGGCCCGCGACCTCTGCAACAACTTCAACACCGACGGGGTGACCAACCCGCCGCGCGCCCAGACCTACTGCGGGCTGCCGTCCGCCGCCGGCCAGACCGCGACCTACCACGTCACCCAGCTGGTCACGTACCACTACAACGCCGGCCGCGGCGCCGCGCCCGGCATGATCTCGCTGCGCGGCACCAATGGGCGGATGTACAGCTTCCTCGCCCATGACGACGCCGGGCGGCGCGGCCTGCCCAGCTACAACTGGATCGCTGACGTCAACATGGACGTTCCGGCCGACAACTACGCGGTGATCGACTCCGACTGGAACAGCTGGTCGAACAACGCGCGCAGCGGCGGCTGGGGCTTCGCGATCGTGCGCGGCGACCAGGTGTCAGCGACACCGCTGCCCTCGCGCCTGCCGCCGACGGTGGTCGCGACGCCTGGCTTCACGCCGCTGCCGAACGGCCAGTTCTGCCTGCACCCGTACCAGCCCGGCTCGTTCGCGGACACCTATCCGTGCACGGGGCCGACGCGAGCGGGAACCATGACGATCACGATGCGCCTGCGCCGGCCGATCGCCGCCGTGCCGGGCCAGGTGGTCTTCACGCTGGCCAACGTCGCCTCCCTTGTGCAGTTCCGCGGGCCAGTGACCGGGGCCACCGGGACCGGCGTCAACAGCGACCTGACGGTGGCCGTGCCGGCGGCGCTGTGCGCCTACCCCGGCCGGGAATTCACCATCACCCTGCCGAACTACGGAGCGGTGGGGCGGTTCTTCCCCGACTGCCGTTAGCGCGTCCGAACCCCATCAGGGTTTCGGCGGCGGCCCCGCGCCAGGCGCGGCGGCCGCCGTCGCGCGATAGGCGTCCACGATGCGTGGCCCAGGTCCGGGTCCGGGGCCGGCGGCCGCCAGCGGGCGGGCCGTCTCGCCCAGCCCGCGGCGGACCTGCTCGGGCGAGAGCCTCGGGCGCCGCTCGAGCATCAGGGCCACCACCCCGCTGACTTCGGCCGCCGCCATCGAGGTGCCGGTCGAGACCTGATAGCTGGCCTGCGGCGCGGCCGTCAGGAGGTCGACGCCGGGCGCGGCCAGCGCGATGTAGTCGCCGCTGTTCGACCCCGCATAGAGGCGGTCCTCGGCGTCGGTGGCGGCGACCGCGATCACCGCCGGATCCGCGGCGGGATAGAGCGGCGGCGACTTGGGGCCCGCGTTGCCGGCCGCGGCCACCAGCACGATGCCGCGCCCGGCGGCGGCCTCCATCAGACGGTGCAGCGCCGGATCCTGCGGCCCGGCGAAGCTCATGTTGATCACCCGCGCGCCGCGCGCCGCGGTCCAGTCGACGGCCTTCAGGATGCTGAAGCTGGTCCCCTGCCCCGCCCCGCCCTGGCGGAACGCGCGCGCCACCAGCAGCTGGGCGGCCGGGGCCGCCCCGGTCAGCTTGCCGTGGCCGGCGATCAGCGCCGAGATCCCCGTGCCGTGGCTGTCGGGCCGGGCTGCGCCGCCGATCGCGTCGAAGCTGGCGACGATGGCGCCCTTCAGCTCCGGATGGGTGAAGTCCACGCCGGTGTCGACGACGCCGACCAGCACGTGCTGGCCGCGCGCCAGCTGGTGCGCCTGGCTCAGCCTGAGCTTGCCCGCCGCATAGTCGGCGGCGGGCGGCGCGGGCTCCTGCGCCATGACGTCGAACAGGAAGTTGGGCTGGGCGCCGACCACGCCGGCATCGCCGCCCAGGTCGCGCACAAGGTCCGGCGGCGAGCGCTGGTCGGGGATGTGCAGCAGCACGAAGCTGTCGCCGGTGAGGACCGAGGTGAACCGGTCCTGCGCCTCGAGCTTGAGCCGCGAGACCAGCGCCTGGATGCGATCCGGCGGCGCGGGCCCCGCGAACTGGACCAGCACCTCGTCGGGGACGAAGCGCGTGGAAGTGGGCTGCGGCACGAGCGGCTGGCCAGGGGCGCTCGGCGGCGGCTCGCCGCGCGTCATCGGCGTGGCGGAGAGGTCAACCACGCACATGTAGCCGAACGCTTTGCTGGGCCCACAGCCGACGCCGGCGAAGGTCAGGAGCGGATCGAAGATGTCCAGCCGGTGCGGGTGGGCCGGGCCCGGCGGGTCGATGACGAGCTGCCTGACGACGTCGGCGGCGCGCCGTTCGCCCGTCGAGATCAGCTCGGCGTAGACGCTGGTGAAGACGCCGCGCGCCAGCATCCGGTCGCGGGGCCGCGAGCCGTCCGGCCCGGTGTGGCTGACGGAGCCCAGCGGGGCGAGCTGGGCGAGGTAGCCCGACGCGGCCTCGGCGAGCCGGGGATCCGGAGTCAGCACGCCCTTCGGCGACTGTCGGTCGAGGAAGGCGGCGGCGTCCTGGTTCAGCGCCGATCCCGGCAGCATCCGCAGCAGCTTCGCGTAGCCCGCGGGGTCGGCGCGGACGATGTTGAGCTGCTGGATGACCGAGGCTTCGAGCGTGGTCTGCCCCGACGCCCTGGCGGCCTCGACAACCGGCGGCGCGGCCGACGCCGGCGCGATGGACCCCGCGAGCAACGCGGCTGTCATCGTCGAGGTCAGCAGGAGACGTCTGGCCATGCCTCAACCCTCCCCAGGAGCCCGCAGGCCAGCAGAGCCAAGCTGCGCAGCGCCTGTCAAATGCGCCCGGCGGTCATTCGGCCGGGACGGCAAGCTCGACGCCCTTCGCGGCCTGCAGCTGCTGGACGAGCGCGGCCCGGCGCTCCGGCGTCACCTGGCCGGCCGCGACCCGCACGCGATAGAGGCCGCCCTGCGTCGGCCCATCGACGATCGCGGCGTGGCTGGCCTGCAGCAGGGCGGTCACCTCGGCGGTCGTGGCCTGCGGCGAGAACCGCACCAGTGCGTAGGCGCCGGGGCCGACAGCCGCTGGAGCCGTCGCCGAAGCCGTCGCGTACTGAGAAGCGGGCGAGGAACCGCCCCGCGTGACGCCGGCCGCGATCACCGTGGCCTGCAGCACGATGACCAGGCCCGCGGCCACCGCGGCCCAGGCGAGCGTCCTGGGGCTGAGCGAGTCCCAGAAGGCCGCCAGCCGCGCCAGGAGGCTGGCGCGGAGGGCGCGGGCGCGCCTCGGCTCCCGGTCGATCTTGGCGAACAGCTCGTCCATGGCGCGTGGGGACGGCGCGCCCAGCGCCTCGTTCTCGGTGATCACCACGGCGAGCTCCTCGCTCGCCTGCTCGAAGCTGCGCCGGAGCTCGGGATCGCGAGCGAGCGCGGCCTCGACGCGGCGCGCCTCCTGCGGGGTGAGCGCGCCCGCGGCGTGCCAGGCGAGGAGTTCCTCGATCTCGCGCCGTTCGGGAGTTTCGTCGTCGCCCATCTTCGCCTCACTCCACCCCGGCCGCGGCCAGCAGGCCGGCGAGGTTCTTCCGCGCGTGGAACATGCGCGTCTTGACGGTGCCTTCGGGGATGCCGATGACCTGCGCCGCTTCGGCGACGCTCTGCTCATGGTAGTAGACGAGGTCCAGCACTTCGCGGTGCTCGGCCGAGAGTTCGCCCATGCAGCGCCGCAGGATCGCCGCCCGGTCGGACGTGGCCAGGGCGGCTTCCGGATCCTCGGCGGTGTCGGGCAGGCGCGCGGCGGCCTCCTCGCCGAGCGGCGCGTCCTGGCGGCGGCGGACCGCGGAGAGCGCCTTGAAGCGGGCGATCGAGAGCATCCAGGTCGTCGCCGACGACCGCGCCTCGAACCGCCCTGCCTGCCGCCAGATATCCAGGAACACTTCGCTCAACACGTCCTCCGCATTCGCTTCGTTGCGCACGAACCTCAGGATGAAGCGGTACACGCGCACGTGGTGGCGTGCGTAGAGGACCTGCATCGCCAGGCGGTCGCCGTCGGCGATCCTGACGATCAATGCTTCGTCCGAGGTCGTGCTCATGGGCCTTTCACCCGTCGTGGATGGGTCGCGCGGGGCCGGCCCGCGGTTCAATTCCCGGCCTGGATTTTACGCCGCCGCGATGGCGCGGCCGCGCCAGGTCCGCCTCCAGCCCGCGGCGCAGGCTGTGGCCGTCCGACCCGATGAGGTCCCAGATCCGCCAGCCGGCGGGCGTGCGCACCAGGACGAAGCCCAGCCGCTTCGGCCTGAAGCCGAGGTCGGCAATCGTCATGGCCGCCTCGGCGCGGTCGCCGCGCACAGGGCCAAGCGTCAACTTCGCGCGGACGTCCTCGAAGTCCTGGCATTCGCAGAAGATATCCGCCTCGCTCAGCCAGTCGATCGGCTCCTCGGCGTGCCGGGCCTGCTCGCGATGGATCAGGGAAACGAGGCCGGGCTCGAAGGTGCGCCGGTCCTCGGGTGGGCTGAGGTAGTCCACAGCCGCATGGATCGGCCGGCGGTAGCGCGCATAGATCCGCGTCAGGAAATCGGTCGGCGAGACCGCTTCGGCAGAGGCGGGCGGGATGGGCTTGGGCGCCGCCCGGACGCCCGGCGGCGCCGCGAGCGCCAGGACGAGCGCCAGCAGGGTTGCGGGCGCAGGCTTCATCGGACGGCGAGCTCGGCGCGATAGTGCGGATGGAAGGGCAATCGCCACCCCTGCGGCAGGACCTGCCAAGCTCGGGGCTGAACAGACGCCTGCGTTGCGCACCGCCCCCGCTCCCGTCCGCAACCCGGCGATTGGGAGGCCAGGCCCGTGACCGCGTCAACAGCCAAGGTCGATGACGGGGCAAGCCGTTCGCGATGACGCTTCATCGGCGAGGTCTCCATCCTCGGCGGACGGAGCCGTCCGCGCAGGGTAGTCGCAGCGCGCGGCCGATCGGTTCATGCGCTCGGCGGGCGGTCCGGGAGCCGCATGGAATCGGCCAAAGGCCACGCCGTGCGTTTGACGAGGCATGGTGAGCCGAAGAAGCCTCCTGACATTCCTCGCCGGCGCGGCGGCCAGCCTGGCCTTCGCCGGGCTCGGCGGGCTCGCCTACGTGGAGACCGGCGCGTTCAACGTCGCCGCCGCGCGGCCCCACTCGCCGCTGGTGGCCTGGGCGACCAAGACCATGATGGTGCGCTCCGTGAAGCTGCGGGCGCGCGGGATCGCCGCGCCGGCCCGTTTCAGCACGGCGCAGGTTCAGGCGGGATTCCGCGACTACGACGCCCACTGCGTCACGTGCCACGGCGCGCCGGCGATCGGCGCGCGGGAGGCGTCGGCGGACGGGATGACGCCCGTGCCGCCCTACCTGGTCGACGCCGCCAAGCTGTGGAGCCCGGCCGAGCTCTACTGGATCATCCGCAACGGCGTGAAGATGACCGGCATGCCGGCCTGGGACCGCGAACGCTCGCCGGCCGAGACCTGGAGCCTGGTCGCCTTCCTCGAGGCCCTGCCGAAAATGCCGCCCACGGCCTATGCGCAGATGCGGGAAACCGAGCGGACGACGGACGGGGTTTCGGCGCGCTCGACCGCGAAAATGCCCTGAAATCCGTCCGCTGCGGGTCTCGAGCGGCTTATCCGCTATTAATTTTCGCCTGCCATCATGCTGCGATGGGCAAGCCGGAATTCCGCTTCCTGGATCGGGGCCTGGACGAGATGGCGGCCGGCACGCGAGCGGGTTTCCCGCCGAGGCTGGCCGCGACCATCGCCGTCGGCCTGGTCTCGCTCAGCTTCCTGCCCTGGCCAGTGTGCCTTGCCTGGGCGGTCGCGGTGGTCGGCTTCGATGGCGCCAGCTGGTTCGCGAGCCGCGAGCAGTACTTGGGCCTGCCGGTCAGGCTGCGCTCGCGCCTGGGCCACGTGTTCGGCCTGGTCGGCGGCGTGACCGGCTGGGTGGGCCTGGGCGTGCTGCTCTGGGCCAGCGGGGGGCCGGCCGGGGCCATGTGCGCGATGGTGATCTGGCTGGCGGTGATGGGCTTTGCGCAGGTCCACGCCTACCAGTCGCGGGCCGGATACCTGCTTTCCGGCGTGATCCCGGCGGCCGCGGCGGTGATCACCCCGCTGGTCGCGCCGAACCACTCGTTCGCCCACGCCTGGCCGGTCTGGTTCATCATCCTGAGCAGCGTGGCGTTTTCGATCACCGGGGCGCGGCAGACGATGGCCGCGCGGCGGCGCTACGAAAAGGCCACCGACGACCTGCGCGAAAGCGAGCTCAGCTACCGGCTGCTGGCCGACAACGTCACCGACGTGATCTCGCTGGCCTCGGCGGACAACGAGCGGCTCTACGTCTCGCCCTCCATCGAGCGGATCCTCGGCTACGCGCCCGGCGAGCTGCTGGCCGAGCCGAACTACAAATACCTGCATCCGGACGACAGCCAGGCGGTCCAGGCCTTTATCCAGGCCGTGACCGTCGAGAGCGGCCCGCAGACCCTGGAATACCGGGTGCTCGCCAAGGACGGCGCCACGGTCTGGGCCGAGACCACCTTCCAGCGGCTGGCCGACGGCAGCGGCCGGGTGCTGGGCGCCTCGCGCGACGTCACCGGCCGCAAGACCCTGGAGACCGAGCTGAAGGAGGCGGTGACGCGGGCCGAGGCGGCGGCGGCGGCCAAGACCGACTTCCTGGCCAACATGACCCACGAGCTGCGCACGCCGCTGACCGCGATCCTGGGGTTCGCCGGCGTGCTCAAGGGCTCGAAGTCACTGACCAAGCGCGACGCGCGGCACGCCGGCCTGATCCACGACGCCAGCCAGACGCTGCTGGGCGTGGTCGGCGACGTGCTGGACTTCTCCAAGCTGGAGGCCGGGGCCTTCGACCTCGAGACCGAGCCGTTCGATCCGGCGGCGATGGTCCGCTCGACCGCCGCGATCGTCGAGCAGCAGGCCGCCGAGAAGGCGCTGACGCTGAGCATCGAGACCGACGCAGCCGCGCCGGCGCTGATCGGCGATGCGCCGCGGCTGCGCCAGGTGGTGCTGAACTTCCTCTCCAACGCCATCAAGTTCACCCGCGAGGGCGAGGTGGCGGTGGCGCTCAGCCACCAGCCGGCGGGCGACCGCTCCCGGCTCAGGGTCGAGGTGCGCGACACCGGCATCGGGATCGACGCCGAGCAGATGGACTCGCTGTTCACGCGCTTCGCGCAGGCCGACGTTTCGGTCTCGCGCCGGTTCGGCGGCACGGGGCTGGGACTGGCGATCTCCAAGCAGCTGATCGAGGCCATGGGCGGGCGGATCGGCGCGGACAGCGCGGTGGGCGAAGGCTCGACCTTCTGGTTCGAGGTGGAGCTGCCGCTGGCCGGAGAATGGACGGCGACGCCCGAAGGCGAGATGCCGGGCCCCGCGCTCGCCCGGCCAATCCGGGCCTTGGTCGTCGAGGACAACGCTGTCAACCGCGAGCTGATCATCACCCTGCTCAGCCCCTTCGAGATCGAGATCGACACCGCCTGCGACGGCGCCGAAGCGCTCGAGGCGGTCGCGCGCCGCAGCTACGACGTCATCCTGATGGACATGCAGATGCCGGTGATGGACGGGCTGACCGCAACCCGGCGCATCCGGGCGATGGCGGACCGCGACACCGCCGCGACGCCGATCATCGCCATGACCGCCAACGTCCTACCCGAACAGGTGGCCCGCTGCCGCGAGGCCGGCATGGACGACCACCTGGGCAAGCCGATCAACCTGCCGCAGCTCCTGTCCACCCTGGCCCGTTGGAGCGCACCCGGCGACGAAGGGGCCAGACGGGAAGCGGGCGCCGCGGGCCGCTAGCATCGCGCATCCCCGCGAGGGCCAGGATCCTGCGCAGGCGAAATGCCCTGCCGGTCAGCCGCTGTATCGAGGGTCGTAGCGCGAGAGGCCGAAGGGCGGGGGATACACGTGAAGCGGGTTCTCGCCGACGAACGGCCGCGCCACCGTAAGGAGCCTGTTGATGTGGCTCGGCGCCTCGAAATTCAGATGGTCGCGGACCTTCAAATATTTCAGTTGCGGTCCGGTCCCCGGGCGCATGGGTTCCAGCCATTGCTGCCGTTTGGGCCGCAGGAACGTCGCCTCGAGCATTTCGCCCAGGACGTGGGGCGTGGGGATGAAGATCGAAGGGAACCGGTTCGAAAGGTCGATCAGCGCCGTGTTGGGTTTCAAGCCAAGCGTGGCGTCGCCCTCAAACACGACGATCGAATTCTCATGACAGCAGTGCCGTATCTGGGCGAAGGCGTAGAACGGGTCGTGAAGGTGATAATAGACGCCAAGACACAGGATGATGTCGAAGGTCCTGTCCAGATCGGCGAGGTTGTAGACCGACCGCGCCTGATCCAACTCAATCGATGACCCTAAGAGTTCGCGCGCCAGACGAACGCCGCCTCCGGAGGACCAATTCTGGGAAACGTCGTCCGTCGCCAGCACGTGACTGGCGCCGCGTTGCTCGGCGTAGAAGCTCCACATTCCGTCCCAGCAACCGATGTCGAGCACGGTCTTATCCGTGAAATCGATGAGGTCGAGCTCGCGCCGGATGAATTCCCACCCGGTTCGGTGCCCGGCCGCATGGGGCGAGGCGGAACGCGCCTTCAGCCCGCCCGGGAAATCGAATTCGTGATACCAGTTGATCGAAGCGATGCGATCTTCGATTTCGCGACGATCCATGTGACGTTCACTGACTCCTGAGCCGACCGCGGCAGACCCTATTCTGCGGACAATGGGCCCGCAACGGGACCGGCCAGGCCAGCGCACGGTGTCTTGAGGCCGCTTGCCAGCGGGGGCGACCCAGGCTCTCATCGCTGCGGGGCGCACCGTTCGACAGGCGCGCGCCTGCCGGGGAAACGCACTCATGACGAAATCGCTGGGACGCCGCGCGTTCCTGGCCTCTGCCGGCGCGCTGGGCGCGGCGGTCGGCCAAGCGGCTGCGCAGCCTGCGACGGCCCCGGCTCCGGCCGCTGCGGCCAAGGCCGCATTGCCGCCCGCGCCGGCAGGCTACGTCTTCCTGAGACCGGCCGAGGCCGCCTTCGTCGAGGCGGTCGCCAACCACATGGTCCCCGCCGACGAGCTGACCCCGTCGGGCGTCGACTTAGGCATCCCCGTCTACGTGGACCGGGCCCTGGCCGGCGGCTGGGGCAAGGGCGACCGGCTCTATGCGGAGGGGCCCTGGCAGGCCGGCACGCCGAACCAGGGCTACCAGCTGGCGCTGACGCCGGCCGAGCTCTACCGGGCCGGGATCGCCCAGGCGAACGGGCACTGCCGCAAGGCGTACGACGGGAAGACCTTTGACCGGCTCGCGGCCGCGCAGAAGGAGGCGTTCCTGCAGGCGCTGGCCAGCGGAAAGGTCGATCTTCCCGGCGGGCTGCCGGCGCGGCCGTTCTTCGACCTCATCTACCAGACGGTGATGGAAGGCATGTTCGCCGACCCAATCTATGGCGGCAACCGCGACAAGGCGGCCTGGAAGATGATCGGCTTCCCGGGCGTGATGGCCAACAACGCGGCCAACGTGCGGACCTACAACGACGGGCGGCGCTTTCCGGCGAAGCCGGTCGGCATCGCCGACATGTCCTAGGGGCGCGCGAAAATGGCCAGGCGACTGCCGCCCGTCGACATCGTCATCGTCGGCATGGGCTGGACCGGCGGGATCATGGCGCGCGAGCTCGCGCCCACCGGCCTGGAGATCGCGGTGCTGGAGCGCGGCGGGCCCAGGTCCACGCCCGAGGACTTCAGCGTGCCCACCATCCGTGACGAGCTGCGGTTCGCGCAGCGGCACGACCTGATGATGGACGTCGCCAAGGACACGCTGACGGTCCGCAACAGCCTCGCCGAAACCGCCCTGCCGATGCGGCGGCTGGGCTCGTTCCTGCCCGGCGAGGGCGTCGGCGGCGCCGGCGTGCACTGGAACGGCGCGACTTGGCGCTGGGGCGACAACGACCTCAAGGTCCGCTCACAGACCATCCAGGCGCACGGCGCGGGATTTATCCCGAAGGACATGCCGCTGCGCGACTGGGGCGTCAGCTACGCCGAGCTGGAGCCCTACTACGACAAGTTCGAATATGTGGCGGGCGTTTCGGGCCAGGCCGGGAACCTGAAGGGCCAGCTCCTGCCGGGCGGCAATCCGTTCGAGGGTGCACGCGCGCGGGACTATCCCCTGCCGCCACTGGCCGAGAACCACGCGCACGCCAAGTTCCGCACCGCTGCGTCGGGGCTTGGGTACCACCCCTTCGCGCGACCGGCCGCGAACGCCTCGAAGCCCTACGTCAATCCCGACGGGATGCGGCTGGGCCAGTGCCAGTACTGCGGTTTCTGCGAGCGGTTCGGCTGCGAGTCGAACGCCAAGGGCAGCCCGCACATCACGGTGATCCCGGTGGCGCTGAAGCACCCGAACGTGGACCTGCGCACCTGGAGCTGGGTGCAGAAGGTTCTGCTGGACAAGACCGGCAGGAAGGCGACCGGCGTCGCCTACGTCAACGTGCTGACCGGCGAGGAACTGGAGCAGCCGGCGGACCTCGTGGTGCTGGCCGCCTACGGACTTTCCAACGTGCACCTGATGCTGCTGTCGGGCATCGGCAAGCCCTACGATCCGCAGACCGGGCGCGGGATCGTCGGCAGCCACTACGCCTACCAGATCGGGGCCGGCGTCGGCCTGTTCTTCGAGGGCGAGAACTTCAACCCCTTCATCGCGTCCGGCAGCTCGGGGCCTGTGATCGACGATTTCCACGCCAATCCGGCGTTCGACCGCGGGCCGCTGGGGTTCATCGGGGGCGCGACGGTCACCTGCGGGTCCTCGGGCGGCCGTCCGATCGCCTACCGCCCCACCCCGCCGGGAACGCCGGGCTGGGGCTCGGCGTGGAAGCGCGCGACGGCGAAATGGTACCAGTCCTACACCTCGGTCGGCGCGCTCGGATCGGTGATGCCGAACCGCGGCAACTACCTCGACCTGGACCCCACCTACCGCAACCGGTTCGGGCAGCCGCTGATGCGGATGACCTTCGATTTCAAGGAAAACGAGAATCGCCTGGCGCGGCATGCCGCCAAGGTCTGCGGTGAGATCGGCAAGGCGATGAACCCGACACTACTCAGCGGCGGCTCCGAGGGCCGTTACGGCGGCAGCCGCGAGAGCTGGTCGGTGGTTCCCTACCAATCGACACACAACACCGGCGGGGCGATCATGGGGACCGAGCCGGGCCGGAGCGCCGTCAACACCTGGCTGCAGAGCTGGGACGTGACCAACGTTTTCGTGCTGGGCGCCTCGGCCTTCCCGCACAACTCGGCGTACAACCCGACCGGGCCGGTGGCGGCGCTGGCCTACCGGACCGCCGAGGCCGTGCGCGACCGCTACCTCAAGCGCCCGGGACTGCTGTCATGAGGCTCGCACTTTTCCTGACGCTGGCCGCGTTCGCCGGCGCGACGCAGGCCCAGCCGGGCCCGGCCCCGCCGGCGGGCGATGCGGCGAAGGGACAGGCGCTCTACGCCCAGTGCGCCGCCTGCCACGAGATCGACAGCGACGCCAACACGCTGGGGCCGACCCTGAAGGGGATCATGGGCCGCAAGGCGGGCGGCCTGGAGGGCTACAACTACTCCGGGCCCATGCGCCGGGCCGAGCTCACCTGGACCGCGCAGACGCTGGACGCCTTCCTCGCCGACCCACAGGCGGTGGCGCCCGGCACGAAGATGCCGTTCGCCGGCATGGCCAGCGCCGCCGACCGCGCCGACCTGATCGCGTACCTGCAGGCCAAGAGTGGCGCGGCGGCGGCCCCGCCGGTTCCGTAGATGCTCCCCCGCAGGGGGAGCTGTCGCGGAGCGACTGAGGGGGTTTCCGCTCAGAACTTCGGATGAAACCCCCTCCGTCAGCTTCGCTGACACCTCCCCCTGTGGGGGAGGATCTGAGTCTAAGCGTCGATGCGCGCCTCGGCGTAGCCGCTGAGCACCTCGACGCCGTCCTGGTTCTTCGTGGAGACGTCGAGTTCGACGCGGTCGCCGTTGATCGCCGTGACCGTCGCGGTGGCGTCCAGGGTGTCGCCGGGCCAGACCTGGCTGGTGAAGCGGACGCCGTACTTGGTCAGCCGCGCGTCGCCCACGTAGTCCGTCAGCATCTTGCCGGTCATGCCCATGGTCAGCATGCCGTGGGCGAAGACGCTGGGATAGCCGGCGACCTTGGTCGTGAAGACCTCGTCGGTGTGCAGCGGGTTGTAATCGCCCGACGCGCCCGCGTACTGGACGATCTGGGTGCGTTTCAGGTCCTCGACCAGGCGCGCGGTGTGGACGTCGCCGACCTTCAGGCCGGATGCGGAAAGCGCCATGCTCAGGCCTCCTCTTTCTTGGCGGCGGGCTGCTCTACGGGGCGCTCGGTGCGCACGCCGACGCCGCGGGCGGTGACGACGAGCTCGCCGTTCTGGTCGCGGTATTCGGTCACGCTCTCGGAAAACACCAGCTTGCCCGAGCGGCGGCCCTCCTTCTCCCAGGTCTTGCCGGGGAGCGTCGTGGCGGTCAGCACGTCGCCGGCGCGAACCGGGCGGTGGTATTCGTAATGCTGCTCGGCGTGCAGGCCGCCGCCTCCCCCGCCACCGCCGCCGCCCGTGCGGACGATCCCGGTGGGGTTCTTGCCCGATCCGAACCAGGGCTGGCCCACCTTGGGCCGCAGGAAGTAGTCCGGGTCGAACTGGGCCGAGGACTGGACGAAGGTGGGCGGGGCGATGATCCCGCCGGCCTCGGTCTGCTTCGCCGCCGCCTCGTCATAGTAGACCGGATTGTCGTCGCCGACCGAGCGGGCGAACATCATGATGTGCCCCGCCTCGACGGGAAATCTCTTGGCCGCCATGGGCGCCCTCCTGCTGGTTCCAATGCCTTGTCCAGGCCGCCTCTTGCGTGAGCGGCTCCGGCAATCGCCTATCGTGACCTCAGGGCGCGGAGAACCGCAAGAGCAGGCTCAAGTCCGGGGCCGCTCGGCGTGGGCGGCGAGGATCAGGGCGGCGGCGGCGGTCACCTTTCGGCCCGTGGGCAGGTGGATGAATTCGTTGGGGCCGTGGGCGTTGGACTGCGGGCCGAGCACGCCGGTGATCACGAACTGCGCGTCGGGGAATTTCGCGCCCAGCATGCCGATGAAGGGGATGGTGCCGCCCTCGCCCATCAGCGCCGCCTCGCGGCCGAAGGTCGCCTTCGAAGCTGCCTGCACCGCCTGTTCCAGCCAGGGCGCGATCGGCGGGGCGTTCCAGCCGGGGCTGGCCTGGACGGTCTCGAAGGTGACGCGGGCGCCCTGCGGCGGGTCGGCGGTGAGCGCCTGCTCGAGCGCATGGGCGCAGGCGGCGGGATCGGCGCTGGGCGGGATGCGGATGGAAAGCGCCAACGCGGTCTTCGGGCGCAGCACATTGCCGGCGCTGCGCGGCGGCGGCAGGCCGTCGGCGCCGATCACGGTGAGCTGCGGCCGCCAGGTGCGGGCCAGCACCAGCTCGGCGCCGTCGCGGGTCTGTGGCTCGGTCGCGCCGGCGAAGGGGAACTTGCGCCACACCTGGTCGCCCAGCGCCTGGGCGGCGACCTTGGCCTGGGTCAGGCGCTCGGCCGGGACCTGGAGGTTGAACGGCGCCAACCGGACGGCGCCGGTGGCCTCGTCCTCGATCCGCGAGAGGAGCTGGCGGGCCAGTCGGAAGCTGTCGGGCACGACGCCCGAGGCGTCGCCGGAATGGACGCCCTCCTCCAGCACCTCGACGGTAAGCAGCCCGCCGGCCAGGCCGCGCAGCGAGGTCGTCAGCCAGAGCTGGTCGTAGTTCCCGCAGCCCGAGTCCAGGCAGATCACCAGCGAGGGCGAGCCGATGCGATCGGCCAGGTGGTCGACGTAGAACGGCAGGTCGTAGCTGCCGCTCTCCTCGCAGGCCTCGATGAGCACGACGCAGCGGGCCCGCTTCACGCCCTGCCTCTGCAGCGCGACGAGCGCGGTCACCGAGGCGTAGATCGCATAGCCGTCGTCGGCGCCGCCGCGGCCGTAGAGCCGGTCGCCCTTCAGCACCGGCTCCCAGGGGCCCAGCCCCTCGGACCAGCCGGTCATCTCCGGCTGCTTGTCCAGATGGCCGTAGAGCAGGACGGTGTCGTCCACCTCGCCTGGGCACTCGATCAGGATCACCGGCGTGCGGCCTTCGAGGCGCACCACCTCCAGGGTCGCGCCCGGCAGGTCGGCGAGCTTGCCCTTGGCCCAGGCGGCCATCTGGTCGACCGCGGCGTCGATGTGGCCGTTCTTCGCCCAGTCCGGATCGAAGGCCGGCGACTTGGCCGGGATGCGGATGTAGTCGGTGAGCTCGCGGGTGATCTCGCGGTCCCAGACCTCACCCACGAAGGCGTTGAGGGCTTGCGTGTCCATGGGCGAGCTATTCACTCCAAGTTCCCCCTGGTGTCATCCCGGTTTTCGCGCCAGCGAGAGACCGGGATCCATACGCGCGATCTCGTCCGGAGGAACCTGTGTCTATGGGTCCCGGTCTTCGCCTGGCGGCGAAACCGGGATGACAGCCAAAGGGGTGGACGCGCCGCGCCCGCGCCGCCATTAGTCGGCCCGCGGAATCGGGGAGATGCGTATGCGGAATTTGGTGTTGGCGGTCGCGGCGGGCGTGGGCCTGGCGGCGGCGCAGGGCGCGGCGGCGCAGGAGCAACTGCGGCCGGACCAAGTCAGGTTCCGCGAGATCTACAAGGAGCTGGTGGAGACCAACACCTCGCTGTCGATGGGTTCGTGCACCGAGGCGGCGGCGAAGATGGGCGCGCGACTGAAGGCGGCGGGCTTCGCGGATGGCGACCTGACCTACTATTCGGTCCCGGAGCATCCGAAGGACGGCGGCCTGGTGGCGATCCTGCCGGGGACCTCGAAGACGGCCAAGCCGATCCTGCTGCTAGGGCACCTGGACGTCGTGGAGGCCAAGCGCGCCGACTGGGTGCGCGACCCGTTCGTGCTCAACGAGGAAGGCGGCTACTTCTACGGCCGCGGCACGTCGGACATGAAGTCCATCGACGCCACCTGGGTGGACACCCTGATCCGCTTCAAGGAGAGCCACTACCAGCCCAAGCGGACGATCAAGCTGGCGCTCACCTGCGGCGAGGAGACCCTGGCCGCCTTCAACGGCGCCCAGTGGCTGGCGCAGAACCGCCGACAGCTGATCGACGCCGAGTTCGCGCTCAACGAGGGCGGCGGCGGGCGCGCGGACGCCAACGGCAAGGTGCTGACGCAGGGCGTGCAGGTCGGCGAGAAGGTGGTCCAGCAGTTCCGCATGGAGACCACCAACGCTGGCGGCCACTCGTCCGTGCCGATCCGCGACAACGCCATCTACCAGCTCGCCCAGGCGCTCCTGAAGGTGCGCGACTACGAGTTCCCGATGCAGCTGTCGGACACCACGCGCGCGTTCTTCGCCAAGGCCGGCGCCGGGCGCACCGACCCGCAGGGCCTGGCGATGGTGGCGATCTCCAAGAACCCCAACGACAAGGCGGCCGAGGCCGAGCTCAACAGGGACCGCGGCTTCCACTCGATGCTGCGCACCACCTGCGTCGCCACCCTGCTGGACGGCGGGCACGCCGAGAACGCCCTGCCGCAGCGGGCCGGCGCCAACATCAACTGCCGGATGTTCCCGGGCGACACGATGGAGGCGGTGAAGGCGAAGCTGGAGGCCGCGATCGGCGATTCCGGCGTCAAGCTGACCCCGCTGCAGCCGATCCGCGGCAAGGCGACCCCGCCGCCGCTCGATCCGAAAGTGATCGGGCCGATGGAGAAGGTGGCGGCCAAGCACTTCCCGGGCGTGCCGCTGGTGCCGACCATGTCGACAGGGGCGAGCGACGCCATCTACCTGACGCCGGTGGGCATCCCGACCTATGGCGTGCCAGGCTTCTGGTCAGGGCCGGAGGGTTCCGGCGCGCACGGCCTGAACGAGCACATGTCGGTCAAGTCGCTCTACGCTGGACGCGACTTCCTCTACGACCTGGTGAAGACCTACGCCGATCAGGGCTGAGCGATCGGGCTCCTAGGCGGCCCAGCCGGCGGCGTCTCCCGGGATGCGGCCGCGTGCGCCCTTCACGCGGTTCCATTGCGTGGCGGCTGAGATCCAGGTGGCCGAAGGCCGGTTCGCGACCACCGGCGCATCGACCGTGAGGACGCCCGGGTCGGTTTCATCGACCTTGTAGCCCCAGCGGATCACTCCGCGGACCTCGGCGGTCACGCCGCCAGGGGAGTTCGCGATGCGCAGCGCTACGGACTCGAACTGATGATGGAACGCGGTCCCGACGGCCCGACCGGCGCGGCTCGGGTGGTCGCTGAGCATCGCCGGGGTGAAACTGAGGGCGTTTGGCGCCTGGACGACGACGCCAAGCCTTCCGTCGCCTCCAGGGGCTCCGCTGCCGGTGGCCCCCTCCCAACGGGCCCAGAGGTTATTGGCGCCGGCCGGGAATTCCATTCCGAAGCCCGGGCAGAACCTCTTTTCCCCCGGCGCGTCGATGGCCCAGTGCTCGTCGGTCCAGATGCCCTCGGCGCGCACGCCCGAGCCGCCGCTGGGGTAGTCGACAATGAGCGCCTGCGGCGTGAGATTGACGCCTCGGGTGCATTTCACCGCCTGGATCAGCGCCACGACGGCGCCGCGTTCGGGGATGAAGTCGATAAATTGGACATTCATCCTGATGCCCTTGTTGTTGGGCTGCGACTGCGAGTCGGCGATGAACTCGCCACAGGTCAGATAATAGCTCGGCATCCCCGCAGTCCCCCGAAACGATGCCCGCATCTGATCAAGCGGCGCCGTCGAGCGTAACACGCCGGGCGAGCGCGGCCATTGCCAGACGCGCCTCGGTTGGGCAGGAGGGCGCGATGACCCCAGCGCCCACCATTCTCGTCACCGGCTCGACGCGCGGCATCGGAGCCGCCATCGGCGCGGCGCTGAGCGCCAGGGACGTGCGCTGGGTCGGCCACGGGCGAGCGGACGGAGCGCAGTCGATCGGCGCCGACCTGGCGCAACCCGGCGCGGCCGACGCGCTGTGGGAGGCTGCCCTGGCGCGGCTGGACGGGCGGATTGACGTGCTGGTCAACAACGCCGGCGTGTTCGAGCCCATCGCCGTGGACGCGCCGGACGCGGACTGGGCGGCCGCCTGGGCGCGGACGATGCAGATCAACCTGCAGGCCGCCGCCGACCTCTGCCGCCGCGCGGTCCTGCACTGGCGCGAGCGGGCAACCGGCGGACGGATCGTCAACGTGGCGAGCCGAGCCGCCTACCGCGGGGACTCGCCGGCGCACTGGCACTATGCGGCCTCGAAGGCGGGCATGGTCGCGATGACCAAGTCGATCGCCCGCGGCTACGGCGCCGAGCAGATCCTGGCCTTCGCGGTGACGCCCGGCTTCACCATGACCGGCATGGCCGAGGACTATCTAGCCAGCCGCGGCGGCGACAGGCTCCTGGCCGACATCCCGCTGGGCCGGGTGGCGACGCCGGACGAGGTGGCGAGCGCGGTCGCCTACCTGGCGCTCGACGCGCCGCCCTCGATGACCGGAGCGGTCATCGACATCAACGGGGCGAGCTACGTGCGATAGAGGATGCACGGCTTGAGTTTGGGCGGTAACGGAGCATATTTGGGGCGCAACCTCTGGTCGCTTGGCGCAAAGTTGCACCCAGAGCACAGGGTTGAGTTCGGGGGAGCTCATGCCGCGCTACATCATTTGGACTGGAAACGTGGCGATCGCCTTGCTCTGGGGTCTGCTGGCGCCGATCGTTTTCCTCTATCTGTATGTGATCATCGAGATGCAGATCGAGGCGAAAGCCGAGCTGAAGGATCAACCGGGCATACCCACCATCTTCGTGGGCTCCCATTTCGACCAGCTGCAGTCACTCGATCGGACGATCACCAACCAGTCCGTGCTTGTGACCGAGCAGGCGAAGCTGCTCAGCCGGGATAACGCCGCCTACGTCACGGCGAAAAACGCCCTTATCGCCGACCTGATCGATCTCGCCGCCCAGGCGGAGATCGCTCAGGACTTCGGCAAGTGCCACACGAGCGGAGACGAAACGATCGGCTGCCATGACAGCATCGTGCTGGTCGCGCGCAACAGGCTTCGGCACGAGACGCCGCAGGACAGGCCGATGCTCGAAGGGACGCTCAAGCGCACCGACGAGCACTTCGCCACCTTCCTGAACCTGCGTTCGCAGACCCAGAATGAACTCGATGTGCTGAACGCCGCCCGGGCCACCCTCAACGGCTTGCAAAAGAAGCAGGAAGCCCTGATCGGCCCGGCCGACGGCAAGCTCAAGGCGGTGACCGACAGCTATTCCGAGGTGTCCGGCAAGCTCCCGGGCTTCGGCGTATTGTTCATGATCCCCGAGGGAGCCGTCGTGGCGACGTTCACCGGATTGATGGGCGCGATCGGCGCGGCGGTGTTTTCGCTCTATGGCCGGCTCCGGCCGGGAAGTCCCCTCTCGGAGGAGGCTCTGAGGAAGAGCTATGGCACCCGGCCGCTGCTGGGGGCTCTGGCAGGTTTCATGGTCTATTTCGTGATCAGCGCGGGGGCGGCGTTCCTGGTTCAGCCGCAGGCGAATGTATCCACGGCGGTAAACGGACTGGCGCCGGCGGCGCTGGCGTCGCTGGGCCTGTTCGCCGGCATTGCGGCGGACAATGCGCTGCGCTGGCTGTCGGAACAGGCGGCGCGACTGTTCAAGTCGGGGGAGCCGGAACGGAGGGCCGTCCAGAAAGCTGGCGGCTAACCCTCCGAACGTTTCAGCAGCGCGGCCAGTTCGTCCTGCCAGAAGACCGCCCAGGTGTGGGTGCCGTGTCCATGCGTGTCGGGGCCGGCGGGGATCAGCACGAACCGGCCCGCCTTGATGCGCTTCACCAGCTTCGGCGCGACGCCCAGCTCGGGCGGGTTGATGAAGTCGTCGGCCGAGTTCACCCAGGTCATCGGCGCGGCGATGGTCTCCAGGCCCTTCGAGGGGTCGTAGGTCCGCGAGGCGTCGATCTGGTAGATGGTGTCGTTGGCGTCGATGGCGGCCGCGCGCTTGGCGGGCTCGCTGGCGGCGTAGGGATCGACCTGGGCCCGCGTCGGCATGGCGAGCTGCATCGGCCAGGGCGCGGCGCCGGCCAGGATCAGCAGGTTTTCGGTGGCGAGCAGGCCCATCTTGGGCTCGGCTTGGTAGTCGCCGCCCTGCCAGGCGGGATCGGCCTTGATCGCATCGATGGCCATGGCCCGCCACAGCCGGTTGCGCCCGGCGATCTCGATCGGCAGGCAGGCGAGCGGCATGAAGGCCTTGGCGCCCGTCGGATAGGCCTCCGCCCAGACGAACGAATGCATGCAGCCCATCGAGGTGCCCATGACCAGGCGCAGCTGGGCAACGCCAAGGCTCTGGGTGAGCGCGTGCTGGGCCTCGACCATGTCGGCGTAGTCGTACTTCGGGAACTTCATCCGAAGGCCGTCGGAGGGCTTGGACGAGCCGCCGTGGCCGATGCCGTCCGGCATGATTAGGAAGTACTTCGCCGGATCGAGCAGGCCGCCGGGCTTGAAGAGGACGTCGGCGAACTGCGGGGCCATGAACTGGCGGCCGGTCCCGCCGGTGCCGTGCAGGATCAGGACGGCGTTGACCACCTTGCCAGACGCGTCCCGGCGCGGCGTCCCCAGGGTGTAGTAGTGGATCTTCAGCTCGGGCAGGGTTTCGCCTGAGTGGAAATGGAAGTCGCGGACCGTGAAGTCGTGCGCCGCCGGCTCCGAAGCCGCGGCAGCCGCGCCCGCCGTCCCGCCAAGCAGCGCCGCCAGCGCGAGCGCCAGGCCCAGCCTGCGTCCCGATCGAACCACGCCTTCGCCTCCTTCAGGGTTATGCCGGAGGCAACCTAACCGCCGCCCTGCGCGCCGCAAGCGCGGAACCTTCGCCGTTTCGGGCACGTTGAGGCGGCCAGTCGAGGGACCCTGACGTCCCACGGAGGAGAATTCCTATGCGTAAGCATCATCTGGCCGCCGGTATCGCGGCCCTCACCCTGATCCCGGGCCTGGCCATGGCCCAGGTCACCTGCGAACAGCGCAGCCAAAACCGGGCGGCCGGCACGGCCGTCGGCGCCGTGGCCGGCGCCCTCCTGGGCAGCGCCGTGGCCGGGCATCACGACCGAGGCACGGGCGCGGTGGTCGGCGGCGTCGGCGGCGCGATCGTCGGCAACCAACTGGCCCGGGGCCCGCGCGACTGCGCCCACGCCTACGGCTGGTACGACAACGACGGCCGCTGGCACGGGCAGCGGGTCTCCGAGTCCAGCGCCTACGGCTACTATGACCGCAGCGGGACCTGGATAGACGGCCGTCCCGCGGGCCGCTGGTCCAACGGCGTCTACATCGCCGACGCCGGCGCCTATGGGACCAACACGGCCTATGTGACCCGCGAGCACACCAACGACATCCAGACGCGGCTTGAGCGGATGGACAACTGGATCGACCGCGCCCGCGAAAACGGCCGGCTGTCGTACCGCGAGGCCCGCAACGCCCAGATGCAGCTCAACGACATCCGCCGCGAGGCTCGCTACCGGACCCGCGACGGCTATCTGAGCGGCCGTGAAGAAGCCAGGCTGCAAACCCGGCTCGACCGCCTGGCCCAGCAGATCCGCTTCGACGCGAACAGCTAGCCCGTCCGGCTAGAATGCCGCGGCCCGGCCCACCAGGGTCGGGCCGTAGGCCTGCTCCACCCGCTGCTGGAACCAGGCCACCGCCTGTTCGTGCTTCGGTGACAGGACCCCGCCGGCGTAGATCCCGGCGTCCAGGTTGCGGCGCACCGCTTCGCAGACCTGCTTGTCCTGGGCGGTGACCCGCTCGGAGACAGCGAGCATCTCGCCAAGCTCGGCCGCGCGGCCGGGATCGAAGACATAGAAGTAGTCGAGCTGGGTCTCCTGCGGCCCGGAGGGCGTCATCCGCTCCATCATGAAGCCGTGCCGATAGAGATTGATGGCGAGGTTGGGCCACAGCCATGCCCAGTCGCCGGAATAGACGCCGGCCTCGCGCGGCGGCGCCGAATGGAACACCACGCCGCCCTCGATCTCGACCCGGTAGTCGGCGACCACGATATCGGCGTCGAACTCCGGGTGCACCATCGGCAGGTGATAGCCCTCCAGATAGTTCTCGACGTAGGTCTTCCAGTTGCAGGCGATGCGGTGGATGCGGCGCTCGGTGAGCGGGTGGGCCGGCAACTGCGGGCCCCAGCGGGCCTCGATGGGCGCCACGAGCTCGTCCAGCGGCGCGGCCGCGCGGTCGAGGTTCACGAAGACGAGGCCGCGCCAGGTCTCCACGCGGATCGGGAAGAGGCCGAACTCGCGCGGGTCGAAGCCGGGCAGGGCTCCGAAGTCGGTCGCGCTGCGCAGCCGCCCGTCCAGGGCGTAGCGCCAGCCGTGATAGCGGCAGGTGAAGGCCTCGCCGCAGTTGCCAGCGCCGTCCTCGACCAGGGCGCCCGCCCGATGGCGGCAGACATTGTGGAAGCCGGCGAGGCCCCCCTCGGCCTTGCGGACCACGACGACGGGGGCCCCGCCCGCCAGGTCGGCGATGTAGTCGCCGGGGGCCGGCAGCATGGTCTCGAGCCCCACGAACTGCCAGGCGCGCCGCAGCACCTGCAGCCGGTCGGCGCGCAGGGCCGCCTCGCCGGAATAGTGCTCCACCGCCAGCATCGTGGCCTCCGCCGGAATCGGCGGGAACCTAGCGCCGGCGCAGCCAGAGATACAGGGCCGTCGCCAGGATGAGTGGCGAAAGCCCGATCATCAGGTCGATCTTCGACCCGGACGCGATCATGGCCACGGCGGCGAGGCTGGCGACGATCGCCGAGCCCGCAGCGATGGCGCGGGCCCGCGGCGTCGCGAAGGCGCCGCGTAGCCGGAACAGCGACAGGCCCGCCAGCGCGTAGACGGTGAGGCTCATCACCACGGTGGCGCTGATTATGCGGCTGAACTGGTCGGCCAGCGAGGGCGCCGCGGTGCCGAACGCCACGGCCGTCATCAGGCCGCCGGCGGTCAGCAGGTTGATCGGCGAGGCCCGCTCGCCCGGCCGCGTGCGGAAGAAGGACAGGAACGCCCCCTGGTCGGCGGCTTCCCGCGTCGTTTCGGAGGCCACCAGGGTGATGCCGGTGAGGCAGCCGCTGGCGCGCAGGAAGGCGCAGGCCGCGATCAGGCCGGCCCCGGCGACGCCCACGGTGACCCGCGCTGCGTCGGCGAACGGCGCGGTGGACTTTGCGAGCACGGCGGCCGGCATCAGGCCCATGAGCACCGCGCAGGCTATAATATAGAGGCCTGCCGCGCCGGCGACGCCGCCGAGCGTCGCGCGAGGCACGTTCCGGACCGGATTACGCACGACGCCGGAGGTCGCCACGGCGCATTCGAGGCCGAGGAACGCCCAGAAGGCGGTGAACGCGGAGCCGCGGATGGCGGCGAGCGGATGCGCGCCGGCCGGGTTCCACGACTGGGCGAAGACGTGGGGGTCGAACCAGAACCAGCCCAGCGTCGCGGTCAGGAGGATGGGCGCGAGGCCCACCGCCAGCGTCAGGCTCTCGACGCGGCCGACCATCCGCGGCCCCACCCAGCTCACGCCCACGCCGGTCCAGATCACCGCCAAGGTCGCCGCCAGCCGCGCGCCGGGTGTGGCCAGCGCCGGAAACAGGAAGCCCAGGTAGCCGGCGGCGGCCACGGCCACCGCGACGTTCCCGAACCAGTAGGAGGTCCAGTAGAGGACGGTGGCCTGCGCGCCGACGAAGCGGCCGAGCCCCGCCTGGACGTAGCCGGCGACGCCGCGGGCGTCGGGCGCTGCGACCACGAGCTGGGCGAACATCGCCGCGACCGCCAGCGCTACGGCGGAGGACACCAGCCAGCCCAGGATCGAGATCGAGCCTATCGCGCCCAGCGCGGCGGGCAGCAGGTAGACGCCCGAGCCCATCATGCTGCCCATCACCAGCGCCGCGGCCCCCAGCACGCTCAGGCTGGAATGATGCGAGGCCGCCGGCGTCGCGGCGTCCGCGGTCGTTGTGGTCATGATTGGTCTCCCCCGCCGGCCACGCTAGGCGGTGGGAGAGCGCCGGTCCACGACTCCTTTCGGCTAGTACCGCTGCTCCACGGGCGCGACGCCCCATTTGGGCGGGGGCGGGACGTAGCTGCGGAAGGCCTCGATGACGGCGGCGGTGCTGTCGGCGTAGATCAGCATGTCGACGTACTGCTGGGCGAGGAAGCCGGCGTCGACGGTCTGCTGGGTCAGCTTCCGGAACGTCTCGTAGTAGCCGTTGACGTTGACGAAGCCGCAGGGCTTGGCGTGGAAGCCCAGCAGCGCCCAGGTCCACTGCTCGAAGACCTCCTCGAAGGTGCCCGGCCCGCCCGGCAGGCATAGGAAGCCGTCGGCGAGCTCGGCCATGGCCCATTTGCGCTCGTGCATGGAATTGACGACCTTGAGCTCGGTCAGGCCGGTGTGACCGATCTCCTGGCTGACCAGGTCGGCGGGCATCACGCCCACCACCTTGCCGCCCGCCGCCAGCGCCGCGTCCGCCACCGCGCCCATCAGGCCCACGCGCCCGCCGCCGTAGACCAGCGTCAGGCCCTGGCGGGCGATCAGCGTGCCCGCCGCCACCGCCTCGTCGAGGAAGGCCGGATCGTTTCCGGTGGAGGAGCCGCAGTAGACGCAGATCGACTTCAAAAGGGCCGTTCCCGCTGTTCTTACGCGCAGTCAGGGGCGCAGTGAGGGGGCGCTCCAATAGGCCGATTGCGCTCTTCTGTCACGGTGGGGCTCGCCTCACAGCGTTTCGCCCGCTACATAACCGCTACGCATCGTCAAAAGCGGCGGGCGGACGCTGCTTTTTGTGGCGGAAGATCTCTCTCGGTTAGGTTGCGCGAAATGGCGAGCGGCACGGTTAAGTGGTTCAATACGGCCAAGGGTTTTGGCTTCATCCAACCGGACGACGGCGGGAGCGACGTCTTCGTCCACATCTCGGCGGTCGAACAGGCGGGCCTGCGGGGCCTGAATGAGGGCGACATCGTTTCCTTCGAGCTCGAGCAGGACCGCAGGTCCGGCAAGCTCTCGGCGGGGCAGCTGGTGGTCACGGGCCAAGGCCCTGCCCCGGCGCGCACCGGCGGCGGCGGCGGTGGCGGCTTCGACCGTCCGCGTGGCGGCGGCGGCGGCGGCGGCTTCGACCGTCCGCGCGGCGGCGGCTTCGGCGGCGGCGGCGGCGGTGGCGGGCGTCCGGCGGGCGACAGCGTCGGCTCCGGCTCCGGCACCGTGAAATGGTTCAACCCCACCAAGGGCTTCGGCTTCATCCAGCCGAACGACGGCGGCCAGGATGTGTTCGTGCACATCTCGGCGGTCGAGCAGGCGGGGCTGCGCGGCCTGAACGAAGGCCAGCAGGTGGCCTACGACCTCGAGGCCGACCGGCGCTCGGGCAAGACCTCGGCCACCAACCTGCGGGTCGACGGCTAAGACTTCAGCGTTCCTCCCCTGTCCCGAAGAGGACGGGGGAGGTGTCGCGAAGCGGCGGAGGGGCGAAGGGCGGCCACTCCGTGGCTGGGGCGTTGCGCCTCCTCCGTCTCGCGCCACCGGATCGCTGCGCGATCCGGCCCTCCTCACTTCGTGAGCCACCCCCAAAAGGGGTGGATTGCCGCGATCCACCTCCCCCGCTCTGCGGTGGAGGAACTGCTGCTTTCTAGAACAACCCTGCCGTCAGGTTGATCGTCAGCGCGACGATCACCGTGTTGAAGGCGAAGGCGACCAGGCTGTGCAGGGTGCCGAGCTGGCGCAGGCCCTTGGACGTGAAGTTCACGTCGGCGGTGGCGCAGGCCACCCCGATCACGATCGAGAAGTGCAGGAAGTCCCAGTAGTCGGGCTGCTTGTCGCCGGGGAAATCCAGCCCCTCGGCGTCGCGCGCGCCGTCGTCCTCGTCGACGCCGTAGTACTCGTGGGCGTAGTGCAGGGCGAAGATCATCTGCACCATGAACCATGAGGCGATGACCGTCGCGAAGGCCAGCACGATATGGCCGAGCCTCAGCCAGCCGTGGGCTTCCTTGGCCAGCGACAGCTCCGCGCCCACCGCCCAGACGCTGGCCGCCGAGGAGACCAGCACCAGCCCCAGGATCATCCCCCTGCCCTCGTCGTCCAGGGCGGCGCGGGCGCGGATGTCGGTCGGCGTGTGGTCCAGCATCGTGGCGAACATCGAGCCCAGGAAGGCCAGCGACAGCACGTCCCAGCCGACGATCAGCCGGGTCGGAAGCTGCATCTGGGGGAAACCCATGCAGGCGAGGCCGGCCAGCACGCCGACAACGATGGAGACAGTGAGCCGCGGCCTGGGGCCGAACGGCCCCAGCATCCGCAACACCAGCGGCAGGTCGCGCGTCTCGGCCATGGCGGCTCCCTTTCGGCCCGCGGACCATCGCGCGAGTCCGGGCCGGCGCGCCAGCGGGCCTTAAGAACCTTCAAGCATGCCCGCACGTTAGGGGCGCCTTGAAGGAGCTTCCGATGCGCAACACCCGATCGGCGCCGATCTTGGCCGGCCTCGCGACGGGCCTCATGGCCTCGCAGGGCGCGCTCGCCCAGCCGCAGCTTGCGCCCGATCCCGGCCCGGCGACCGACGCCGCGCCGCAACCTGCGGACGGCGCCGCTCCGCCGCCGATCCAGCCGGGGGACGTCGTGCCGGCCCCCGCCGAGCCGCCGCCGCCGCCGCCGCCGGAGAAGGGCGCGAAGACGAAGCCGAAGATCACCGGCGGCCTCGTCGCTCAGGCGGCCGGCGAGACCACCGGCAGCATGCTGGCCTATGGCGTGGGCACGGCCGCGGCCGGCCCGATCGGCGGCTTCGCGGCCAGTGTCGTGGGCGGCAAGATCGGCGGCGGCGCAGTCAGGGTCGTCAAGCGCGTCTTCCACAAGGGCAAGAAGGCCGCGCCGGCCGCTGAACAGGCCGCTGCACTCCCGCCGCCGGCCGCCGACGCCTCGGCCACTGAGCCGGAACCCCCGCCGCCGGCCCCTCAGCCCGCCGCCGAGCCGCCGATGTAGCCATCTGGGACGAAGGGCCCTAGCGCTCCGCCGTCACCGGATTGGGCCGCGCCAGGCCGCCGCCGGGAAGGCGCGCCTGGTAGGGGCCGAAGCGCGGGTCGGGGCGCATGTAGTCGGTGGAGACGTACTGGGCGCCGGAGGCGAAGGCGGCGTCGCGCGGCGCGGTGTCGTTGCGGCGGGCCTCGTAGGTGTCGGCGTCGGCGCGGGTGCGCACGATGAGGCCGGCCTTCACCGCCGCCTTGATGCGCGCCTGTTCCTTGATCGGTTCGTTGAGGGTGATGTAGCCGGCGGCGGGCGAATTCTCGTCGGGCGCGTTGATGAACATCGCCCGCCCCTCCAGGCTCCTGCGGTTTCCCCGATAGACGGCGACCACGTCCGGCCCCTCGTCCATGGCCAGCAGGAACTTGCCGCGGGCCTGGCCCAGCGTCGGCCAGGCGCCGGCCGCCACCGCCTCGCGAAGGGTCTTGTGTTTGCCCTGCACGCTGTCGGGCGTGATCAGCTGGTTCGCCCGGAAGACGGCGCGCATCTCCTTGTCGACGGCGTCCATCGCCTTGGCGTCGAACGGCAGCAAGGGCACAGCCCCCGGCACGTTCTTCAACTGGTCCTGCTTGAGGTTGAAGATGATCAGGATCGGCACGTGCTTTGGGTGCTTGTCCGACCAGGCCTTGATCTCGCGGAAGCAGTCGGCGAGCAGCGGGCAAACCGAGCGGTAGTCGATGTCCGGCACGTGGATCACCTTCATCCCGGGCTTCTTCATCGGCTCCAGGTCGTAGGGGGTGGTGTCGGGCGTCATCTTGCGGCCGAGCGGCGTGTAGTAGCGGCCGCCCTCGGGGTCATAGACGAAGTCCAGCTCGAGCTGGCGCGCCCCATCCTCGAGCTGCTCGGTCAGCGGGCCGTGGCTGTAGTCGAGGGTCTCGGCGGCCTTTGGGTTGCGGGCCTTGAGGACGGCCATCTCCCTCGGCGCGATGGCCTCTTTGTAGCTGTTGTGGCTGCCGACCACCTGGATCTGGTTGATCTTCAGCGCGTCCACCTGCGCGCGCGTGCAGCCGGGCTTGCCGGAGGGATGCTCCAGGTCACAGTTCGGCGAAAGGGCGAGCACCGCGGCGGCGAGGATCGGCAGGATCATGGGTCACTCCAGGCAGACCAGCACGGCCACTGTGAAGGCTGGCGCCCACCGGCGGCAAGGATGGCCTGCCGGACGGGCGGCCTTGGCGGCTCAATCGCGAGGTGTAAGCTGACTGAGATGCAGCCTGTGGGGGGCCGATGCGCCAGATCATCCTGACCCTGTCCATCGCGACGTTCGGCGGCGCCGTCCTGACGGCGACGCCGGTCCTCGCAGCGCCGCCGCTCGTTTGCGGCGTTCGGGAGGAGACGCCGGCGATGACCAAGGCGCAGTCGCTCGCCAAGGAACAAGAGGCGAAGGCCGAGCCTGTCAAGGCGCCGGAACCCGATCCTTCCGGCAAGAGCGGATTTCGCGAACCCAACGACCGGCTTTTCCTCGTTTCGCTAGATGACAAGCTGAAGTGCTCGGCGACGACGGACGGCCGGTGCAAATGGGCGGTCGTGAAGCCGTTCACCTATCAGCCGCGAGGAACGCAGGATCTCATCACGGTCCCGCCCGGTTTCACCACCGACCTCGCGTCCATTCCGAGCGCCGCGTGGCCTTTCCTCCCGGCGGACGGGCCCTGGCTGAAGGGCGCGGTGGTCCACGACTTCCTCTACAAGACCTGCGGCCGGGGACAGTGGCAGCACATGCCGTACGGCTTCACGCGCAAGGGCTGCACCCCGGACAAGGAGTGCTACTCGCGCAAGGAGGCTGACGGCATCTTCCGCGACGCCATGGAGGACCGCGGCGTCGGGTCATTCAAGCGCGGCCTGATCCACAGCGCCGTCCGCTGGTTCGGCGGCGGCGGCTGGGGCCACTAGGCGCCGGCTCCGGTCAGAACGACCAGGCGCAGGCGATGCCCGCCGCAGGACCTTCGTTGCCCATGGGACCCGCGTCGCCCGCCGCGCGGACCTTGCACCCGTTCTTGGGGCGGCGTGCGAGATAGGGCTCGGGGTCAGCGGCGTATCGTCCGGTCAGGTCCAGGTTTAGGCGGCCGGCGCCTGAAAACGGCGCGGCCCTGGCGATGCGATCCTCGCAATCGGCGCGCTCCTCCGCGCTCAGGCCCAGCATCCTGGCGTGATCGCAGCCGAAGCGCCCGCGCAGCGCCTGGCGGGCGCCGACGTTTGCATCCAGCGCTTCCGCCTCCGGCAAGGCCTTGGTCTGCGGGGTCGGTGACGTCGGATGGCTCAGAACGTGGAGCGACGGCGGGGCGGGAGCCACAGACCCTGTCTTCGCCGTGGCGGGCGACCGTTCCCGCACGGCGTGGGGCCGCCGAACAAGCTCGACCTGGATCGCCGGCTGTTCGGACAGGTAGGGCGTGGCGCCCAGTCGCCACACCAGAAAGACGACGAAGCCCAGGTGCGCCGCCAGTGACCCCGCGACGGCGAGCGTGCGATATGTCCGCTTGGCGACGCGGCGTGCCATGACCATCCGCGCCCGTCCTGCGTCTGGTGAAGCTTACGGCGGAATGAGACGGACGCCGCCGTGTCGAAACGATGACCCAGGTTCAGGCGCCGGCGAACATGTCCTCGAAGTTCTTCCGATAGAACCGGTCCTTGGTCTCTTCCGAGAAGCCCTCGAAGGAAGTCTCGAAGCGCTCGATCGGGTTGCGGGTGCCTTCCGGGTGCGGGAAGTCCGAGGAGAACAGGAAGAGCTCCTCGCCGCCCTCGCGGATGATGGTCCCGGCGTTCTCGGTGGCGAACGGGGTGAAGCGCACGGCCCGGCGGATGAATTCCGACGGAGCCATGGAAAGGCCGCCCACGACCGGGTCGGTCTTGCGCCAGCCCTTCCAGGCGCCGTCCAGCCGGCGCAGGAAGTCCGGCACCCAGCCGGCCCCGAGCTCAATGACGCCGCCGCGCAGGGCCGGGAAGCGGTCGAAGACGCCATCCAGCGCCAGCGAGGCGAGAAAGTTCTGAGGCGCGAAGCAGAGCGAGAAATAGTCCTTGGCGCGCAGGTTCTCGCCGCCGCCCAGCCAGTCCTTGGGCCGCGGATGGCCGTTGTTGTGATAGGCCGGCGGCAGGTGCGGCGAACCGGCGCCGACGTGCAGCATGAAGGGCGTGCCGGTCTCGGCCAACATCCGCCAGACCTGATCGAGGTCCGGATGGCCGGGCGAGCGCTCGCCGGCCGGCGCGGCCGGCACCCAGATCGCCCCGCAGCCCGCCTCGAGGGCCACCGCGATCTCAGCCGTCGCGCGCTCCGGATCGTCCAGCGGGACGACACCCACCGGGATCAGCCGCTTGTCGGCCGAGCACCATTCGCCGATCGCGCGGTTCAGCGCGCGTGCGCCGCCGTATTTCACGTCCAGGTCCGGCGAGGGCATGAACTGCGAGCCCGCGAAGGTGGTGAACACCAGCTGGCGGGAGAAGCCCAGGTCGTCCAGCGCCCTGGCCCGCTCGGCGGGGTTCATGGCGCCGTAGGCCGCCCAGCCCTTAGGGCCCTCGACCACGTTGGTGGCGATCTCCTTGGTGGCGACCTCGTCCTTCTGGCGGGCCAGCGCCTTGGCGATCGCCTTGGCCGCGCCCGAGCCGCCGGCCTCCAGGCGCATGCTGATCAGCCGGTCGCGGATCTTGGCGTCCGCGTAGGACGGCAGCCAGTCCAGGCTCTCCATGATGTGGCTGTCGGCGTCGTTGATCACCCGCCCCTGCGCATAGGCCATCTTCGAACCTCCCGTACGTTTTGCGGAGTTTGCGCCGAAGACCCGGGTTCGCCAAGCACCCCTGCCTACAAAAGGTCGGTCAGCCTGCGACCAGGGCCAGCCACTCGTCCTCGGTGAGCACCTGGATGCCCAGCTCGGCGGCAGTCTTGAGCTTGGAGCCCGCGCCGGGGCCGGCGACCACGATATCGGTCTTCTTGGAGACCGAGCCCGACACCTTGGCGCCCAGCCGCTCGGCCTGGGCCTTGGCCTCGTCGCGGGTCAGCTTCTCCAGCGCGCCGGTGAAGACCACGGTCTTGCCGGCGACGGCCGTGTCGGTCTTCGGTTGCTCGGCGTCCAGGACGGTGAGCTCGCCCTTCAGGTCCTGGACCATGGCGCGGTTGTGGTCCTCGCCGAAGTAGCTCGCGGCGGCCTCGATCACCGCCTCGCCGATCTGGTCCAGGGCGTCCAGCTCCTCGATGGCTTCAGGGTCGCGGTCGGCGACCTTGTCCATGGCCTCCAGGAAGGCGTCGACGGTCCCGTAGCCGCGCGCCATGACAACGGCGGTGGTCTCGCCGATGTGGCGGATGCCGAGGCCGTAGATGAAGCGGTCGAGGCCGATCGTGCGGCGGGCCTCGATGTTGGCCAGCAGGTTGCCGACGCTGGTCTCGCCGAACCGTTCGGTCTCCAGCAGTTCGGCGCGCTTCTCGTGCAGGCGGAAGATGTCCGCAGGCGAATTCAACCAGCCCCGCTCGGTGAACAGGATGAGCTGCTTTTCTCCAAGCCCTTCAATGTCGAAGGCGCGCCGGCTCACGAAGTGCCGCAGGTGCGCCAGCTTCTGGAACGGGCAGGCGAACTCGCCCGAACAGCGGCGCACCACGGTCTCTGCGCCGGACGCGGTGGTCTCGCGGACGATCTCGGTGTGCAGGTGGCACGGACAGTGGCTGGGGAACTCGTAGGGGCTGGCGCCCTTGGGCCGCTCCTCGGCAACCACGCTGACGATCTGCGGGATCACGTCGCCAGCCCGCTGCAGGATCACAGTGTCGCCGACGCGTACATCCAGCCTGGCGATCTCGTCGGCATTGTGCAGCGTGGCGTTGACCACCACCACGCCACCGACGGTGACCGGCTTCAGCCGCGCCACGGGGGTGATCGCGCCGGTGCGTCCCACCTGGACGTCGATGGCCTCCAGCACGGTGCGGGCCTGCTCGGCGGGGAACTTGCGCGCGATCCCCCAGCGGGGCGCGCGGGAGACGAAGCCCAGGCGGTTCTGCCAGTCCAGGCGGTCGACCTTGTAGACCACGCCGTCGATGTCGAAGGCGAGCCTGGGCCGCTCGGCCTCCATCCGCTGGTAGGCTTCCAGCAGGCCGTCCAGGCCCTCGACCCGGCGCGACTGCGGCGTAATCTGGAAGCCCCAGGCCTTCAGCGCCTGCAGGGCGTCCCACTGGGTCTCGGCGAACGGCGCCGAATGCAGCCCCCAGGCGTAGGCGAAGAAGCGCAGCGGCCGGCCGGCGGTGACCTTGGGGTCGATCTGGCGCAGCGACCCGGCCGCGGCGTTGCGGGGGTTGGCGTAGGTGCGCTGGCCGGCGGCTTCGGCGGCGGCGTTCATGGCGATGAACTCGTCCTTGCCGAGATAGACCTCACCGCGGATCTCGATCACCTCGGGCCAGCCTTCGCCAGCCAGCCGGTGTGGGATCTCGCCGATGGTGCGAACGTTGGCGGTGACGTCCTCGCCCACGCGGCCGTCGCCGCGGGTGGCGGCCTGCGCAAGACGGCCCTGCTCGTAGCGGATGGAGCACGAGAGGCCGTCGATCTTCGGCTCGGCGGTGTAGGCGACCGGCGTCTCGTCGAGCCTCAGGAACCGGCGGATGCGGGCGTCGAACTCGGCGGCGTCGGCGTCGGAGAAGGCGTTGTCGAGGCTGAGCATCGGCACCCCGTGCTCGACGGGGGCGAACTGCTCCGAGCGCGCGGCGCCGACCCTGAGCGTCGGCGAGTTGTCGCGCATCAGGTGCGGGAAGCGCGCCTCGATCTCGCTGTTGCGGCGTTTCAGCGCGTCGTACTCGGCGTCCGAGATCGTGGGCGCATCCTCGCGGTGATAGCGGATGTCATGCGCGGCGATCTCGTCGGCGAGCGCCGTCAGAGCGTCGAGCGCCTCGGCCTCGGTGAGATCGGACGGGGGCTTGGGATTCGCAGCCATCGCGAAACCTCTACCGCGACGTTCCTTTCCCGCGAAGCGGGGGAGGAAGGTCAGCTGATCAGGGCCCGGGCGGCGGCGCGGGCGGCGTCGGTGATCTCCGCGCCGGCGAGCATGCGGGCGATCTCCTCCTCGCGTTCGGTAGCGGAGAGGTCTTCGACAACCGTGCGGACGCGGTCTCCCTCGCCAGGCTTGGCGATGCGCCAGTGGGCGTCGGCGCGGGCGGCGACCTGCGGGCTATGGGTGACGACCAGGACCTGGGGCCCATTCCTGTCTTCAAGAGGGGCGGCCAGCCGCTTGAGGCGCAGGCCGACGGCGTCGGCCACGGCGCCGCCGACCCCCTGGTCCACCTCGTCGAAGATCATCAGCGGCTGCGGGCCGTCGGCGCGAACCGCCAGCGCCGCCTTCAGCGCGAGCGCGAAGCGGGCGAGTTCGCCGCCGGAAGCGATCGCGCCCAGGTCGCCGAACGGCGCGCCGGGGTTGGTGGCGATCTCGAAGACGGCGCGGTCGAGGCCGGCCGGTCCCGCCTTCTCCTCCGGCAGGGCCCCCACGGCGACGCGGAAGCGGGCCTTGTCGAGCTTCAACGGGCCGAGCTCGGCTGTCACCGCGGCGGCCAGGCGCTCGCCGGCGGCTGCGCGGGCCTTGGAGAGCTCGCCGGCGGCGGCGAGGTAGGCCTGCCGGGCGGCGGCGAGGACCGCCTGCGCGGCGTTCAGCTCGTCCTCCGAGCCCTCGACGGCGCGCAGCCGCTCGGCGAACCGGACGCGCAGCGTCGGCAGCTCCTCGACGGCGACGTGCAGCTTGCGCGCGAGGCCCCTAAGATCGAACAGCCGCTCTTCCGCCTTCTCCAGGCGGTCGGGCTCGAAGTCGAAGGCCTCGCCGGCGGCGTCCATCGCCGCCTCCGCTTCGGCGGCCTCGATCAGCACCCGGTCCAGCGCCGCGGAGGCCTCGGTCAGCCGCTTCACCGCGGTCCCGGCCTCGGCGGCGCCGGCGGAGAGCGCGCGCTCCCGGGCCCGGTCGAGCGCTCGCACGGCGCCGGCGACCTTGGCGGAGAGGCCCTCGAACGCCTCGCGCGCGCCGGTGATGTCGATGAGCGCCTTTTCAGCCGCCCCCAGGATGGCGCGCTCCTCTGCAAGCTCGGCCTCCTCGCCTTCGCGCGGGTCCAGCCGGTCCAGTTCGGCCAGCCGCAGCGTCAGCTCCTCGGTGTCGGCGGTGGCCCTGGCGACCTCGGCCTTCAACGCCTCGACCCGGTCGCGCGCGGCGCGCCAGTCGCGCCAGAGGCGGCCCAGCGTCTCCAGGGAGCCGTCCAGGCCGCCGAAGGCGTCAAGCAGCGGGCGGTGGGTTCGGGCGTCGAGCAGCCCCACCGTCTCGTGCTGGCCGTGCACCTCCAGCAGCGCCTCGCCGACCTCCTTCAGGACCCCGACGCCGGTCGCCTGGTCGTTGACGAAGGCGCGGCTGCGGCCGTCGGCGGTGAGCGTGCGGCGCAGGACCAGATCCTCGTCGCGGGCGTAAGAGAGGCCCTTCTCCTCCAGCAGATCCCACACCGGATGATCGGGCGCAGGTGCGAAGACCGCGGAGGCGGCCGCCTGCTGGGCGCCGCGGCGCACGAGGCCGGCGTCGGCGCGCGCGCCCACCGCCAGGCCCAGGGCGTCCAGGATGATCGACTTGCCGGCCCCCGTCTCGCCGGTGAGCACGGTGAGGCCCGGCCCGATGGAGAGATCCAGGGCCTCGATCAGCACCACGTCCCTGATCCAGAGACCTATCAGCATGCCCGCAAGACTCGCCGGGATTCGCGGCCGCGTGGAAGTGCGCCCGCGCCACAGTTGATCACTTTTTGTTCTTCTAGGCCAGAGACCTCAAGGCTGGACGTCCGGCCCGCGTCGAGGACGCGGGCGTTCGTCGCGGGAATCGACACCCCGTGTCGATTCCATCCGGATTGCGTACCGCAATCCGGCGCTTCTCACCCCTTGGTGAAGGGGATGTGGAAGATGCTGCGCTTCTTCTTGGGCGGCAGGGGCGCGTCTTCGTCGTCGGCCGGCTTGGCCGGCACGGCCTGGTCGCCGTGCGGGGCCGCGGCCTGGGCCGGTGTCAGGGCGGCCGGCGGGGCGGCGGTGGTCGACTTGTCCTTGGTCAGCACCGCATGGAAGACGCTGCGCTTGTTCCGCGCGATGGGCTCGACCGCGGGGCGCAGGCCCTTCGAGGTGAGCAGGCCATAGGCGTCCTGGTACCAGGCGTCGCCCGGGTAGTTGAAGCCCAGCACCGCGCCGTCCTTCTTCGCCTCGTCGACGAGGCCGATGGTCAGGTAGGCCTCGACCAGGCGGTAGAGGGCTTCGGGCGTGTGACTGGTGGTCTGGTAGCGGTCCACTACCGTCTTGAACCGGCCGATCGCGGCGAGCGTGTCGCCCTGGCGCAGGTACCAGCGGCCGATGTTCATCTCCTTGCCGGCCAGCTGGTCGTTGACCATGTCGATCTTCAGCCGGGCGTCGAGGGCGTATTCGGTGTGCGGGTAGCGCTGGGTGACCTCGCGCAGGTTCTCCAGCGCCTGGCCGGTCGCGGCCTGGTCGCGGCCGACGTCGACGATCTGCTCGAAGTAGCAGATGGCCTTGATGTAGTGGGCGTAGGCCGACGCCTGGTTGCCCGGGTAGAGCGAGATGAAGCGGTCGGCGTCGGCGATCGCTTCTTCGTACTGGTTGTCCTGGTAGTGGGCGAAGGCCTGCATCAGGATCGCGCGCCGCGACCACTCCGAATAGGGATGCTGGCGCTCGACTTCCTGGAAGTAGTCGACGGCCTGGGCCCACAGGTGGCGGTCCATGCGGTCGGCGCCGGTGGAATAGAGCAGCTCGACCGGCCGCTCCTCGTACGCCAGGTGGACCTTGGGCTTCTTGTTGAAGCTGGAGCAGCCGGCCACGGCCAGGCCGCAGGCGATCGCGACGAGCGCGGGGCGAATCAGGGAATTGCGACGACCGAGCACCTTCACCTCAAGCAGACACGCGCGCCCCCACGCGAGGAACAGCTATCTACACCACCGACTGTGGCGCGCAAACGGCGGCAGGGTCGCAGGGGCGCGGATCAGACCGCGACGGGCAGTTCGTCGGCGAAGGTGCGCAGGCGCCAGGCGTCGGGCCGGGCGGCGAGCGCGCGGACCAGCAGGTTGTTGATCTGGTGGCCGGCGAGCTCGCCCTCGAAGCGGCCGAGGATCGGCGCACCCAGGACGAAGAGGTCGCCGATCGCGTCCAGCGCCTTGTGCCGCACGAACTCGTCGGGACGGCGAAGGCCCTCCGGGTTCAGCACCCGGTCGCCGTCGATGACGACGCAGTTGTCCATCGAACCGCCGCGCGCCAAGCCCATGGCGCGCAACGCCTCGACCTCGTGCAGGAAACCGAAGGTGCGGCAGTCGGCGAGCTCGCGGCGGAACGCGCCCTCGTCCATCGCAAGGTCGATCGCCTGGCGGCCGATTACGGCGGTGGGAAACTCGATGGCGAAGGCGACCTCGAAGCGCATGGCGGGCGTCAGCGCGGCGCGCTTGTCGCCGTCGACCACCTCGACGGTGTCGATGATCTCGATGAACCGGCGGGCGGCGGCCTGCGGCCTGCGGCCGGCGCGGTCGAGGATCTTCAGGAACGGCCAGGAGGAGCCGTCCATGATCGGCATCTCGGGCCCGTCCAGCTCGACCACGGCGTTGTCGACGCCGCTCATCACCAGGGCGGCCATCAGGTGCTCGATGGTGGCGACGGTCACGCCCGCGTCGTTGCCGATGACGGTGCCGAGCTGGGTCTTCACCACCGTCTCGGGCGCGGCCAGCACGCGGTTGTCGCGGTCGGTGACGTCGGTGCGGATGAAGACGATGCCGCTGTCCGGCGCGGCCGGGCGGACGGCGACCTGGGTGTAGGCGCCGGTGTGCACGCCCACGCCCGCGAACAGCGCGGGGGTCTTGACCGTGTGCTGGAACGCACCGCTCTGGAAACCGTCTGCCGCCACGTGGGACCTTCCGCTGCCTCGAGCCCTTTCGGCGGGCCACTGAACTTGGGCGCTCGCGCGTAAGGCGAGCCCACGTTGCGGTTAAGCCGCGTCGTGCGCCGCAGCAAAACAATCCCTGTTTCGCAATGTTTCGGTGTGCGGGTGGTTAACGCAGGGCGTCCGAAACGGCGACGCCGCGAAGACCGGAAGGTCTCCGCGGCGCGCAGCTAAGTCGAGGGATTTCCGCTAGTTGGCGAGGCGGCGCAGGAAAGACGGGATCTCCAGGTCCTCGCCGGCCTGGGCCTCTTCCTCGGGCGCCGCGGCTTCCACCGGCTGGGCGCCGCCGCGGACCGCGACAGGCCGCGATTGGGGTTGCGGCGCATCGTAGCGGGGACGCGATCCGAAGATCGACAGGAACCCGCCCTTGGGCTTGCGGTCGGCGTAGGCCGGGGCTGCGAACAGCGGCTCGTCTTCCTCGGTCGCCACCGCCGGATCGACGATGCGGTTGACCGGGGCCACGATGGTCGGCTCGGATTGGGCTGCGACGGGAGCGGCGAAGAAGTCGGGCTGCTCCTCCTCGGACGCCTCGGCGGCGAGCGCGGGCTCGAGCAGCGGCTCGGGCGCGCCGTAGGCCGGGGCCTCCAGGGTCTCTGCGGCGACCAGTTCGGAAACGCGCAGCGGCGGGGCGGTCATCGGCCGGCGTTCGAGCTTGGGCTCGATCGCGGCGATCGAGGCGCCGTCCATGCCGGTAGCGACCACGCTGACGCGGATTACGCCGTCCAGCGACGGGTCGAACGCCGCGCCGAAGATGATGTTGGCTTCGGGGTCGACCTGCTCGGAGATGGCGTTGGCCGCCTCATCGACTTCCAGCAGGGTCATGTCGAGGCCGCCGGTGACGTTGACCAGCACGGCCTTGGCGCCCTTCAGCGACACCTCGTCGAGCAGCGGGTTCTGGATGGCGTTCTGGGCGGCCATCAGGGCGCGGTCCTCGCCGCTTCCCTCGCCGGTGCCCATCATCGCCTTGCCCATCTCGGTCATCACCGTGCGGACGTCGGCGAAGTCGAGGTTGATCAGGCCGGGCAGCACCATCAGGTCGGTGATCGAGCGGACGCCCGAATGCAGCACCTGGTCGGCCATGCCGAACGCCTCGGCGAAGGTCGTCCGCTCGTTGGCGACGCGGAACAGGTTCTGGTTGGGGATCACGATCAGGGTGTCGACGTAGCGCTGCAGCTCGCCGATGCCGGCGTCGGCCAGGCGCATCCGGTGGCGGCCCTCGAAGTGGAAGGGCTTGGTGACCACGCCCACCGTCAGGATGCCGCGCTCGCGGGCGCACTTGGCGATGATCGGGGCTGCCCCGGTGCCGGTGCCGCCGCCCATGCCGGCGGTGATGAACACCATGTGGGCGCCGTCAAGGTGCTCGCCGATCTCCGGGATGCTCTCCTCGGCCGCGCTCATCCCGATCTCCGGGTGGGCGCCGGCGCCGAGGCCCTGCGTCGCAATGACGCCGAGCTGGACGCGACGGTCGGTCTTGGCGAACGCCAGCTGCTGGGCGTCGGTATTGGCGACGACGAACTCGACGCCTTCCAGGCCCGCTTCGATCATGTTGTTGACCGCGTTGCCGCCGGCGCCGCCGACGCCGAAGACCACGATCCTGGGCTTCAATTCCGTGGCGCGCGGCGCAGAGAGTGCAATCGTCATGGGACCCCTTCCCAAATCGGCCTGGACGCCCCGCGACCCCTCGCGATGCGTCTTCGTAACTAAGCGTTAAGTACGCGCTCAGACCCTTAATCGAGAGTTAACCGCATACCTTGAGTCGCGACGGGGTCGAGCTTGGCTGTTTCGGAAAAATTCCCTTGCGCCACAAAGGTTAAGCCGAATCAGCCGGACGCTGAGTCAAGGTGACGCGGGGTCGTCCGCATCTTCCCGAAAGATTTCCCGGAGCTCGGGATATTCGCCGCCGGCCGGTCGGCCGACCTTCGCCATGTCATTGACAACCCAGTGATGCGCCTCTCAGATTGTTCAACCTGGAGACAGATCGACCGGGCCAACCGGCTGACTCCAAGGCCAAAAGGGTGGATCGGGCGTGCTGGGAACGGGCGCACATCTGGCTAGGAGGCTCGCCGCTGTCGCGGCCGCCGCCGCTGCGCTGATCCCGGCCGCGGTCCGCGCGCAGGTGCCACCGCATGCGCCCGGCACGGTCTGCTACACGCCACGGTTCTGGTGCTACGCCCGCCCGCCGGGCCCCCCGGGATCGCCCTGCATCTGCCCGACGGCCAACGGCCCGGTCGGCGGCGTCCGCGGCTAGCGCGGCAGGAGGATCGACCATGCCCATCGGCGAGGTTGAACTCGGAAACCTCCTCGGCGACGCCCAGTTGATGGCTACCTACGCCGCTCGCGTCGGCAAGCTCAACGACCACACCCTGCTGGACGCCATCGAGACGGCCGAACTGACCAGCAAACCCGGCCCCGCCCGGTCCAAGGCGGCCTACGACCTGGTCGCCGCCATGGACTCGCTGGCCAAGGCCATCGCGCCGGTGACGGTCTTCGACCTCGGATCGAGATGGCGGCCCTTCCCGCATCAGAAGCACGACATTTTCAGCCGCAGCATCTTCGCCGGACTGGCGTTCGTGCTCATCGTGTTCCTGGGCTACGCGACCTTCGTCTATGGCCAGGCCAGGGCGGTCTCCGATCAGCTGGCCGCTATCCAGTCACAGGACTTCACCGCGAAGTCGGCGCACTTCTATCGCCACTGGCTGAAAGTCCGCGACACCTTCCCCAAGGCCGCCGAGAGCCCGGACGAGTCGATCGACGAGTACCTCAAGGAGTTCGATGACCTGCGCCGGCTGCAGGGCCGGCTGAACGAATACACCGGCGATGCACGCGAGGTGTTCCATCGCTCGAGCTTCATCCCGCTGCTCGCCAAGTG
>JBJMQX010000055.1:0-20767 GCA_045802455.1 Phenylobacterium sp. | reverse complement strand
TCTTCCAGAAGCACGCGGCCTCGCTCCTGCACTACGACGTCCGGCTTGAGCTGGACGGGTCGTTCAAGTCCTGGGCGGTGACCAAGGGCCCGTCGATGGACCCGCACGACCGCCGGCTGGCGGTGGAGGTGGAGGACCATCCGCTCGACTACGGCGACTTCGAGGGCACCATCCCGATGGGCCAGTACGGCGGCGGAACGGTGATGCTGTGGGACCGCGGCTACTGGGCGCCCGAGCCCGGGACCGACCCGCACGAGGGCCTGCGCAAGGGCGACCTGAAGATCGTCATGGACGGCGAGCGGCTGAAGGGCGGTTTCGTGCTGGTGCGGATGAAGCGCCGGGAGCGGGAGAAGCGGGACAACTGGCTGCTGATCAAGCACCACGACGGTTGGGCGCTGGAGGGCCACGGCGACGCCCTGGTGCAGGGCGAGACGACCTCGGTGGCCTCGGGCCGCACGATGGAGGAGATCGCCGCCGGCAAGGGCAAGGGCCCCAAGCGGTTCATGACCGGCAAGGCGCGTGCGGCGGCCAAACGGGTCTGGCAGTCCAACCGTGAGGAGAAGGCGCAGGCGCAAGCCCCGTCACGGGCAGAACGGGCGGCGCCGGCGCCCAGGCTGAAGGCCGCCGCCCTGCCCGGCTTCGTGCCGCCGCAGCTCGCCCAGTCGGTGGACCGGCCGCCGCAGGGCGCCGGTTGGGGCCACGAGATCAAGTTCGACGGGTACCGGCTGCAGCTTCGCGTCGAGGACGGCCGGGCGACGCTCAAGACCCGCAAGGGGCTCGACTGGACGCCGAAGTTCAAGGAGATCGCCGCCGACGCCCGCGGCCTGCCGGACTGCATGATCGACGGCGAGGCCTGCGCGCTGGACGGCGCAGGCTCGCCCGACTTCCCGGCCCTGCAGGCGGCGCTGTCCGACGGCAAGACCCAGAACCTGATCTTCTTCGCCTTCGACCTGCTGTTCGCCGAGGGCCAGGACCTGCGCAACCTGCCGCTGCGCGAGCGCAAGGCGCGGCTGCGGGCGCTGCTCGAGGCGGCGCCGGAGACTGGGAAACGCATCCGCTTCGTGGACCATTTCGAGACCGCGGGCGACGCGGTGCTGCAGTCGGCCTGCCGCATGTCGCTGGAGGGGATCGTCTCGAAGCGGCTGGACGCGCCCTACCGCTCCGACCGTGGCGGCGACTGGCAGAAGTCCAAGTGCCGGGCGGGACACGAGGTGGTGATCGGCGGCTGGACGGGCGAAGCGGGGCAGCTGCGCTCGCTGCTGGTCGGCGTGCACCGCGGCGACAAGCTGGTCTATGTGGGCAAGGTCGGAACCGGCTTCGGCCGGGACACGGTGAGCCGGGTGCTGCCGCGGCTGACGAAGCTGGAGACCGACAGGAGCCCGTTCAGCGGCCCGGGCGCCCCGCGCAAAGGCGCGACCGATCACTGGGCCAGACCGGAGCTCGTCGCCGAGATCGAGTTCGCCGGCTTCACCGGCGGCGGCATGGTGCGCCAGGCGGCCTTCAAGGGCCTGCGCGAGGACAAGCCCGCCGACGAGGTGGTCGCCGAAACGCCCGCGCCGGCCGCCACCACCGAGCTTGCCGAGCCCGCGCCAAAGGCCAAGGCTCCCCCCGCGGCAAAGGCGGGGGCCCCGATCGTCATGGGCGTGACGCTCTCCAACCCAGACAAGGCCCTGTGGCCGGACGGCGGCGACGGCCGGCCGGTGACCAAGCGCGACCTGGCGGAATACCTGGAGACGGTCGGCCCCTGGATGATGCCGCACATCAAGGGCCGGCCGTGTTCGATCATCCGCACGCCGGACGGGATCGAAGGGCAGCAGCGGTTCTTCCAACGCCACGTCGGCAAGGGCTCCTCGGCGCTGATCTCCGAGGTGAAGGTGTTCGGCGACCACAAGCCCTACCTGCAGGTCGACCGCATCGAGGCGCTGGCGGCGCTCGCCCAACAGGGCGCGACCGAATACCACCCGTGGAACTGCCAGCCCTTCCAGCCGGAGGTCCCCGGCCGGCTGGTGTTCGACCTGGACCCCGACGAGGCGATCCCGTTCGCCCGCGTGATCGAGGGCGCGCTGGCGGTGAAGGCGCGGCTGGAGGCGCTGGGCCTGGTGGCCTTCTGCAAGACCACCGGCGGCAAGGGCCTGCACGTGGTCACGCCGCTGAAGGACGGGAAGGGCAAGATCGACTGGCCGACCGCCAAGACCTTCGCCCAGGACGTCTGCCTGACGATCGCCGCCGACCAGCCGGACCGCTACGTCGTCAACATGGCCAAGGCCAAGCGGGTGGGCCGGATCTTCCTCGACTACCTGCGCAACGACCGCATGTCGACGGCGGTGGCGGTGCTGTCGCCGCGCGCCCGGCCCGGCGCCCCCGTCAGCTTCCCGCTCACCTGGGACCAGGTGAAGCCGGGGCTGGACCCCAAGGCCTATACGGTCCGCACCGCCCCGGCCCTGCTGAAGAAGACCAAGGCCTGGGCCGACTATTTCGACAGCGAGAAGCCGCTCGGCCCGGCGATCAAGAAGCTCGGCAAGCGCTAACGAGGCCTTCCCGCGGGAGGGACAAACGGGCGCAGCGCGGGTTCAGGTCGCCGACACAATCGCGAAACAGCCCTTCGCTAGGACCGGCCGAAAGACCTCCAGGGGGAAACTCATGATCCGCAGATCGCTCGCCGTCGCGTTGGCGCTGGGCCTGGCCGCCGCGCCGCTCGCCGCCGTCCCCTCCCAGGCTTGGGCCCAGGCGCCGGGCTACCAGCCGCCCGCGGCCGCGCCGGCCGGAGCGCCGGCGGTCCTGAAGATCGCGCAAGGGACGCTGAAGGGCAGCCAAGCCAACGGCGTCGACTATTTCCTGGCCATCCCGTTCGCCCCGCCGCCGGTCGGCGACCTTCGCTGGACGCCGCCGGGCGCCCCGCCCAGCTGGACCGGCGAGCGCGACGCCACCAAGGCGCCGCCCAGCTGCCAGAACGTTGAGGACTGCCTTTACCTCAACGTCGTGCGGCCGGCGAACGCGAAGCCCGGCGCCAAGCTGCCGGTGATGTTCTGGATCCATGGCTCGGCCTTCGTTGTCGGCCAGGCGATCGGCGCGTTCGGCGCGGACACCGAGGGCGCGGAATTCGCCAAGAAGGGCGTGATCGTGGTTTCCGCCAACCACCGGCTGGGCCGCGCCGGCTGGTTCGCCCATCCCGCTATCGACAAGCAGGGCGGGCTGATCGCCAACTACGGCAACATGGACCAGATCGCCGGCCTGAAGTGGGTGAAGGCTAATATCGCAGCCTTCGGCGGCGACCCGAACAACGTCACCGTCTTCGGCGAGAGCGCCGGCGCCATGGCGATCCTCAACATGATGGTCTCGCCGCAGGCCAAGGGCCTGTTCAACAAGGCGATCGTCGAGTCCGGCTTCGCCCGCAACACGCCGAATTCACTGGCGGACGCGGAGGCGAACGGCGTCAAGCTGGCCGAGGCCGCGGGCGTGACCGGCACCGACGCAGCCGCCGCCGCGGCGCTGCGCAAGCTGCCGCTCACGGCGCTGGCCGGGCCGCGGGGCGGCGTGACCGCGCCCGGGCGGCCTTTCCCGGTGATGGACGGCAAGCTCTACGTCGAGACGGTGATCCAGGGCTTCGGCGCCGGCCACGAGGCGAAGGTCCCGCTGATCATCGGCGGCAATTCCAACGAGGCCAGCCTGACGCGGCCGACCGCGGCGACGTTCGACGCCCTGCCCGCGGCCCAGCAGGCGGCGATCCAGAAGGTATTCGATCCGACCGGCTCCGGCGACAAGGCGCGCGAGATCAACGACCTGGTCACCGTGCAGACGATCACCGAGCCCGACCGGGCGATCGCGCGGCTGCACGCCGCCCACGGCCAGCCCACCTGGCTCTACTACTTCTCCGACGTCCCGGCCGCGGAGAAGGCGCGCAAGCCGTTCGGCGCTGCCCACACTGACGAGGTCCGCTTCGTCTTCGGCCAGCCGCGGGCGAGGTTCGCGCCCGACGACCTGCCGCTCAGCAACGCGATGAACGCCTATTGGACGGCCTTCGCCAAGACCGGCTCGCCGGACTCGGCCGGCGGCCCGGCCTGGCCGAAGTTCGACGCGGCGAACGAGGGCCAGATCGAGTTCGGCGCCGAGGGCCCGCAGCCGCGCCAGCACTTCCTGAAGGCCTGGCGTGATTTCGTGGAGGCAGGGGTCACGGCGAAGTAGCGGCCCGCTCCGTCGACTCAGCTTGGGTCCCCCGGATCGCCGCTTCGGGCGACCGTGGGATGACGAGGTTGTTAGGGCAGCTCTTAAGCCTGCACGTAGCCGTCGACCACATAGACGCGCGACGTGGAGGTGGCGTCGCGGATCGGCAGGATGGCCTGGTACGCGGGCGAGGCGCGCCAGGCGAGCGCCGCGGCGCGGTCGGGGAACTCGAGGATCACGATGCGGCCCGGCGGCTCGCCCTCGATGGCCTGGCTCGCGCCGCTGCGCACCACATAGCGGCCGCCGAAGGCCGGCAGCGTCGGCGGCACCTGGACGGAATAGGTCTGGAACCGCTCGGCGTCGGTGACCCAGATCTCGTTGACCACATAGGCCGCCATGCGCGCGCTCCCTTTCCGAGCGTGCGAGCGTAGCGAGGCCGGCGCGAAAGCCTAGGCCCGCTTCTTGGCCGGCGTCTTCTTGGGCGCCGCCTTGTGGGCGGCGGTCTTCTTGGCGCCGGCGCGGGCGGGGGCGGTCTTGCGACGGTCGCCGCCGCCGGACTGGCCCAGGCTGCGCTTCAGGGCCTCCATCAGGTCGATGACCTCCGCCTCCTTCGGCTCCTCGGGCGCGGTGATCGTGTGGCCCTTCTCCTTTTCCTTGATCAGGTCGCGCAGCGCGTCCTCGTAGCGGTCGTTGAACTGCGAGGGGTCGAAGGGGCCTTCCTGCTGGTCGATGATCTTGGCGGCGATCTCGACCATCTGGGCGGGCGGCTTCACGTCCTTGATGGCGCCGAAGATGTCACTGGCCGGGCGCACCTCGCGCTTGTTGCGGATGGTGTAGGCGAGGATGCCCTTCTCCTTCGGCTCGAGCGCCATCAGGCGCTCGCGCTGGTGCATGACGAGGCGGCCCAGGGCCACCTTCTTGGCTTTCTTCATCGCCTCGCGGATGACGCTGAACGCCTCGACTGCCATGTCGCCGTCGGGCGCCAGGTAGTAGGGGTCGTTCCAGTAGAGCCGGTCGATCTCGTCCTCGTCGACGAAGCGCTCGATATCCAGCGTCCGCGTGGTCTCCAGCCGGACGTTCTTGATCTCCTCGTCGGTGATGACGACGTAGCGGCCTTTCTCGATCTCGTAGCCCTTGACGATGTCCGAACGGTCGATGGGCCCCTCCTCCGGATCGGTGGGGATCATCCGCACCCGGTTGTGGGTCTTCTTCGAGAGCATGTTGAAGTGCACCTCGCCGGTGCGCGAGGTGGCGGTGTAGAGCGCCACCGGGCAGCTCACGAGGCTGAGCCGCAGGTAGCCCTGCCAGGTTGGACGGGTGGCCATGCCGATCTCCGGAAGTCCTTGAAGCGACTCCGAAACGCGGCCGTCGGGGATTCAGTTCGGAGCTAGCTGCCGCCTAGCGCCAGGGTCGGAACCGTCACCACCTCCACGGCGTCGAGCTGGGCCTTGCGGAGGTGGGTGCGTACGCCACTCTCCTTGCCGAACTCCATCAGCTGGTCGCCGGCGGGCGTATAGGCGGGCCAGGCCGCAGCGCCGCACTTGGGGACGCTCGTCTTGGCGAAGGCGACCCAGCAGGCGTGCATCAGGTTCGCGACCTCGTGGTCCTTGGCGTTGACCATGCTCTCGGGCGTGCGGCGGCCCCAGTATTCCCAGGCGTACTGGATCTCGTCGGCGTGGCTGGCGCGGGTCTTGGTCGGCGGGAAGCGCGAGCCGACGTAGCTGAAGTAGTAGAGCCAGGCGGGCTTGCCGCTGGCCGCCTTCGCAGCCACCCAACGCGCGGGGCCGCCCATGATCCGGTCGGTGAAGATCGCCCGGGCCAGGGTCTCGTCGCCGGCCGCGGCCTCGTCCTTGTAGACCGCGCGGGCGGCGGGCGGGATGGCGGCCGCCAGCCGGGCCGGCGGGAGCGGACCGGGGCCCATCAGCGAGTCCTCGCCAGAGTTGGAGCCGATGATCAGCGGCACGTCGGCGAAGTGGCCGTCGGCGAGCGCCTGGGAGGCGGTCTCGGTCATCAGCCGGCCGTCGGTGAAGGGCTGGTAGTCGGCGTTGACCGGCACGAGCTTCTCCACAGGCAGGGCGCGGAGCTCGTCGGCTGTCGCCGCGGTGATCCCGGCCTTCTGCAGCGCCGCCTCGCCCTCCTTCTCCTTGTCGGTCAGGGTCTTGGGCGCGAACCAGCCCGCGCCGGATTCGACGATGGCCTTGGCGTAGAGGCCCTTGGCGGCCGGCGTGGCGAGCAGGGCCAGCGTGCTCATGCCGCCGGCGCTTTCGCCGAAGACGGTGACGTTCTTCGGGTCGCCACCGAACGCGGCGATGTTCCGCTGCACCCACTTGAGCGCCGCTATCTGGTCCATCAGGCCGTAGTTGCCGACCGGCTCGCCGGCCTTGGCGGCCTTGGTCAGCGCCGGGTGGGCGAAGTAGCCGAGCGCGCCGAGCCGGTAGTTGATCGTCACCACGACGACGCCGTCACGGGCGAAGTTCTCGCCGCCGTAGATCCAGCCAGCCCCCGTGCGGTGGCCGCCGCCGTGGATCCAGACCATGACCGGCGCGCCCTTGGCATGGGGTGGCGTGAAGACGTTGAGCTGCAGGCAATCCTCCGACGTGGGCCCGTTGGCGCCGCCGGAGTTCGGCGAGTTGTCGGCGTTCATCGGCTGCGGGCAGGAGGGGCCGTTCTCCGCGGCCGGCCGGGGCGTGGTCCAGGGCTTCACCGGCTGCGGCGGCGCCCAGCGCAGGGGCCCGACCGGCGCGGCCGCGAAGGGGATGTTCCGGAAGACGTTGGCCTTCTCCGTCGCGACGCCCACCACCGGCCCGGCGTCGATCTTCACGGTCACCGGTTTGCCGACCTGAGCCAGCGCGGCGCCCGCCGCGAGCACGAATATCGCCAGAAGGCTTGCTGTCCGGATCATCTCGACCTCCCCGCCGGCCGCAGCCGGGCTTGTTGCTGCAAGCTTCGGGCGGTGGACGACAGGCGTCAAGGACGGCTCATGAGCGTGGCGAGCCGGTCCTCCGGCTGGTCCAGAGCTGACCGATTCTGGGAACTTGACTCTCCGCGTTCCAGTTCTAGAACAAATATGGAACGAAAGGAGTCCGGAAGCCATGTCCGATTTTCGCGCAGGAGGGCTGGCCGCCCTCAGAGCGAAGATCGCCGCCATCGAGGCGGGCGGGCGGGCGGACTCCGCCTCGCTGCCGTTCGGGGATGCGCGCATCGACGGGCGCCTGCCGGGCGGCGGACTGCCGCTGGGCCACTGGCATGAGGTCGGCGGCGGGGGGATGGAAGTCGAAACCGCCGCCGCGCCGGCCGCCTTCACCGCGCTGATGGCCGCGCCGCTGGCGCGCCGGGGCGAGGTGGTCTGGGTGCTGCGCCGCGACGACCTCTGGGCGCCGGGGCTGGCGGGGCTGGGCTTTCCGCCGGAGCGGCTGATCCAGGTCTGCGCCCGCGACGAGGCCGAGGCGCTGTCGGTGATGGAGGACGCGCTGGCCACGCCCGGCGTCGCCGCCGTGGTCGGCGAGGTCGAGACGGCCGACCTGGTGGCGGGCCGGCGGCTGCAGCTCGCCTGCGAGAAGCACGCCGCCACCGGTTTCCTGATCCGCCGCCGGCCCTATGGGAGCCTCGCGAAGAAGCCGGCCACCGGCTCGGCCGCCGCCACCCGCTGGCGGATCGCCTCGGCCCCCTCCGAGCCGCCGGCCGGGGAGTTCGGCCTGGGCCCGCCGCGGTTCCGGGTGGAGCTGGAGCGCTGCCGCGGCGGACGGCCGGGGGCGTGGCTGATGGAGGCGGAAGCCGCCTACGAACTGGAAGAGATCGATGGGACGCATCCTCTGCGCCTGGTCGCCGACTTGGGCGATCGCCAGCTGGCGCCGGCGCCATCCCTCCGCCTCGCTGGCTAGCCCGTTCGCTCTCCTGGAGACCGTCCGGGCGGTGCGGCGGCTGGCGGCGGTCAGCCGCGAGGCGGCCGAGCTTGGGCTCTATCCCGGCCAGAAGGCGACCGACGCCATGGCGCTGGTTCCCGAGCTCACGACCGCCGAGGCCGAGCCGGACGCCGACGCCGCCGCGCTCGAGGCGCTCGTCGACTGGTGCGTGCGCTTCTCGCCGGCGGTGGCGGCCGATGCGCCGGACGGCCTCTTCCTGGACGTGACCAACGTCGACCACCTGTGGGGCGGCGAGGAAGCGATGCTGGGCGACTTCCGCACCCGTTTGGCCGGCAACGGCCTGCCGTTCCGCTGCGCGATCGCCGACACCCCCGGCGCGGCCTGGGCGCTGGCCCACTATGGCGAGGACGGTGAGATCGCCCCGCCGGGCGGCCAGGCGGACCTGCTCGCGCCGCTGCCGCCGGCGGCGCTGCGCCTCGAAGCCGAGACCTGGGCGCAGGTCGAGCGGCTGGGCCTGCGCCGGATCGGCCAGCTGATGGAGATTCCGCGTGGCCCCTTCGGCCGCCGCTTCGGGCAGGCGGCGCTGACCCGCCTCGACCAGGCGCTGGGCCGCGAGGCCGAGGCGCTGACCTTCCGCCGGCCGCCGACGCCGTGGTTCGCGAGGCTGGCCTTCGCCGAGCCGATCAGCGCGCCGGAGGACATGGCGCGGGTCACCGCCGACGTGGCCGCCAAGCTCTGCGCGCGGCTGGAGACCGAAGGCCAGGGCGCGCGGCGCTTCGAGATCGCCTTCCATCGGGTGGACGGTAAGGCCCTGCCGCTGGGCATCGGCCTGGCGCTGCCTGGGCGCGACGCCCGGCGGATCGGCAAGCTCTTCGCGCCCAAGCTGGAGACGGTCGATCCGGGCTTCGGGATCGAGGTAGTGACGCTGGCGGCGCACGAAGTCGAGCCGATCTCCGGCCGCCAGACCCGGCTGGACGCGGCCCGCCAGCCCACCGTCGAGGAGGGCCTGGCCCCGCTGGTCGACCGGCTGGTGAACCGGCTGGGCAAGGACCGGGTCTGGCGCAGCGTCCCCGTGGAAAGCCACGTCCCCGAGCTCGCCGCGGCCCGCGCCGCGCCGCTGGGCGAAGCGCCGCCGGCCGCCCGGCCCTGGGACCGCCTGGTCCCGCGGCCGGCGCGCCTGTTCCGCCGGCCGGAGCCGCTGGAAGGCGTTATGGCGCTGACGCCGGACGATCCGCCCAGCCAGTTCCGCTGGCGCGGCCAGGTCCACCGCGTGCGCCGCGCTGAAGGCCCCGAGCGGATCGGCGAGGAGTGGTGGCGGGGCGCCATCGACGACGTCCGCATCGGCCACGTGCGCGACTACTACCGGGTGGAAGACGCCGAGGGCGCGCGCTTCTGGCTGTTCCGCGCCGGCCTCTACGAGGACGCCGAGACGCCGCCGAAATGGTGGCTGCACGGGTTGTTCGGATGAACGTGCGGTACGCGGAGCTGCAGGCCTGCACCAACTTCTCGTTCCTGCGGGGAGCCTCGCATCCCTGGGAGCTGGTGGTCGGGGCCGATGCGCTGGGGATCGAGGCGATCGGGGTCTGCGACCGCAACTCGCTGGCCGGCGTGGTCCGCGCCTGGTCGGCGAAGAAGGACCTGCACGAATCCGGCTCGACGATCCGCGACCTCACCGGCTGCCGGCTGGACTTCGCCGACGGGACGCCGAGCCTCCTGGTCTATCCCTCCGACCGCGAGGCCTATGGCCGGCTCACCCGCCTGCTCACCGTCGGCCAGCGCCGGGCGAAGAAGGCCGAGTGCGAACTCACCTGGGCGGACTTCCTCGACCACGCCGAGGGCCAGCTGGCGCTGGTGGTCCCGCCCGAGCGGCTGGACGAGGCCTTCGAGCGCGACCTGCGGCGCATCGCCGGAGAGTTGCGCGGCGACGTCTGGCTGGCCGCAGCCCGCGGCTATGGCCCGCGCGACCTGAAGCGGCTTTCGCAGCTCTCGGCGCTGGCCAAGGCCTCAGGGGCGCCGATGGTGGCGGTGGGCGACGTCCTCTACCATCACCCCAAGCGCCGGGCGCTGCAGGACGTGCTGACCTGCATCCGCGCGGGCTGCATGATCCATGACGCAGGCCTTCGGCTGCAGGCCAACGCCGAGCGGCACCTGAAATCTCCGGAGGAGATGGCGCGCCTCTTCGCCCGCTATCCCGGCGCGGTCGAGCGCAGCGTCGAGATCGCCGAACGCATCGGCTTCGACCTATCCGACCTCTCCTACGAATACCCCGACGAGCCGGTGCCGCCCGGCAAGACCGCCATCCAGCACCTGCGCGACCTCACCTGGGCGGGGGCGGACTGGCGCTATCCGCAGGGCGTGCCGGATAAGGTCCGCAAGCTGCTCAACCACGAGCTCGACCTGATCGAGAAGCTGAAGTTCCCGAACTACTTCCTGACCGTCCACGACATCGTGCGCCACGCGCGCGACGAGCTGAAGATCCTCTGCCAGGGCCGCGGCTCGGCGGCCAATTCCTGCGTCTGCTTCTGCCTGGGCGTCACCGCGGTCGACCCGACCAAGGAGGACCAGGACCTGCTGTTCTCGCGCTTCATCTCCGAAAAACGGGGCGAGCCGCCGGACATCGACGTCGACTTCGAGCACGAGCGGCGCGAGGAGGTGATGCAATACGTCTACAAGCGCTACAGCCGCGACAAGGCGGCGATCGTGGCGACGGTGATCCACTACCGCCCGCGCATGGCGATCCGTCAGGTGGGCAAGGCGCTGGGGCTGACCGAGGACATCACCGCGGCGCTGGCGAACACCGTCTGGGGCAGCTACGGCGACAGCGTCCCGGACGACCACATCCGCCAGGTGGGCCTCGATCCGGCCAATCCGGAGATCCGCCGCGCCACCGCCATCGCCGAGGAGCTGCTGGGCTTTCCGCGGCACCTGTCGCAGCACGTCGGCGGCTATGTGCTGACCAAGCGCCGGCTCGACGAGACCGTGCCGATCGGCAATGCGGCGATGAAGGACCGCACCTTCATCGAGTGGGACAAGGACGACATCGACGCGCTCGGCCTGATGAAGGTGGACGTGCTGGCGCTGGGCATGCTGACCGCGCTGAAGCGCAGTTTCGAGATGCTGCCGCCGCGGGAGGACGGGACGCGGATCACCGACATCGCCCAGATCCCGCAGGAGGATGCGGCCGTCTACGACATGCTGTGCAAGGCCGATTCCGTGGGCGTGTTCCAGGTCGAGAGCCGGGCGCAGATGTCGATGCTGCCCAGGCTGAAGCCGAGGAAGTTCTACGACCTGGTAATCGAGGTGGCGATCGTGCGCCCCGGACCGATCCAGGGGGACATGGTGCATCCCTACCTGCGAAGGCGCGACAAGCTGGAGCCGGTGGAATACCCCGCGCCGGCCCCCGGCCAGGGTCCCGCCGACGAGCTGAAGCAGGTGCTCGGCAAGACCTACGGCGTGCCACTGTTCCAGGAGCAGGCCATGCGGCTGGCGATCGAGGCGGCCAAGTTCACCGACGACGAAGCCGACGGCCTGCGCCGCTCGATGGCCACCTTCCGGGCCAACGGCAAGCTCTGGGAATACCGCGACAAGTTCATCGAGGGCATGGTGGCCCGCGGCTACCAGCGCGACTTCGCCACCCGCTGCTTCAAGCAGATCGAGGGGTTCGGCTCCTATGGCTTCCCGGAAAGCCACGCGATCAGCTTCGCGCTGCTGGTCTACGCCTCCGCCTGGGTGAAGCGCCACCACCCGGACGCCTTCTGCGCCAGCCTGCTCAACAGCCAGCCGATGGGCTTCTACCAGCCCGCCCAGCTGGTCCGCGACGCCCGCGAGCACGGCGTTGAGGTGCGGCCGCCGGACATCGCGATCAGCGACTGGGACTGCAGCCTGGAGCCCGCCGACGACCCGCGCACCCATCTGCGCGCCGTGCGTCTCGGCCTGCGGCAGGTGAAGGGGCTGAAACAGGCGGAGATCGAGGACTTCATGAAGGTCCGCGCCGACCGGGTCCTCGTCACGCTTGACGACTACATCCTGCGCTCGGGCCTGTCGCGGCGGGCGCTGGAGCTCTTGGCCGAGGCCGACACCTTTCGCTCGCTCGGGCTCTCGCGGCGCGAGGCGCTGTGGGCGGTGAAGGGCAAGGCGGACGAGGTGGGCGCCGAGCGCCACGCCCCGCTGATGGCCCGCCAGAGCGTCAGGGAGGCGCAGGTCAAGCTGCCGTTCATGAGCCAGCCGAAGGAAGTGGCCGAGGACTACCGGACCACCAGCCTCTCGCTAAAGCGGCATCCGGTGAGCTTCTTCCGGGGCGACCTCGACCGCATGCGGGTGATCCCGTGCCAGGGGCTGAAGGGCCTTAGGAACGGCCGGCAGGTCTCGGTAGGCGGCCTTGTCCTGGTCCGCCAGCGGCCGGGCACCGCCAAGGGCGTGGTGTTCCTGACCCTTGAGGACGAAACGGGGATCGCCAACGTGGTCGTCTGGAACGACGTCTTCGAGGCCAACCGGCGCCTCGTGATGGGCGCCTCGTTCCTGGTGGTCCATGGCAAGGTGCAGGAGGCGAGCGACGTCATCCACGTGGTCGCCGAGCGCTTCACAGACCTCTCGCGCAAGCTCGGCGAGATGCGCGACCACGAGGAGGGTCCCGCCGCCCAGCCGCCGCAGGTCCGCTCCCGGGTGAGCGGCCGGCTGATCCGCAGCCGGGACTTCCACTAAGCGCCGTCGGCGAACTTTCGCGTTCGAGGCTTGGCGTAACGCGCCCGCCCGGCCATGCTGAAGCTATGGCCAAGGCGGTGAAACCCAGGACTGCGGCGACCACGCCTCGCAAGGCGGGCGCGAACACCCCGGTCAATCCCCCAGCGCGGGCCCCGCGCGGCCCGAACGCCGAGCGCCGCGCGGCGACCCGGGCGAAGATCATGCAGGCCGCGGTCCGCTGCCTCGCCGAGTTCGGCTATGCGGCGACCTCGACGCCGCTGGTCGCCCGACTCGCCAAAGTCAGCCGCGGCTCGCTGCTGCACCAGTTCCCGACCAAGGTGGACCTGATCCTGGCGGTCGCCGAATACGCCGCCGACGCCCGGGGCGCGGTGGTGTTCGACAAGCTGCGCCCGTATCCGGAAGGTCCCGACCGTTTCCTCTACGGCGTCGACGCTGTCTGGGCCTCGCTGCACACGCCGGCCGCCATCGCCCTGATGGAGGTGACCATCGCGGCGCGCTCGGACCCCGAGCTCGCCGAGCGTTATCCGCGGTTCGCCGGCGACATGGAGGAGCGGCTGCGCCGCGCGCGTATCCGCATGGCCCAGAACCTCGGCGTGCCCGAGCGGCTGGAGGAGATCGAGGCGGTGGCGCACCTGACGCGCATGGCGCTGAACGGGCTCGCCATGGAGTCGGTGTTCATCGGCCGCGCCTCGCCCGACGCGCCGCGGGTGCTGGCCTTGCTGAAGGACTTGCGCCGGCGGCTGGTCGATGAGCTGCAGAACGGCGGGCCCAAGGGCCGGTCCGCGGGCGCAGCTAAGTCTGTAGGCAAGGTTGACCACAAACGCCGCTGACGCCTAAGCTGCTGCGGACCGGGGGCGGAGCGGCCAGATCGAACCCCCAGGAATAGAACACTGGCCGGGAGGCGGGGCATGAACAGGGACAATCGAGGGGCGGAGTCCGACCGGCGGAGCGTGCTGATCGGCGGCGTGGCCGTCGCGGCGGCGGCCATTGCGACCAAGGCGGCGGCCCAGACCCCTAGTCCGCCGGCCCGTGCGCCGGCCGGCCTTGCGGCAGGGGGCGGCTCGTCGAAGATCTTCCAGACCACCGAGATCGCCACCGGCAAGGTGCAGGGCATCGCCAACGGCCCGGTCTGGGAATTCCGCGGAATCCCCTATGGCGCGCCGACCGGCGGCCGCAACCGCTTCATGCCGCCTCGCCCTGCCGCGGCCTGGAAGGGCGTGCGCGAGTGCTTCGCCTACACCTCGATCTGCCCGCAGACCCAGGCGGACATCCGCGGCGAGTACGGCCAGCTGATCATGTGGGACCGCCAGGTGGGCGGCATGGGCGAGGACTGCCTGTCGCTGAACGTCTGGACGCCCAACGTCGACCGGGCGGCCAAGCGGCCGGTGTTCGTCTCGTTCCACGGCGGCGGCTTCGCCACGGGTTCGGGCAATGCGCCGGGCTTCGACGGCAAGAACCTCGCCTACTACGCCGACGCGGTGGTGGTGACGGTGAACCACCGGCTGGCCTCCTTCGGCTACACGAACCTGGCGGGGGCCGGCGCGCCCGAGGCCTTCAAGTACGCCGGCGTGGCGGGCGTCATGGACCTGATCGCCTCGCTGGAATGGGTGAAGCAGAACATCGAGGCGTTCGGCGGGGATCCCGGCCGGGTGATGATCTTCGGCCAGTCCGGCGGCGGGGCGAAGACCTCGACGGTGCTGGCCATGCCACCGGGCAAGGGACTGTTCCATTGCGCAGCCGTGCAGTCGGGCTCGGCCCTGCGCGGGGTGACACCCGAAGCCGGCGCGGCCACCGCGGAGAAGTTCCTCAAGCAGCTCGGCATCGGCAAGGCCAACATGGGCGACCTTCAGAAGGTCTCCTGGCAACAGATCCTGGAGGCGCAGACGGCGGCCGGGGGCAACTTCTCGCCGGTGATCGGGACCGACGCCCTGCCCAATCACCCGTTCGACCCGACGGCGCCCACGGTCTCGGCCAATGTTCCAATCATCGTCTCGACGACGCTGGAGGACGCGGCGCTTGGCTTGACCAACTTCGACCTGACCGAGGACGGACTGCTGAAGCTCCTGGACCAGAGGACCGGTGGCAAAGGCAAGCAGGTGCTGGCGCTCTATCGCCGCTACGATCCGGGAGCGACGCCGTTCCTGATCCAGGCCCAGATCCTCACCGATTCCGGCTTCAGGCGGTCGGCGTTCACCCAGGCGGCGCGCAAGGCGGCGCAAGGCGCGGCTCCGGCCTACATGTACCAGTGGAACTGGCGCACGCCGGCCTACGACGGGAAGTTCGGCGCGGTGCACGGCATCGACGTCTCGGCCTCGTTCCACTCCTATCGGGACGGCTTTTTCGCGGGCTCCACCCAGGGCAAGAAGATGGCCGACCGGCTTGGCTCGACCTGGGCGGCGTTCGTGCGCACGGGCGATCCGAACAACGCCCACGTGCCGCCGTGGAAACCCTACAGCGACGCCCAGCGCAACGTCATGCTGTTCGACAACGATACGCGGCAGGAGGTGAACCCCCGCGCGGAGATCCGCGCCTGGTGGGACGCCAATCCGTCGCCGCCGGCGCCGCGCGGCTGAGACCACGATAAAAACGGCCCACGAAAGCAGGGGCCAGGGAGGACACCATGGGCAAGACCAGGGGCGCCGGGATCAGCCGGCGCGACGTGATCCAGGCCGCCTCGATCGCGGCGACGGCGGTGGGCGCGGCGGCGAGCGCCAGACCCGCCGAAGCCCAAGCTCCGCCCGCGCCCGCCGCGCCGGCGCGGATCCTGGGCGGCGGCGGCGCGCCCGGTGGCGTCTTCTGGACCGTGGAGACCACCTCCGGAAAGGTGCAGGGCATCGCCAACGGCCGGATCAAGCAGTTCAAGGGCGTCCCCTACGGCGCCTCCACCGGCGGCAAGAACCGTTTCATGGCCCCGAAGAAGCCGACGCCGTGGGCCGGCGTGCGCGACGCCATCGGCTATGGCCCGATCTCGCCGCAGACGCCGGCGTCGCTGGACAGCGACTACTCCTCGCTGATCGCCTGGGACCGGCACGTGGGCCCCGGCGGCATGGGCGAGAACTGCCTGAACCTGAACGTCTGGACGCCCAGCGTGAACGACCACGCCAGGCGCCCGGTGCTGGTCTCCTTCCACGGCGGTGGCTGGGCTACCGGCTCGGGCAACGGGCCGATGTACGACGGCGCGCGCATGGCGCTGCTGGGCGACGTGGTGGTGGTGACGGTGAACCACCGGCTGGCGGCGTTCGGCTACACCCATCTCGCTGACCTCGGCGCGCCCCCGGAATTCGCCAACGCCAGCGTCTGCGGCGTGATGGACATGGTCGCTTCGCTGCAGTGGGTTCGCGACAACATCGAGAAGTTCGGCGGCGATCCGAACCGGGTGATGATCTTCGGCCAGTCTGGCGGCGGCTCGAAGACCTCGACCCTGCTAGCGGTCCCCACGGCCAAGGGGCTGTTCCACCGCGCCGCCGTGCAGTCCGGCTCGACGCTGAAGCAGGCGACGCCGGCGGAGGGGACGGCGGAGGCCGAGAAGCTGCTGAAGGCGCTGGGCATGTCGCGTAAGAACGTGGCGTCGATCCAGCAGGTCCCCTGGCAGAGGCTGCTCGAAGCCCAGATCGCGTCCAACGGCAACTTCCGGCCGGTGATCGGCACGCCGACCCTGCCGCACCACCCCTTCGACCCCGGCGCGCCGACGGAATCGGCCGACGTGCCGGTGATCATCTCGACCACCCTGCATGACGCGGCCCTGCGGCTGACCAACTTCGACCTCGATGAGGCGGGACTGGCGGCGCTGTTCCGGCAGCGGTTCGGGCCGAAGGGTCCCGAGATCCTGGCCGCCTACCGCCGCGAGAATCCGCGTCAGACGCCCTATCTCACCCAGGCCGAGGCCTTTACCGACGCCACCCGCGGCAACTCGCAGCTGCAGGCCGAGCGGAAGGCCGCGCTGGGCCGGGCTCCGGCCTACATGTACGTCTGGGACTGGCCGACGCCGGCTTTCGACGGCAAGTTCGGGGCGGTGCACGGGCACGACGTGGAGGCGAGCTTCCACCTGTCGCGCAACGCGATCGGCGGCGCCGGCACCAAAACCGGCCGGCTGATGAGCGACCGGCTTTCGGCGACCTGGGTGGCGTTCGCCGCGACCGGCAATCCGAACAACCCGCTGATCCCCAACTGGCCCGCCTATGACGCCAGGCGGCGCGCGACCATGGTGTTCGACGCCGACATGAAGGTGGTCGACGACTACCGCGGCGAGTACGTCCGGATGATCGCCGACGCCGTGCCGGGGACGCCCGCGCCGCGGCGAGCGTAGGCGCCGCGCCGCGCCGGCGGCCCTGTCGGGACCGCGTGGTATGAAACGTCCTTCGAGCAGGAGGATCTTCCATGACAGCCGGAATCCGTTTGCTTGTCGGCACCCGCAAGGGCGCCTGGTTCGTCGAGGGTGACGAGGGCCGCCGCGACTGGCGGCTCAAGGGGCCGCTGTTCCTGGGCCAGATCGTCAACCACCTTGTGGCCGACCCGCGCGATCCGAAGGTGCTGATGGCCGCGGCGGCGACCGGCCACCTGGGTCCAACCATCCTGCGCTCGACCGATGGCGGGAAGACCTGGAGCGAGGCCAAGAGCCCGCCCGCCTTTCCGAAGGGCGAGCCGCACGGGCGTTCGGTCAACCATACCTTCTGGCTGGAGCCCGGACACGCCAGCGAGCCCGGCGTCTGGTGGGCCGCGACCTCGCCGCCGGCGCTGTTCCGCAGCGCGGACGGCGGCGATACCTGGGAGAGCGTGGCCGGACTGAACCAGCATCCGAAGGTCCTCGACTGGATGCCGCCCGACGGCGGAACGCCAGATGGGGCGATCATCGCCGGGATCAGCATCGACCCCCGCGACGCCCGCCACATGTATCTCGCGACCTGCTCGGCCGGCGTACTGGAGACCGCGGACCAGGGCGCGACTTGGCGGCCCCTGAACGAGAACGTCCGCTGCGACTTCCTGCCGGATCCCTATCCCGAATACGGCCAGGACGCCCACCAGATCGCGCTCGCGCCCACCAACCCCGACCGGATCTGGCAGCAGAACCACTGCGGAATCTACCGGCTGGACCGGCCAGGGGAGCGATGGGAGCGGATCGGCGACGCCATGCCGCGCGACGTGGGCGACATCGGGTTCTCGATCGTGCCGCACGTACGCTGCGACCAGACCGCCTGGGTCTTTCCGATGGACGGCACCGAGGTCTGGCCCCGGGTCAGCCCGGGCGGGCGGCCGGCGGCCTACCGGACCCGCGATGGCGGCGCCACCTGGGAGCGGCAGGACAACGGTTTCCCGGCGGAACAGGGCTGGTTCACGGTCAAGCGCCAAGCGATGTGCGGCGACGGCGGCGCGCCGATGGGCCTCTACCTCGGCACCACCAGCGGCGAGGTCTGGGCCAGCGCCGACGAGGGCGAGAGCTGGCGCCAGATCGCGGCGCACCTGCCGGAAATCTATTCGGTGAACGTCGCGCCGGCCCCATGATCGACCAGCCATGACCCAGGTGCTGATCCCGTCCCAGCTCACCGCCTACACCGGCGGCGCGACGCGGGTGGAGGCGGCCGGACGGACCGTGGGCGCGGTGCTGGACGACCTCGATCGCCGCTTCCCCGGCCTGAAGTTCCGGGTGGTCGACGAGCAGGACCGGGTGCGCAAGCACATGCGCCTGTTCGTCGGCCAGGCGGAGACCCGCAGCGTCGGCCAGGCGCTGGGGCCCGGCGACGAGCTCTTGATCTTCGGCGCGCTATCCGGCGGCTAGAACCGCAGCACCCGCGCTTCCTTCACGTTCGGCAAGGCGTTGATCTTCTCGACCAGTCCCTCCGGCGGTTGCTGGTCGACGCCGACCAGGGCGATGGCGTCGTCGCCGGCCGAGACGCGGCCAAGGTTGAAGGTGGCGATGTTGACGTTCGCCTGCGCCAGCACGTTGCCCAGCCCGCCGATGAAGCCCGGTTTGTCCAGGTTGTTGACGTAGAGCATGGTCGGCATGAACGGCGCGTCCAGGTCCATGCCCTTGACCTCCACCACGCGCGGCGCGCCGGCCATCACCGTGCCGGCGAACGAGCGCCGGCCCTTGCCGGTAGTGACGGTGATGCGCACCAGGCTCTCGTAGATCGGCGAGTCCTCCTGGCGGGTCTCGGAGACGGTGATGCCGCGCTCCTTGGCCACCGCCGGCGCCGAGACCATGTTCACCTCGACCAGCATCGGGCGCATCACGCCGGCCAGGGCCGCAGCGGTCAGCGGCTTTACGTTCAGCTTGGCCACCTCGCCCTCATAGGCGATGTCGATGGCCTTGATCCCGAAGTCGACCATCTGGCCGGAGAGCAGGCCGAGTTTTTCGGCGAGCGCCACGAACGGCTTCAGCCGCGGCGCCTCCTCGGCGGTGACCGAGGGGCTGTTGAGCGCGTTGGTGACGGCGCCGGTCAGGAGGTAATCGCTCATCTGCTCGGCCACCTGCAGGGCGACGTTCTCCTGCGCCTCGTTGGTCGAGGCGCCCAGGTGCGGGGTGGCGATGAAGTTCTCCGCGCCGAAGAGCGGGTTCGCCTTGGCCGGCTCCTCGACGAACACGTCGAAGGCCGCGCCGCCGACGTGGCCGTCGTCCAGCAGCTTGCGCAGGGCCGCTTCGTCCACGAGCCCGCCGCGGGCGCAGTTGACGATCAGCACGCCCTTCCTGGTCTTGGCCAGGTTTTCGGCCGACAGGATGTTGCGGGTTTTGTCGGTGAGTGGCGTGTGCAGGGTGATGATGTCGGCGCGGGCCAAGAGCTCGTCGAGCTCGACCTTCTCCACCCCGATCTCCACCGCCCGCTCCGGCGACAGGAAGGGATCGTAGGCCACCACCTTCATCTTCAGACCCAGCGCGCGGTCGGCGACGATCGAGCCGATGTTGCCGGCGCCGATCAGGCCCAGGGTCTTGGCGTAGAGCTCGACGCCCATGAACCGGTTCGACTCCCACTTGCCGGCCTGGGTGGAGACGTCGGCGGCGGGGAGCTGGCGGGCGAGCGCGAACATCATCGCGATGGCGTGTTCGGCGGTGGTGATCGAGTTGCCGAAGGGGGTGTTCATCACCACGACGCCGGCGGCGGTGGCGGCGGGGATGTCGACGTTGTCGACGCCGATGCCGGCGCGGCCGATGACCTTCAGGTTCTTGGCGGCGGCGATGACATCCTTGTCGGCCTTGGTGGCGGAGCGGACGGCGAGGCCGTCGTAGTCGCCGATGATCTTCAAGAGCTCCTCCTTGGGGAGGCCGGTCTTGATGTCGGCGTCGACGCCGCGCTGCTTGAAGATGTCGACGGCCGCGGGGCTGAGCTTGTCGGCGATGAGGACGCGGGGCATGGGATTCTCCATCGGGAGAGCCCTCCCCGCCAGCGCGGAGAGGGAAAGTTGTCGGATAGCGCGGGCGGCTCTAGGCCGCTTGCGCGAGTTCGGACGAGACGGTGGCGTAGGCCCAGTCGAGCCAAGGGGTCAGGGCGTCGAGGTCGGCAGTGTCCACCGTGGCGCCGCACCAGATCCGCAGACCCGGCGGCGCGTCGCGGTAGCCGCCGACGTCAAGGGCGACGCCTTCCTTTTCCAGCACGGCGGCCAGCTTCTTGGCGAAGTCGGCCTGGGCGTCGTCGGAGAGCGCGGTCACCTTGGGATCGATGACCTTCAGGCAGACCGAGGTGTTCGACCGGATGGCCGGGTCGCCGGCGAGGAAGGAGATCCACGAGGTCTTCTGCGCCCAGGCCTCGAGCACGCCGAGGTTGGCGTCCGCGCGGCGCTTCATCTCCGGCAGGCCGCCGATCGAGGCGGCCCACTTCAGCGCGTCGAGGTAGTCCTCGACGCAGAGCATCGAGGGCGTGTTGATGGTCGAGCCCTCGAAGATCTCCTCGTTCAGCTTGCCGCCCTTGGTCATGCGGAACAGCTTCGGGAGCGGCCAGGGCGGGCTGTAGCTCTCCAGGCGGGCGACCGCGCGGGGCGAGAGGATCAGGACGCCGTGCGCCGCCTCGCCGCCCAGCGCCTTCTGCCAGGAGAAGGTGACGACATCGAGCTTG
>JBJMQX010000054.1:0-9329 GCA_045802455.1 Phenylobacterium sp. | reverse complement strand
GCGCACGTCGGTGTAGCGGACATAGCCCTCGGTCCCGCCGCCGATCTCGCCGCCGCCGCCGACGGCGACGTTGCGGATGATCTCCACGCCGGGGGTGTCGGTGGGCACCAGAAAGATCGAGGTGCGCCGGTAGGGGTCCTTGGCGTCCGGGTCGGTGACGGCATAGAGCACCAGCACCTTCGAGAAACGGGCGTTGGTGGAGAACCACTTCTCGCCGTTGATCACCCACTCATCGCCCTCCAGCACCGCGCGGGTCTTGAAGGTCAGCGGGTCGGAGCCGCCGGTGGGCTCGCTCATCGAGAAGGCGGAGCGGATCTCGCCGTTCAGCAGTGGCCAGAGGTATTTCTCCTTCTGCGCCTCTGTGCCGTAGTGGGCGATGATCTCGGCGTTGCCTGAGTCCGGCGCCTGGCAGCCGAACACGGTGGGGGCCAGGCCGTTGCGGCCCAGCTTCTCGTTCATCAGGCCGAGCTTCAGCTGGCCATAGCCCTGGCCGCCCAGCTCGGGGCCCAGGTGGCAGGCCCACAGCTTCTGCGCCTTCACCTTCTCCTGCAGCGGCTTGATGAACTTCTCGCGGCCGGCCGGGCCGTGCACCGCCATGCCGAGGTGGGAGAGCGGCTCGACCTCCTCGCGCATGAACTCCTCGATCCAGTCGAGCTTCTTCTGGAACTCTGGATCGGTCTCGAAATCCCAGGCCATGGCCGCGTCTCCTCAGCACCCGTTTTCGATTTCTTGGTACGGTCTTGGGGTTGAGGCGAGTATCAAACGCCTGTTCGAACGGCGCAACGTCCGTCTCGCGGAGCCGCTATCGGGCAGGGGTCTTCGTTGTCGCCTCGGCGGCGTCGCGCTCTTCGCGCCGGGCCCCGGCCAGGATGCCGGTCATCGAGTAGTTGCCCTCGTGGCAGCCGACTTCGTAGAGCGGGCCGCGCGAGCTGTTCAGCGGCAGTTCCGCCCGCCAGTCGCGGGAGAACACCGCCGGGTCGTGCACCTCGAAGGCATAGAGGATCTGGGTCGCGGAAATCCGCCGAAAGCGCTCGGTCACGACGGCGCCGGAGGACAGGTAGAGCCGTTCGAAGGTGTTGCGCCGCATCGACTGCTGGGGATGGAAACCGGTCGTGCGCACCAACAGGGTGTCGCCCTCGTACCAGCCGCTGGAATGGCCGAGCCAGACCGGCGGTTGGCCGGGCGCGGGGTTAGCCGGGCCGGCGATGATGGGCACGATGCGAGTCTCGTGGTTGCCTTCCAGCAAGAAGACCACGTAGCCGGGCGCCTGCACGATTTTCCAAATATTGCTGCCGCCCGTGTTCAGCATCGGCGGGCCGGCAGAGGTGTAGGGCAGGCAGCGGTCGTTGGTGGAGCGGGTCTCAGGTCCATCGCCGGTATAGGGCCGGCTTACCAGCTTCAGGCCCGCTTCGGTGTAGGGCAGCTTTCCGTCCGCCGGATCGACAACCCAGGACGTGCGGATCTCGTCTCCGATGCGGCCCAGTCGCCAGCCCTCGTCCTGCCACTCGCTCTCCTCCTGGCCGACGTCGTCGTCGGGGAAAGTCTTGGGGGGCTTGATGGCCTTCTCCTGCGCTTCGGTGATCACCAGCGAAGGATAGACGGACAGCCGCTCGAGCTTGGTCGTCGAATTGACCGACCAGATGCCTTCCAGGTCCGGCGGCTTCGCCGCGGGGTGCGCCGCCGCGTGCGGCGCTGAACGCGCGGGCGCGGCCGCGAGAGCGGCGAGGCCGAGCGCAACCAGCAACGCGGTTTTCATGAGGCCAGGTTACGCCGTTACATCAGCGCCTCAAAGCCCAGGAGGGCCGGTCTGGCTCGGTCAGAATGCCCCGCCGCGGCCCTCGCCGGCGGCGAAGCGGGCAGCGCCGTCGCGGCTCTGGCCGGAGCGCAGGGTTTCCATGCCCAGGGTGGTTTCGGCGGCGGTGGCTTCATCCCAGTCGAGCGACCATTGGCCCAGCGCCGAGAGCCGGTCGTTGCGCATGCAGAGCTGCGGGAAGGCGCAGAGGCGCTCGGCGATCTCCAGGGACTTGGCCAGCGCGCCACCCTTGGGCGCCAGGTAGTTGGCGAGGCCGATCGCGTGCGCCTCGGCGGCGTCGACCGGCCGGCCGGTGAGGATCAGGTCCATGGCCCGCGACGCGCCGATCAGGCGGGGCAGACGCACGGTGCCGAGGTCGATCAACGGGACGCCGAACCGGCGGCAGAAGACGCCGAAGACGGCGCCTTCGGCGGCCACGCGCAGGTCGCACCAGCAGGCGACCTCCAGCCCACCGGCCACCGCATGGCCCTCGACGGCGGCGATCACCGGCTTGCCGAGCCGCAGGCGGGTGACGCCCATCGGCCCGAAATCCCCGCCGCGCTGCACCAGGTTTCCGCGGCCCTCGGCGACGCCCTTGAGGTCGGCGCCGGCGCAGAAGGCGCCGTCGCGCCCCTGCAGGATGGCCACGTCCAGAGCCTCGTCGGCGTCGAAGGCCTTGAAGGCGTCATAGAGCTGGCGCGCGGTCGGGCCGTCGACGGCGTTGCGCGCCTGCGGCCGCTCGATGGTGACGACGAGCGTCCGTCCTTGGGTATCGGTGCTGACGGTCTGCATGGGTGGCCTCCCTTGTGAGATCGTCGTGCTTGCGACCGGGCGGAAGGCAAGGCCCTAATGCGTCCGCCGCGCAAGGAGCCCCGCGATGAACCAGATCAGCCGCATCACCTCGTCCGGATTCTCGCCCGAACGGCTGGCGCGCATCGACCGCTTCCTGGCCGAGAAGTACGTGAACCCGGGCCGTATGCCGGGCGTCCAGTTCCTGCTGGCCCGCAATGGCGAGCTGGTGCACGAGGCCGTGCTGGGGATGCGCGACGTGGAGCGCGGGACCAAGCTCACCAGCGACACCGTCTTCCGTATCTATTCGATGACCAAGCCGATCACCTCGGTGGCGCTGATGACGCTGGTCGAGGAGGGCCTGATCGCGCTCGACGACCCGGTCGCGAAGCACATCCCGGCCTTCAAGGACCTGGGCGTCTTCTCAGCCGGCGTCGGTCCCTTCATGACCACGCCGCCGGCGCGGCCGATGCAGGTCGCCGACCTGCTGCGCCACACCTCGGGGCTGACCTACGGCTTCCAGAGCCGCACGAACGTCGACGCGGCCTATCGCAAGCAGAAGCTGGAGGACATGCACGGCGAGGGAACCCTCGACGGCATGATCGAGAAGCTCGCCAAGCTGCCGCTGGAGTTCTCGCCGGGCGAGGCCTGGAACTACTCGGTCTCGACCGACGTCTGCGGCTACCTGGTGCAGGCGGTGGCCGGCAAGCCATTCGGCGAGGTGCTGCGCGAACGGATCTTCGAACCGCTGAAGATGCACGACACCGGCTTCTTCGTCCGCGAGGACCAGCGGGGCCGGTTCGGAGCCTGCTACAACGCCAAGCCGGGCGGCAAGATGGAGCTGCAGGACGACCCGCTGGCCAGCCCCTACCTGAAGCCGCCTGCGCTGGAATCGGGCGGCGGCGGCCTGGTCTCCACGGCGGCCGACTACATGCGCTTCGCCACCATGCTGGTGAACGAAGGCCAGCTGGAGGGCGCGCGGATCCTGGCGCCCAAGACCGTGCGGCTGATGGCGTCCAACCACCTGCCCGGCGGCAAGGACCTGACCGAGCTCTCGGTCTCGCTGTTCTCGGAAAGCACCAACGCCGGCGTCGGCTTCGGCCTGGGCTTCGCCGTGGTGTTCGACCCGCCGAAGACGCTCGTCCCCTGCTCCGAAGGCGAGTTCTACTGGGGCGGCGCGGCCTCGACGGCGTTCTGGGTCGATCCGGTGGAGAAGGTGACGGCGGTGTTCATGACCCAGCTGCTGCCGTCGTCCAGCTATCCTATTCGGCGGGAGCTTCGGACCTTGGTCTATTCGGCGCTGATGGAGACCGCCTAGCGAGCTCGCGGAGCTCCTCGTCGGTGATCGCCTCGCTCTCGTCCATCATCGGCTGGCCGAGGCCGTTGTCGGGCGCGTCGGCGCTGGGCGTGAGGTCGAGCATGCGGGCGTTACGCCAGCTGCCCCAGCCGTTCCAGAAGTAATAGCCGCCGCCCAGGACGAGCGTGGTCAGGCTTCCGATCGGGAACGCCAGCCAGATGGCGTCGGCGTGCATCCGCGGCTCCAGGAAGATCGCCAGCGGGACGCGCACGCCCCAGAGCGAGATGATCATGGCGATCAGCGGCGGCCAGACGGCGCCGGTCGCGCGAACGATGCCAGAGAAGATGAAGGCGACGCCGAACGGCACGAAGCCCCAGAGCACGAAGTGGTTGATGTGCACGGCGATCGGCAGCGAGGGGCTGGTGGACGGCAGGAAGGCCTGCAGCACCCAGGGGTCGACCAGCTCGAGGATCAGGACCGGCACGCCGGTGAAGAGGATCGCGAACATCGCGCCGACCCGGGCCACCCGCTCGACCCGGTCCATCTTGCTCGCGCCCACATTCTGGGCGGCCATCGAGGAGACTGCCGCGCCCAACGCCATGGCCGGCATCTGCACATAGGGCCAGAGCTGCGAGGCCGCGCCGTAGGCCGCCGAGGTGTGCACGCCGTAGCGGTTGACGAAGCTCAGCATGGTGATCGCCGCCATGCTGATGACAGTCATCTGGAACGCCATCGGCGTGCCCTTGCCGATCAGGGTCCCGATGATCTTCAGGTCCGGGATCAGCAGCCGCCACTCGCTGGGCCGAAGGACCAGGATCGAGCGCTGCCGGTAGAGGTGGACGATCATCATCGCCAGCGTGAAGGTCTGGGCGATCAGGGTGGAGGTCGCCGAGCCGGCGATGCCCATCTTGGGGAACGGCCCGATGCCCATCAGCAGCAGCGGGTTGAGCACGATGTCGAGGCCGACCTGCAGCAGGGCGAAATAGAATGGCGTGCGGCTGTCGCCCGTGCCGCGCTGGGCCATCATCACGAAGTTGAAGAAGAACATGAACGGCATCGCCGCGAAGATCACCCTCAGGTAGGCGATGGCGTCCAGCCGCGCGTCGGCCGGCGTCTTCATGGCGTCCAGGATGTGCGGGGTCAGCACGCCGCCGGCGACGCCGATCAAGAGCGAGAGGGCGATGAAGAAGCTGGTGGCGGTGCCGACGACCCGCTTCGCCGTCGCCTCGTCGCGGGCGCCCACCGCCTGGCCGATCATGATGTTGGCCGCCATGGTCACGCCGAAGGCCGCGCCCAGCATCATGAAGAAGACCTGGTTCGAGTTGTTCGTGGCGGTCAGGCCCGCCTCGCCCAGCACGTGGCTGACCCAGAAGGCGTTGGCCGAGCCGTTCAGCGACTGCAGGATGTTCGAACCGAGCACCGGCATCGCGAAGGTGATCAGGGTCTTGCCGATCGGGCCCTGGGTGAGGTCGGGGCCACCCCGGCGTCCGGGGAAGCCGCCGCCCATGCCGGGCCGTCCCGCGCGGCCTGCCGGCATCGGCCCAACGGCTCCTGAAGGTGCGCCCTCAGACACGCTCACGCTCTCCCCGCGGCTCCGGCAGCCGCCTCTCGGGGATAGACCGCGGCAGGCGGTTAGGCAAAGCGGCGCTTTTCCGCAGGCGCCTCAGGCGGCAGCCAGCTGGCTCTTCGCCCGGCCATAGAGAAGGTAGACGACCACGCCGACGAGGTTCCAGGCGGCGAAAAAGAGCATCGTCTTCGCCGAGAGGCTGGTGAACAGGTAGATGCAGCCCAGCACGGCGGCGGGACCGATCAGCCAGACCAGGGGGGTGGCGAACGGGCGGGCGAGCTCGGGCGCCCGGCGGCGGAGCACCATCACGGCGCAGGCTGTGGCGATGAAGGCCGCGAGCGTGCCGGCGTTGGCCAGGGAGGCGATCTCGTCCAGCGGCATGAAGCCGCCGATGGCCGCGGCGATGACGCCGGTCAGGATGGTGACGGCGGTGGGCACGCCTCGCCGGTCGACACCCGCCAGCTGGCGCGGCAGGAGGCCGTCGCGGGCCATGGCGAAGAACACCCGGCTCTGGCCGAACATGAACACCATGATCACCGTCGGCATGGCCACCACGGCCGCGCCGGCGATCAGCGAGGCCGCGCCCGGCTTGCCGAGCTGGCGCAGCACGAAGGCGAGGGGCTCCGGGCTCTTGGAGAACACGTTGTAGGGCGATGCGCCCAGCGCGCAGGCGGCGACCACCATGTAGATCACGGTGCAGAGCAGCATCGAGCCGACGATCCCGATCGTCAGGTCGCGGCTGGGGTTCTTGGCCTCCTCGGCCGCCGTCGAGATGGCGTCGAAGCCGTAGAAGGCGAAGAAGATGATCGCCGCCGCGCCCATCACGCCGTACTTCTTGCCGTCGATCTCGCTGGCCCCGAAGCCGTAGGGCGCGAAGGGATGGAAATGGGCGGCGTCGAAGTTCGGCAGGGTGAAGGCCACGAAGCCGGCCAGCGCCACCAGCTTCACGCAGACGAGGACGAAATTGACCGTGGCGCTCTCGCGGGTGCCCACCAGCAGCATGCCGGTGACCACCAGGGCGATGAAGATGGCCGGCAGGTTGATGAAGCCGCCGGTTCCGGCGCCCGCCGCGGAGAGCAGGGCGTCCGGGATCGGAATGTGCGCCCCGCGGATCAGCCCGGCGGCGTAGCCTGACCAGCCCACGGAGACGGCGCTGCAGACCAGGGTGTATTCCAGGATCAGGCTCCAGCCGACGATCCAGGCGATCAGCTCGCCCAGCGTCATGTACGAATAGGCATAGGCGCTGCCGGCCTGGGGGCTCAGCGAGGCCATCTCGGCGTAGCAGAGCGCGGCGCAGGCGCATACCGCGCCGGCGATCGCGAAGGACAGGATCACCGCCGGTCCGGCCAGGCCCGCCGCCACGCCGGTCAGCGTATAGATGCCGGTGCCGATGATGGCGCCCACGCCCAGCGCCACGAGGTGCGGCCAGCCCAGGGTGCGCTTCAGCCCGCTGGCGGGATGGCTGACGTCCAACGCCTTCATTCGAGTGACGAAACTCATCCGCTCCCCCTATCGCGAGGCGCACCATGGCCCGCGTCGCTTTGCCCCGCCAGGGGTCAGGCCCGCGCCCAGCCAGAGACTTGCGTTCCCGCTCCAGCCTGCCCACGTGACAAATTTGAAACCATTGCTCGGTGGATTCGACGACCTGAACAGTGTTAAGTTAAGGGCTCGATAGGCACTGCGCGCGTATTTCGACGCGCGTGCCAAAAGAGCCAATTCCTGGGAGGAATTCGAGAATGATGTCTGCACGAATTGGCGTGTTGGGAGCCGCGGTCAGCGCCCTGATGGTCTACGGCTGCTCGACGGGCGCCGGGACGGATCAGCTCAAGGGCTCCGCCGGATCCGACACCCTGGCGCAATCGACTGCGATGTCGACGCTGCCGCAGCGGGTCGACAACTTCATGCTCGTCGACGCCCAGAAGCTGGAGGCGCACGACCTCTACCGGATGGGGGACGACAAGGCGATCGTGCTGATCTCCACCGGCGTCGGCTGCCCGATCGCACGGTCCATGACGCCGGCGGTCAAGGCGCTGCGCGACAAGTTCGCAGCCCAGGGCGTCGAGGTGATGCTGATCGACTCGAACCTGCAGGACAGCCGCGACGCGATCGCCCAGGAGGCCAAGGAGTACGGCATCGACGTACCGATCCTGATGGATTCCAACCAGATCGTGGGCGAGTCGCTGGGCGTGACGCGCACCATGGAGGTGTTCGTCGTCAACCCGAAGACCTGGCAGGTGGTCTACCACGGTCCGATCAACGACGCCGCCGACTACGGCGTGCAGAAGGCCTCGACCCACGAATTCGCCGCCGACGCGGTCTCGGCCCTGCTCGAAGGCAAGCCGGTGATGGCCGCGACGCAACCCTCCAAGGGCTGCCTGGTGGACTTCCCCGAGCGGGCCAAGAAGAACGCGGCGCTGACCTACGTGAAGGACGTGGCGCCGATCCTGGAGAAGAAGTGCGTCGCCTGCCACGAGGAAGGCGGCATCGCCCCCTTCGCGATGAAGGACTACGCCTCGGTGAAGGGCTTCTCGCCGATGATCCGCGAGGTGATCCGCACCGACCGGATGCCGCCCTACAACGCCGACCCGCACGTCGGTAAGTTCTCCGACGACAAGAACCTGACTCCGGCCGAGATCAAGACGATCGTCCACTGGGTCGAGTCGGGCGCGCCGCGCGGCGAGGGCAAGGACCCGCTGGGCGCCAAGCACCTGGTCGCCGCCGAGTGGCCGCTGGGCAAGCCGGACCTGATCCTGAACATCCCGGCCTACAAGATCCCGGCCTCGGGCGTGGTCGATTACCAGCACCCGTACGTCGCCAACCCGCTCAGCGAAGGCAAGTGGCTGAAGGCCTCGACCATCAAGGTCGAGAGCCGCCAGGGCGTGCACCACGTGCTGACCGGCTACATGAAGGACGTGCCGAAGCCCGGCGAGCAGGCCTTCGAGAACAAATGGGGCGTTTCGGTCGGCGGCTACGCGGTCGGCGCCGAAAGCGAGATCGCGCCGAAGAACGTCGGGAGCTACCTCCCGCCCGGCGGCGCCATCGGCTTCCAGACCCACTACACCCCGTTCGGCAAGGAAGTGACCGATCACACCCAGATCGCGCTCTACTTCTACAAGCCCAATGAGAAGCCGGCGCTGGTGATGCGCAACTCGGTGATCGTCGACAACTCGATCCAGCTGCCGCCGAACGACGGACACCACCAGGAGATCGCCTACATCGACTTCCCGCACGACGCCCTGCTCTATTCGGCGTTCCCGCACGCGCACTACCGTGGGGCCTCTTCGGACCTGTGGATCCGTTATCCGGACGGCAAGGAGAAGCTCCTGCTGTCGCTGCCGCGCTACGACTTCAGCTGGCAGCGCAGCTACACCTTCGCCGAACCGATCAAGGTGCCGGCGGGCTCGAAGCTGATCGCCCACTTCATCTACGACAACTCCAAGCGGAACCCGAACAACCCGGACCCGAGCAAGACCGTGGTCTGGGGCGACCAGTCCTGGGAGGAGATGTTCTATACGGCGATCCGCTACCGCTGGGTCGACGAGACCTCGTCGAAGATGGTCGAGTACGACAAGGACCTGGATAAGGACCGGATGCTGGGCATGTTGGACGACAACATCGACGGCAAGATCCAGAAGGCCGAGCTGAAGGGCCGGATGGGCGACATGCTGGGCAAGTACTTCGACGTGCTCGACAAGAACCACGACGGCGCGCTCGACAAGTCCGAGCTCGCCGCCGCCCAGGCGATGATGGGCGGCGGGCGCCGTTCCGCCGCCGCCGCGCCCGCCGCCGTGCCGTCGGAAGCCGCGACCCAAGCCGCCGCCTTCAACCCGGCGAAGTAGGTCCGGCGCCAAGCACTCCGCCTCTCCCCCGAGACGAAGTCCGGG
>JBJMQX010000053.1:0-7384 GCA_045802455.1 Phenylobacterium sp. | reverse complement strand
CCTCGCCGCTGAGCGCCGATCAGATCGACAGCCTCTCGAATCGGAAGGGCTACAGCCAGATCGCCTTCACACCGCAACCCGTTGCCGGCCTGCCGACCTCGCAACTGGAACTGGAGGCGACCCGACAGACCCTGCTCGATACGGCCGCCTACTACCTGCACATGTCGGAGTTCCTCTACACGCTGGGAATCAACCGCGCGCCGCCGCAGGACCAGTCCGACGCCGACCGGATGGTCGGGCGCATGATCCAGTATTCCCAGGACATCGTACTCATGTGGGGCGGCTGGCTGCTGCCGGCCATCTACGCCCTCCTGGGATCGGTGGTCTTTCAGCTGCGCGCGATCATGAGCCCCATCGTGCCGACGCCCAACCTGGGCGCGGTCATCGTAAGGTCGGCCCTGGCGATGATGGCCGGGGTCAGCATTTCCTTGCTGGAGGGGTCTTTTTCGGGCCGCGGACTCGGCGGCCACGGTCCGGGGCTTACGGTGTTCGGCGTGGCCTTCCTGTTCGGGTTCAGCCTGGACGTGTTCTTCTCCGCCCTGGACAGGGTCGTGGCGTCAGTCTCGAAGTCGATCCTCGCGCGGACCTGAGGCTCAGAGGTTGTCCCGGAGCCAGCTCGCGGCCTTGGCCACAGGGTTCGCGCGCGGATCCAGGGGCTCGCGGCGGAGCTTGGCGGAGGCCAGCGCCTTGGCGCTGACCGCCTCGCGCGGTCCGAAGGCGGCCCTGTGCAGGATGCCGGCGGCGGCGGTGAAGGCCGGGCCGGAGGCGGCGTCGGCCAGGTGCGGCACCCGGCGCGGACGGCCCAGGCGAACGGGGCGGTCGAACACGCGCACGGCCACTTCGCGCACGCCGGACAGCTGGCTGGCCCCGCCGGTCAGCACCAGGCCAGCGCCCGGCTCGATCGGCGCGCCGGAGGCCTTCAGCCGGTCGCGCAGCAGCTCCAAGGTCTCTTCGACGCGCGGCGCGATGATGCCCTTCAAGAGGCTGCGCGGGGCGATCACCGGGCCCGCGCCGGGGTCGTCGCCGCGCGGCGGCGCCTCGATCATCTCGCGGTCCTCGTTGGCCGAGGCGATGGCCGAGCCGTGCAGGGTCTTGATGCGTTCGGCGCCGGCGATCGAGGTGGAGAGGCCGCGGGCGATGTCCTGGGTGACGTGCTGGCCGCCGACCGGCACGGTCTCGACGTGCACCAGCGAGCCGGCGTTGAACACCGCCGCCGAGGTCGAGCCGCCGCCCATGTCGATGCAGACGCTGCCTAGGTCCATCTCGTCCTCCTCCAGCGCGGCGAGCGCGGAGACGAAGGGCGCGGCGACCACGCCTTCGAACTGCAGGTGCGCCCGCTCCACGCAGGCGCCGAGGGTCTGGAACACCGCTTCCGAGACCGAGACGACGAGCAGCTCGACGCCCAGGGATCGGCCGAACATGGCGCGCGGATCGCGCACGCCGCCCTGCCCGTCAACGGACCAGGCGATCGGCAGGATGTGGGCGGCCCGTCGGCCGGGCAGCTTGATCTGGGCCAGCGCATGGCTGATCGCGCGGACCAGGTCGTTGTCGGAGATCGGCCGCGCGCCGATGGAGACCCGGCCGGCCACGCGGTTGGACGTCAGCTGCCCGCCGGCGGTGGCGACGGTGACGTGCTGGACGTTGACGCCGGCCACGTTCTCGGCGCGCTCGACGGCCTGGGCGATGGCCTCGGACGCCTCGTCGAGGTTGACGATCGAGCCGGCGCGGATGCCGCGCGACTGGACATAGCCGACGCCGGCGGTCGCGAGCGTGCGATCGCCGCGATGCACGCCCTCCGGCTTCATGATGAAGCAGGTGACCTTCGAGGCGCCCAGGTCGACGGCGGCGACGACGGGCGCGCGCACCAGGGCGGCCTTCAGCCCGTCCTTGCGCTCGGCTGTCTTGGCCAGGCCCGTCTTCGCGGGCTCGGGGCGGCCCCTGCGGTTGTCCGCCCTTGCGGCGGAGGGTTCGCCCTCGGCCCTGCCGGAGGGGTCGTCCGCGCGGATGGCAAGCTTCAGCATCGGTAAGGTCATCCGTCTCGTCTGGCGTTCAAGTCTGGGCGCCCGCGGCGGCGGGCGGCTGTTGTGGAGAGGCGGCCCGCGGCCGCACGGCGACCACGTCCGGGTTGCGCAGGTCGATGCGCTCGAAGCCGAGCGCCAGGATCCGCGAGCGCGCGTCGAGGCGCTCCAATTGCATCAGGGCGGCCTCCTCGCCGTCGGCGGGAAGCTGGATCAGGGCGCCATCTTTCATCCGCAGGTCCCAGCGGCGGTCGTCGACGCGCACCAGCGCGTCCATCAGGCCCATCAGCTTGGGGCGCTGGGCCAGCAGCGGCAGGATCTCGGGCGCGTGCGCCGCCCCGCCCTCGCCCACCACCAGCGGCAATGTCGCGAAGCGCGCCGGATCGGCCTCCGGGATCACCTGGCCGTGCTCGTCGATCACCGACTGGCGGCCGCCGTGCTGCCAGACGGCGAGCTGGCGGCGCTCGACCACCGATACCACCAGAGTGTCGGGCAGCAGGCGCACCACGCGGGCCTCCTTGACCCAGCCCACCTGCTCCACCTTGCGGCGCAGTTCGGCGAGGTCGAGGCCCAGGATCGGCTGGTCCTGGTAGACGCCCGCGGCCCTGACGATGTCGGCGGTGGCCATCTTCGAGGCGCCCTGCACCTCGACGGTCCTGAGGCGGAAGCCGAGGTCGCCGAGCTTGCCATCGACACCGGAGCCGATGGCGCTCGCCAGCCGCGTCGCGCGGTGGCCGGTCGCCAGCGTTGCGGCCAGCGCGAGCGTCAGGACCGCGGCGGCGCCGATCAGCGCCCATTTGGGGGAAAGGCCGTGATGCTCGGGAGGTTGGCTGGGCGCGCGGCCCTTCGCAGGCGCCTTGACCGGGGGTGTCCTGTTGGAGGGTTTCGCCCTAACTCGCGATCCCCCCCGCACCGCCGCGGGCATACGCGTCCTCCGTGATCCATAGCACCAGCCGGTCGAAGTCCACGCCCTGCAGCGCCGCCTGCTCTGGGATGAGCGAAGTGGGCGTCATGCCGGGCTGTGTGTTCACCTCAAGGAGGACCAGAACGTCATTAACATCGTCATAACGCAGGTCCGCCCGGGTAACCCCGCGGCAACCCAGGGCGGCGTGCGCCCGTTCGCAGACTTCCAGCGCCTTTTCAAAGGCATGCGGCGCGATCTTGGCCGGCACGATGTGGGTCGAGCCGCCTTCCGCGTACTTCGCCTCGTAATCATAGAAACCTGTGCGCGGAATGATGTCGGTGACGGTCATGGCCTTGCCGCCCATCACGCCGACGGCGAGTTCGCGGCCGGCGACATAGGGCTCGACCATGACCTCCTCGCCGAAGGTCCAGCCGGGGGCGACGATCTCCTGCGGCGGACGGTTGGCGCCTTCCATCACCAGGAACACGCCCACCGAGGATCCCTCGGCGTTCGGCTTGACCACATAGGGCGGGTCGAGGACGTGGTCGGCGGCGACCTCGAAGCGGTTGAACAGCCCGCCGCCCGGCACCGGCACGCCGGCGGCGGCGAATACCGCCTTGGCCTTGGCCTTGTCCATGGCCAGCGCCGAGGCCAGCACGCCGCAGTGGCTGTAGGGCAGCCCCAGGGTCTCCAGCACGCCCTGGACGCAGCCGTCCTCGCCCCAGGCGCCGTGCAGGGCGTTGAAGCAGACGTCGGGTTTGAGCTTCGACAGAACCGTCGCCAGATCTCGGCCGGCGTCGACGCGGCTGACCTTGGCGCCCAGCCGCTCCAGCGCGTCGGCGCACTCGCGGCCGGAGACCAGGCTCACCTCCCGCTCGGCGGAGAGCCCGCCCATCAGCACGGCGACGTGGTGTCCGGAAAGCGGGGTGGCCATTGGGCGACTCAGGGAGGGTGGCGGGGAGGCTATCGCCGTGACCGAGCGAGCGGGTGCGGTCAAGCACGACCGCAGGATTAGCCGGTTGCTGACACTGCCCTGTCAGCAGGCTGGCGGCAGGATGGCGGGGCTGAAGGAGAGCCCGAGATGACCGTCGCCACCGCCCTGGACGACCTGCCCGCGCCGCCCTGCGCGCGCCTGCTGGGCTGGCGGGTGCTCGCCGCCAAGCCGAAGGAGGGGTGGATCAAGGTTGGCTTCGACGCCCGCTGGGAGTTCACCAATCCGGCTGGCTACGTGCAGGGCGGCTTCCTGGCGGCCATGCTGGACGACACCATGGGCCCAGCGGTGTTCGTCCACACCGACGGCAAGTTCTTCCCGCCGACCATCGACATGCACGTGAGCTTCCTCAGCCCCACGCGGCCCGGGCGGCTGGTGGGCGAAGGCCGCGTCGTGCAGCTCGGCAAGTCGATCGCCTTCATGGAGGGCGTGCTGTTCGACGCGGCGGGGACGCCGGTGGCGCGGGCGACCGCCAGCGCCCGGCTGGTCGCGGCGGAGACGGCCCTGGCGGACTGCGCCTAACGCGTGACCAAAGAAGGAAGAGCCCGGCTCGCGGGTGAGCCGGGCCCGTCTTCGGCCTGGTGACTTGGGCTCGTTCAGGCCGGGACGCTTGCCGGTCGACGCCGCAGCGCCGCGCCGGTCACGCCGAAACCGATGATCATCAGGGCCCAGGTGGCGGGCTCCGGGACACCGCCGCGGGTCGGCGGCGTGATCACCACGTCGGTCGAATTGAGGTTCAGCGACAGGAACGCGCCGGTGTGCTGGCGGTCGGCGTAGAACAGCGTCACGTCGTGCGATCCGGCGCCCAGGGTTCCGGACGCGAAGTTGACGTTGGTGACGCCGTGGATGCCCGGGTTCTGGCCGATGAGCGTGCCGTCTATGTAGAGAAAGCTGTCGTCGTCGGACCCCAGGTTGAACGAGACGACGCCCGGCGAGCCGAGCGAGAACGCGCCGCGCAGGACCGCGGTCTGGAAGAAGTTCGTGTCGTCCGTGCCCGTGCCGTGCGGCGCGTACATGTTCTGGGCGAACGGCAGGCTGACCGTGCCCGAGCCGTCGGCGATCACGTGCGCGTTCAGGGCGGGGCTCCACCAGCCGATCTCGTTGTCCCCGCCCACGAGGTCGGCGACGCCGGTTCCCACCGGCAGGCCGTTGACGCCCAGGTGGCTGCCGGCGGCCACGGTCGGGAAGCCGCCGGGGAAATCGCTATCCGTTCCCGAGGCGACCTTGAAGTAGTCGATGGAGAGGGTTGCGTTGACGACGGCGGCGTTGGCCGTCTGGGCGGCCAGCAGCGCGGTTGCGCCCGCAAAGGCCAAGAGCCACTTACTCATTCTGATCCTCACTGCCTACGAAGGCCGCGGCAAGGCGCAGCAACTGGACAATCTGATCCCGCCGATCCGCGGTCGGCAAGTCGGCTCGCCTCTGGCGGGAATCGCTGCGGAAACGGCCCGCGCTCAGGGCCTTGCCGGCCGCCCGATGCGCTTGATTTCCCAGTCGAGCTCGACGCCGGTCTTCGCCTTCACGTCGGCGCGCACCGCCTCGCCCAGGCCCTCAAGGTCGGCGGCGGTGGCCTCGCCGGTGTTGATCAGGAAGTTGGCGTGCAGCGGCGAGAACATCGCCCCACCGTGCAGCCTGCCGCGCCAGCCGGCCGCATCCACCAGCTTCCAGGATGAATGGCCGGGCGGGTTCTTGAAGGTCGATCCGCCGGTCTTCTCCCGGATCGGCTGGGTCTCCTCGCGCCGGGCGGTGATCTCCGCCATCCGGGCCTCGACGGCGGCGGGATCGTCGGGGCGGCCCTGGAAGACCGCCTGGATCCAGATGATGTCCGCCGGAGCCTGGCTGTGGCGGTAGCTGTAGCCGAAGTCGGCGAGCTCGAAGCTGCGCATCTCGCCGGTGCGGTCATAGCCCCAGGCGGCCACCAGGACGTCCCGGGTCTCGCTGCCGTAGCAGCCCGCGTTCATGGTGAGCGCGCCGCCGATCGTGCCGGGGATGCCGGCATAGAATTCGAGGCCCGCGATGCCCGCCCTGGCCGCTGCCCGCGCGACGGCGGCGTCCAGCGCCCCGGCGCCGGCGCCGATGCGATGGTCCTCGGCCTCGACGTTGACCTGGGCGAACTCGCGCCCGGCGAGGCGCACCACGACGCCCGGCACTCCGCCGTCGCGCACGATGGTGTTCGACCCGACGCCGAGCACGGCGACCGGCACGTCCTCGGGCAGGTTTCGCAGGAACCCCGACAGGTCCAGGTGGTCGGCCGGCAGGAACAGCACTTCCGCCGGACCCCCGACGCGCAGCCAGGTGAAGGGCGCCAGGGGCTCGTCGAACAGCAGCTTGCCGCGCACGGCCGGCAGGCTGTCGCGCCAGCTCATTCCGCCGCCTTGCCGAGCGCGGCGAGCTGGTCCGGCAAGGCATAGGCCCAGCTGGTGATGTCGCCGGCGCCCAGCAGCACGACAACGTCGCCGGGCCGCGCCTCCTCGCTGACCAGCCGGGCGAGATCCGCCGGCTCTTCCAGCGGCAGCACGCGGCGGTGGCCGTAGCGGCGCAGGCCCTCCACCAGGGCGTCGCGCCCGACGCCTTCAATCGGGGCCTCGCCGGCCGCATAGACATCGGCCACGATCACCACGTCGGCGTCGTTGAAGCCGTGGCAGAAGTCGTCGAAAAGGTCGTGCAGGCGCGAGTAGCGGTGCGGCTGGACCACGGCGATCACCCGCCCCTCGGTCACCGCCCGGGCGGCCTTCAGCACCGCGGCGATCTCCACCGGATGGTGCCCGTAGTCGTCGACTACGCGCACGCCGTTGGCCACGCCCGTCGTCGTGAACCGGCGTTTGACGCCGCCGAATGCGGCCAGGCCCTTGCGGATGTTCTCCAGGCTGACGCCGAGCTCGCGGGCCACGGCGATGGCGGCCAGCGCGTTCAGCACATTGTGCTGGCCCGGCATCGGCAGGTGCAGCTCCTCGATACTGACGAAGCCGCCGTCGCGCGGCTGGATGACCACGCCGAAGCGGGCGCCGTCGGGACCCATACTGACGTTCTGCGCCCGCACCTCGGCCTGCGGATTGACGCCATAGGTCACGAGGCGCCGGTTCTCCACCCGGGCGGCCATCGCCTGGACCTCCGGATGGTCGGTGCAGACCGCGGCGAAGCCGTAGAACGGGATGTTCTCGACGAAGTCGCGGAAGGCCTTCTTCACCGCCTCGAAGTCGCCCCAGTGGTCCAGGTGCTCGGGATCGATGTTGGTGACCACGGCGACCGTCGACTTCAGCTTCAGGAAGGTGCCGTCGCTCTCGTCGGCCTCGACCACGATCCAGTCGCCGGTCCCGACTTTCGCATTGGTTCCGTAGGCGTTGATGATGCCGCCGTTGACCACCGTCGGATCCAGCCCGCCGGCGTCCAGCAGGGTGGCGATCATCGAGGTCGTGGTCGTCTTGCCGTGGGTTCCGGCGACGCCCACCGAGAACTGAAGGCGCATCAGCTCGG
>JBJMQX010000052.1:0-31468 GCA_045802455.1 Phenylobacterium sp. | reverse complement strand
TTCATGTCGCTCTCGTTGATCGCCTTCCAGCCCGAGATCGACGAGCCGTCGAACATGGTGCCGTCGTTCAGGAAGTCCTCGTCCACGAGGTCGATGTCGAAGGTGACGTGCTGCATCTGGCCGCGCATGTCGGTGAAGCGGACGTCGACGTACTTGACGTCCTTCTCCTTGATCTGCGCCAGGATGTCTGCGGCGGTAGCCATTGGTTCCTATCCCCTTTTGAAGTCTCGATAGCGGTAGTTCAGACGGCGTCCGCGCCGGTTTCCCCGGTGCGGATGCGCACGACGTCGATGATCTCGGACACGAAGATCTTGCCGTCCCCGATGCGGCCGGTGCGGGCGGCGGTGGCGATGGCTTCGAGCGCGCGCTCGAGCTGGTTGTCGGCGACCACGACCTCGACCTTGATCTTGGGCAGGAAGTCCACGACGTACTCCGCGCCGCGGTAGAGCTCGGTCTGGCCCTTCTGGCGCCCGTAGCCCTTGGCCTCGATGACGGTCATGCCCTGGACGCCCAGCTCCTGCAGGGCCTCCTTCACCTCGTCCAGCTTGAACGGCTTGATGATGGCTTCGATCTTTTTCATGCGCCCTCGGCGCGGAGCCTGACGGATGGCTCACGCGGTCGAGCGCGAACCAGCACGGGTGGGGTTTCGGCCACAAGCGCGCTTACCGACGCAGGCGCGGGCAAGGTCAGCGCAGCCCGTCGGCGCCCACAAATTAGGCGCCCGGAGTGCAGAAAATCATCAGCGCCGAAATGCCTTCAAGACCGCGGTTTCGACCCCTAGGATCGCGCCTCTTCAGTGTCGGAAGGCGGGCGAAGCATGGACGGGACCACCCCAGTTCTCATCGGAGCGGGTCAATTCACCTATCGCGGCGATCCGGGAGCCTCGCCGTCGCCGAACGCCCTGCTGAAGATTGCGGCGGAACGGGCGGCGGCGGACGCCGGCATCGGGCCCGCCGGCCTGGCGGCGATCGACGCCCTGGCGGTGGCGGGGTTCACGATCGATGCGCCGGGCTCGACACGCACGGCCATTCCGCATTCGGCCAACCCGCCTGCCAGCCTGGCCAAGGCGGTGGGCGCGGCGCCGACGTGGGCGGTCTATTCGCACATGGGCGGCAACACCCCCCAGCAGCTCGTCAACGTCCTGGCCGAGCGGATATCGCGCGGGGAGACCGAGCTCGCGCTCGCGGTAGGCGCGGAGTTCCTGGGCTCGGCGATGAAGCGGCTGACGAAGGGACTGGGCTTCGAGGACTGGGCGACCGACGCGGCGGAAGACCTGCCCGAACCCGAGCGCATCGGCGACCCTCGCTCCGGCGTGACGCCCTATGAGGCTCGCCACGGGATCGGCCGGCCGATCAACTGCTACCCGTTGTTCGAGAACGCCCTGCGGGCCCGCGACAGACGCTCGGTGGGGGATCATCAGGCGCGGCTCGGGCGCCTCTTCGCGCCGTTCACGCAGGTTGCCGCCAAGAACCCCGAAGCCTGGTTCCCGGTCGTGCGGACACCTGAGGAGCTGGTCACGGTCAACGAGAAGAACCGGATGGTGGGCTTTCCCTATCCGAAGCTGCTCAACGCCATCATGGAGGTGGACCAGTCCGCAGGCGTCATCATCGCCAGCGTCGCCAAGGCGCGCGAGCTGGGCGTGCCCGAGGAGAAGTGGGTCTATCTGCACGGCTGCGCCGACGCCGCCGACCTGTGGTTCCCGCTCGATCGCCAGAACTACCACTCCAGCCCGGCGATGCGGCTGACCGGCAAGCTGGCGCTGGACATGGCCGGCGTCGGGTTGGAGCGGATCGACTTCATCGACCTTTATTCCTGCTTCCCCGTCGCCGTGGAGATCGGGGCGGAGGAACTGGGCCTGGCGCTGGACGATCCGCGCGGCCTCACGGTGACCGGCGGGCTGCCCTATGCCGGCGGGCCGGGCAACAACTACGCCATGCACTCGATCGCCACGATGCTGGGCAAGCTCCGGGCGAAGCCGGGCGGCTGGGGTCTGGTCACCGCCAACGGCTGGTATCTGACCAAGCAGTCCACGGGCGTCTATTCCACCGCGCCGCCGGCCAAGCCTTTCGAGCGGCAGGACCCCAAGGTGCTGCAGGCGGAGATCGACGCCTTGCCGCATCCGGTTGTCACGGAGACGCCGCAGGGGCCGGCCAGGATCGAGACCTACACCGTCGTCCACCGGCGCGAGGGGCCGTTCATGGGAATCGTCATAGGGCGCGACGAGGCCGACCGGCGGTTCGCCGCGGTGACGCCGAACGATCCCGAGACATTGGCGGGGCTGGAACGCGGCGAGCAGGTCGGTCGGGCGGGACGCGTCGGGCCGGGGCCGGATGGCCAGACCAATCTCTTCGTTCCGGATTAGGGAGTACTGATGGCCCGCCTCTACATGATCCGCCACGGCAAGCCGGCGGCGAGCTGGGGCGATGCTCCCGACGAGGACCCGGGGCTGGACGAGACCGGCCGCGCACAGGCGATGGCGGCGCGGGACTGGCTGCTGGCGCTACCGACTGCCGAGCGGCCCAAGCGGGTCGTGAGTTCGCCGCTGCGGCGCTGTCGGGAGACCGCGCAACCCACGGCGGACGCACTGGGCGAGGCCGTGGAGATCGACCCGATCGTCGGCGAGATCCCCACACCGGCGGCGCTGCATCCCACGGAGCGCGGCGGGTGGCTGCGGCAGGCCTTCCAGGGCACGTGGGGCGAAATCCGCGGAGACCTGGACTACGACGCCTGGCGCCGCGAGATCGTGGCGTCGCTGCGCAGCCGCGGCGACACGGCGGTGTTCTCGCACTATGTGGCGATCAACGCCGTGGTCTCGCACCTGCTGGGCGAGGACCGGGTCTTGAGCTTCCGGCCCGATCACTGCTCGATCACCGTGCTGGAGACCGACGGCTCCGGCCTGGTGCTGGTGGAAAAGGGCCGCGAGGCGGCCACCGGGGTGCTTTAGGATGGGGTGCTAGGCGTTTGACTGCACGGCAGATCCTGACGGTGGCGGAAACCGCGGCGGCCGACGCGGCGGCGATCGCCGCCGGCACGCCGGGCCTGACGCTGATGGAGCGCGCCGGGACGGCCGTGGCCGACGCGGTCTGCGCGCACTTCCCGCGGCAGACGGCGCTGGTGCTCTGCGGGCCCGGAAACAATGGCGGCGACGGTTATGTGGCCGCCCGCGTGCTGGCCGAGCGCGGCTGGCCGGTGGAGGTGCGCAGGGTGGGCGAGCCCGCCAGCCAGGACGCCCAGGCGGCCAGCGCCCGATGGGCGGGCCGCACGACGCCGCTGAACGGCGCGCTGCCGCCCGGCGTCTGGATAGACGCCCTGTTTGGAGCGGGCCTGTCGCGGCCGCTGGAGGGGCCGGCTGCGGCGGCGGCGCTGGCCATGGCCGCAGCGCCGGACAAGGTGGTCGCGGTGGACGTGCCGAGCGGCGTGCCGGGCGACACCGGCCGTCCGAAGGGCCCCGCGGCCGTCGCGGCGGTGACGGTCACCTTCCACGCCAAGAAGCCGGCGCATGTGCTGGAGCCCGGCCGCGCCCGCTGCGGCGAGGTGCTGGTGGCGGATATCGGGCTTGCCGAGACCCGCAGCGGAACCGTGGAGAACGGGCCGGAGCTCTGGCTGCCGCGCTTCCCCTGGCCCGACGCGAGCTCGCACAAGCACGCCCGCGGCCGGCTGATCGTGGTGAGCGGGGAAGCCTGGAATACCGGCGCGGCGCGGCTGGCGGCGCGCGGGGCGCTCAGGATCGGGGCCGGACTGGTGACGGTGCTCTCTCCGCCCGAGGCCCTGCCGGTCAACGCCGCCCACCTAGAGGCGGTGATGCTGAAGGGCTTCGAGACCGACCTGGAGCTGGAGGTGGCCGCCGCCAGCGTCGACGCCGCGGTGATCGGGCCGGCGGCCGGCGTGGGCGAGGCGACCCTGCTGAACGTGCTGGCGCTGGCCCGCACCGGGGCGGCGCTGGTGCTCGACGCGGACGCGATCACGGTGTTCCGCGAGGATCCGGAGGAGCTGTTCTCGGTGCTCGACCGCGACGACGTGCTGACGCCGCATCCGGGCGAGTTCGAGCGGCTGTTCCCCGGCCTGCTGGCGAGGTCGCCCGAGCGGATCACGGCGGCGCGCCAGGCGGCGGAGCGGGCCGGCGCCGTGGTGTTGCTGAAGGGCGCCGACACCGTGATCGCGGCGCCGGACGGGCGCTGCGCCGTCAATCCGAACGGCTCGCCATGGCTCGCGACCGCGGGCTCCGGCGACGTGCTGGCGGGCTTCATCGGCGGGCTGGTCGCTCAGGGCATGGAGAGCTTCGAGGCCGCCTGCGCCGCAGCCTGGATCCACGCCGAGGCGGCCGACAGCCACGGGGCGGGCCTGATCTCGGAAGACCTGCCGGAGCTGTCCTCGGCGGTGCTGCGCCGTCTCTACGACGAGCGTTGAAAGAACGAGGGCGGCGGATCGCTCCGCCGCCCCGTCCTTTGCCCGTGTGGCCCCGCTTAGAAGTCGGCGGTCAGGCCCACGAAGATGTAGCGGCCCAGGGTGTCGTACATCTGGGCGTAGACGTTCTGGTTGCAGGCGCCGGCCGGGCAGTTCGAGGGGAAGAGCTGGCCGGTCGCCGGGTTGGTCGTGCCGCCCGCGCCGGTGAGCGGCGGGTCCTGGTCCAGCACGTTGTTGACGCCGACGCGGAAGGCATAGTTGTCCTTCAGCTTGAAGGTCGCCAGCAGGTCCAGGTAGCTCCGCGCGCCCAGGTGGCGGTCGGTCGGCGCCACATTGAGAGAGGTCAGCGCAGGTTGGCTGGACGTGGCGTCCACGTCGACGCCGCCGAAGTAGCGCCACTGGGCCGAAAGGCCGAGGCCGCCGAACCAGCCGTACTCGAACGGCGTGTTCCAGGTCACCCGCAGCTTGTGGCGCCACTTCGGGTTCGGGTTCGTCGAGCCGCCCAGGGTGGTGCAGGTCGACCCGTAGAGCCCCGCGCAATCGATCGGCGCCTGGCCGTTGATCACCGTAGTCTCCAGCTTGTCGAGCCAGGTGCCCACGAAGCTGGCGGAGATCGAGCCCATGTCCTGGATCCCGAAGGTGTCCAGGCCGGTCCGGTAGTTGGCGTTTATGTCCACGCCGGAGGTGTGCAGGGCGCCTTGGTTCACCTCGGTGTCGATCACGAAGCCCTGGGTCGACTTGATCGAGCCGATGGCGTCGCGGTGCACGAGCGCGCACGCCGACGGCGTGTTCTGCAGCACGCAGGCGTTGATGATCACGTTCGCGCCGACGTTGGCGATGTAGTCCTCCACCTTGATGTCGAACCAGTCGACGGTCAGGTTCGCGCCCGGCAGGAAGCTGGGCGACCAGACCAGGCCCACGGTGTAGGTGTCGGCCTTTTCCGGGCGCAGGTTCGGATTGCCGCCGACCTGGCCGTTGTACTGGTTGGCCGGATCGGGTTCGAGCGCCAGGACCTGGGCCTGAGTCAGGTTGAACAGGGTGGCGCACCGCGCGACGAGCGGGTCGCCGGCGTGCAGGCCCGCGCAGGGATCGACCGTTCCGTCCAGCACCACGTTGGCGGGCGCGAACAGCTCGACCACGTTGGGGGCGCGGACCGCGCGGTTGTAGCCGGCCCGCACCCGGACACCGTCGATTATCGTCCAGTCACCGGAGACCTTGTAGGTGTTGGTGGTGCCGGCGTTCGAGTAGTCCGAGTAGCGGTAGGCCAGCTCGGCGGTGATGTCCTTGGCCCAGGGCTGGTCTTGCACCAGCGGGACGCGGGCTTCGCCGTAGAGCTCGTAGACGTCGAAGCCGCCGTTCACCGGGGGCTTGGCCGCGCCGTTGCCGTTCACGTCGCCCGATGCCTGGGGAACGTCCGACTTGGAGTCCAGGTGCTCGCGGCGGTATTCGGCCCCGAGGCTGACGCCGATCTTGTCGTTGGCCATCGGGCTCTTGATGCCTTCGGGCAGGCTGCCGACCAGGTTGAAGCTCGCCACCCGCTCGATGATGTTGCCGCCGGAGAAGGTCGGAGCCTGCAGGTAGTTCAGCGCCGCGGTGGTGACGGCGCCGAGCGTGAAGTAGTTGATCGGCACGCAGGCCGGGTCAGAACCGTCGATCACCGACTGGCAGACGATCTGGCCGGCGGCGTTGCGCTTCGCGATCAGCGCCCGGTTGATCCGGGAGGTCAGGAAGTTGTTGTCCTGCTCCTGGTTCAGCGAGGTCTTGCCGTACTGCAGATAGGTGTCATAGCTCCAGTCGGGGCCGAGCTCGCCCTTCAGGCCCACGACGTAGCGCTGCTCCTGGTGATCGAAGATCGTCAGGCGGCCGCCGCCCTCGATGTTCCGGCGGGCCACCGTGAGGTTGACGTTGGCGCCCGACGCGATCTGCGCAGGCGTGCAGATCGAGTTGGCCTCCTGGGCCGACATCAGCGGGTTGTCGCAGTTGATCGCGAAGGCGCCGCCCGGTCCCGGGCCGCTGTTGGCGAAGATGCCGCCGGGCGCGATCTGGGCCGTGGAGTTGTCCTCCATGAACATCAGGTCCGCGTAGGCCTGGAAGTGCGGATTGATCTCGTAGTGGGCGAAGGTGCCCATCGAATAGCGTTCGTCCGGCCGCTGCAGGTAGTTGGTCGGGGCGAAGTTGTAGACGTCGGAGCCGGTGCGCACGCGGAAGGTGTTCCCCGGGCCCGAGGGATCGGTGATGAAGCCGCCGAAGCGGGTCGGGAAGGCCGTGCCGGAGCCGCCGCAGCGGGCTTGGAAGAAGGTGGCGCCCGAGTTCAGCGAGCAGGCCGTGTAGTCGAAGCTGGAGGCCAGCACCGGGTTGATCTGCACGTGGCTGGCGTAGGCGGTGATGTTGCCCTTGCCGTCCGGGGCGTTGACGCCGAGCGTCAGGGTGACCTGGCTGCCTTCGCCGCCCTTGAAGTTGCCGGGCACGATGAAGTTGTCCGGTACGGCGGCGCGGGCGCGGGCGTCGCGGACCGTTTCCTGCACCCCATCCGGGTTCTGCTGGTTGTGCTGGTAGAAGGAGTATTGGGCGTCCACCTGCACGCCCTCGAAGTTCTTCTTCATCACGAAGTTGACCACGCCGGCGACGGCGTCGGCGCCGTACACGGCCGACGCGCCGCCGGTCAGCACGTCCACCCGCTCGACCAGCGAGGTCGGGATGAAGTTCAGGTCCGCGGCGACCGGGGTCGTCGCGTTGGAGGTCGGGTTGCCGGCCATCAGGCGCCGGCCGTCGATCAGCACCAGGGTGCGGCTCGAGCCCAGGCCGCGGAGGTTCACCGTGGCGATGCCGTTCGCGGCGTTGGCGTAGTTGGAACCTTGCGCGGCGAAGGACTGCGGCAGGCTGTTGAGCAGGTCCTCCATCCGGGTGACGCCCTGGGCCTTGATGTCCGCGGCGCCGACGGACGTCACGGGCGCGACGCTGGTCAGGTTGGGCGTCGGAATGCGGGTGCCGGTCACCACGATTTCGGAGACTTCGGCCGAGGCGGCGGCCGGAGCCGCGGCGGCGGACGCCTGGGTGGCGGACACGCTCAGGAGAGCCGCGCCGCAGATCATCGAGGAGGCCATCAGGCGCTCCCGCGTGTGTCGAATGTTCAAGGTCAACTCCTCCAGCGGCCGCTCCCGAAGGAGCCGGCCAACCCCCAAAGAAAAAGGTCCCGGAGGCCTATGAAGACCCCGGTTATGGCGGAGTTACTGAGCGCCGAAGGAATTGGTCAACGCACATGTCTATTGAGACAGGAAATGACGGATATATGTCTCGAATTGGGCACAAAGTTCCAAGTAATCGATTGTGCTTATATTATAACCGATATCGAGTGTATATCTCCTGGGAACGCGCCGGCCAGGCGAGGATTCGGCGTCGCCTCTCTTCGGCCAGCCTCGCAAGTAGGCTAGAGCGGGATCGCCGTCGTGAACTTCGCTCGCTTCTTGACGAAGCTCGCCTCGTAGCGGCGAACGGCGGGGTGACCGGCGATCAGCGTGTCGGTGAAGGTGTTGAACTCGTCCATGCCGCGGAAGATGGCGATGCAGGAGATGTCGTAGGCGCCGGAGATTTCCATGCACACCTGCACCTGCGGCGACTTGCAGAGGTGGGCGCGGAAGTCGGCGACGGCGGAGGGCGAGTGCAGTTCGAGCTGCACCATCAGAATCACCGAAATGCGCTCACCCACCTGCGCCGGCTCGATGATCGAGACGTCGGCGGCGATCAGGCCCTCGTCCCGATACTGGCGGATACGCCGCAGGATCGCTGACGGGGATAGGGGGACGCGGTCGGCCAGCGCCTGGGCCGTCGCCTGGTTGTTCTCCTGCAGCGCGGCCAGGATCTGCACATCCAGTCTGTCGAGCGGATAGGCCATGACGGTCGACGTTTTCCCCAGTTGGGGCAAGCCAACCACAGGATTCGAGCATTCGACAGTTAACTTGCGTTCATCTGCCGCATAGCCGCGGTAAATGGGTATTCGCGCGAAGTTTGTTGCAACTATGCATGGAGTTTTCTTAAGCCAAGCGCCACGCTCTTAGAAATTCTCTAGGTGTCATCCAAGCTGATCGGCGTGGCGCGTCGGATCATCTCGTCCAGGCGGTCGCGCAGGTCGCGGCCGTGGTCGGTCAGGTGGATCACGTGGCTGCGGCCGTCGCTGGGATTGAGGAAGGCGTCCACCAGGCCGAGCGCGGGCGGCTGGGCCCAGTCCGATTCGGGCCTCCCGAGGGAGCGCAGGCTGCGCGAGGCGGTGGACTGGGTGAGCCCGGCCACATAGGCCAGCTCCTGCACGGAAAGCCCCTCGTTCTCACAGGTGTAGAGGAAGGCCACGATCTCGTTGACGCTGATGCGCGGGTCGAGCGCCTTCAGCGCGAGGACGGCCTCAAGAAGGGAATCGCGAGGTCGCGCCACTCCAGGTCAGTTGTCGTCGTAGCGGTTGAGCGCGCCGGTGGCCGCGGCGCGCGGCGTCGCGCGGGCGAGCGGCATGGCCTTGCGCTGGCGGCGTTCGCGCATGGCCAGGGTGGCCTCCGGATAGGCGTCGCGCACCAGCCTGAGGATGTCCTCCAGCCGCTTCTGGTGGTCGGCCGCTTCGATATAGTCGCTCACGCTCAGTTCGACGGAAATCTGGCCACAGAGTTTCATAACCATCCTCGGCAGGAACAAGCGTCCACTGAGGAAAGCGTAGGCTGATGCGGCTGCGCTTTTGCCGCTTTGTTCCTGTCGTTACGCCTGCAATCGGCGTTGTGCGGGCAGGGTTCGCTGAAACAGGCGCAACCGACGATTGTGAAGAATCTGTAATCTAACCAGTCACTTCGCCGGCGGTAAGCGCGAGGAGGGCGAAGGACGCCAGCCAATGCTCGCCCATGTAGTCGCCCGCGACGTGGGGCAGGCTGGCGGCCATCAGTTCGCGTGCGGCGGCCTCTGCGACGGCGGCCAGCGGGTCGCCGGCGGGACGGGTCGCCGCGATCTCGCGCCAGCACCAGGCGCGCGTGAGGTTGAAGCCGTCGAGATGGGCGATCTTGCCGTCGGACCGGTCGGTGACCACCGCGGGGGAGAACAGGCTGGCCGGCTGGCGCTGAGCGGCGCGGGGCAGGAACCGGCCGAGCCAGGGCCCGAATTCGCCGGCCGGAAGCAGCCGGCGCAGGCACTCCGCCTCCATGAGCGTGGCCGACAGGAAATCGTCGCCCGAGGGCTCCCACGCCGCGGCGTCGCAGTCGGCGAGGTACCAGCCGCGCGCCTTCTCAGCGAAGAGCGCGGTCAGGGCCGCGTCGCCCGTGGCGGCGGCGTAGTCCTGGGCCAGGGCGAGCGCGAAGGCGGTGGAGGAGTGCACGCCGGTGCGGACCGGATAGTGGGCCTTGGGCAGATAGTCGCGGAACCGCTGGGCGAAGGCCTCGGCGAGCGGCGCGTGGGTCGCGGCCCAGGGCGCGTCGTGGGCCATCAGCTCGGCCTGCAGCTTGAGCAGCCAGCCCCAGCCATAGGGCCGTTCGAAGCCGCGGCTGGCCGGACGCAGGGCGTAGGCGGTTTCGACGCCGACCTTGGCCTCGGTGAAGCTGTCGTCGAACAGCGCCCGGATGCGTGGCGCCTCGGGAATGTCAGGCATGCGGCGCAGCAGGCTCGCCAGCAGCCAGTAGCCGTGCACGCACGAGTGCCAGTCGAAGCTGCCGTAATAGATCGGGTGCAGCGCCTTCGGCCCCTTGGCGTCGGCTTCGCCTTCCAGCACGTGGTCGAGCTTGTTGGGATATTCGCGGCCGACATGGCCCAGTGCGATGCGGGCGAAGCTGGACGCCAGCTCCGGCGTCAGGCGGAAGTCTTCGGTCGCGCTATCGGGGGAAGGCGAGGACATACATCAGCACCGTGTTGGCTGTGAGCATGAGCAGCGCCGTCGGGGCCTGGGCCTTGATCACCGAGTAGCGGTCGGGGATCTCCAGGAGCGCCGGCGGCACCAGGTTGAAGTTGGCGGCGAGCGGGGTGACCAGCGTGCCACAGTAGCCGGCGAGCATGCCGATGGAGGCCACCACGGCGGGGTTGGCCCCGAAGCGGCCGACGAGGATGGGCAGTGCAACGCCCGCCGTCAGCACCGGAAAGGCGGCGAAGGCGTTACCCATGACGGCGGTGAAGAGAGCCATGCCGACGCAGTAGACCGCGACCGCCGCGGCCCGGCTGTCCATCGGCAGATAGGTGGTGACGAGCTGACCGACCGCCTTGCCGACGCCGGCGTGCTCGAAGACGACGCCGAGGGCGGCCAGCATCTGCGGCAGGAGCACGGCCCAGCCAATGGTGTCGACCAGCCGCCGGCCTTCCTGGAACGGGCTGGCGGGCGGCTGGCGCAGGAGCAGGAGGGCGGTCGCGACGCCGAGCATGGCGGCCACGGCGAGGCTGACCAGCGTGGCCTGCTTCGGCCCGACGATGGGCAAGAGGCCAAGGCGCGACAGCAGGACGCCGATCGCGATCACTGCCGGCAACACGAGGGCGGGGACGAACAGGCGGTTTCCGAACAGCACGGCGAGCGCCTGGCGCTCTGTGGGAGAGGTGCTGGCGGGTTGGCCGCGGCCCAGCAGGCCGAAGCCCGCGATCAGCGCCAGGGCAACGACGAGCACGCCATTGGCGAGGTCGCTCAGCCGGTCGCCCGCGAGGAAGCTCACCGCGACCAAGCCCCAGAACAGCGCATTGCCGAGGCGCTTTCGGTTGTTGCGGTCCAGGGCGCTGAAGACGGCGAAGCTCGCAAACATCAGGCCCGCCAGGGCATAGACGAAGCCGAGCCCGATCACGGCTTGCCCCTGCGCCGCAGCCGCCGGTCGAAGAGCAGCAGCCGGGTGGCGTGGACCGCGAAGGCGCAGATCGCCGTGGGGATAGCCCAGAGGGATATGCGGATCGCATCCATGACGATGCCATTCGAGGCGAGGAAGCTCACGATCAGCAGGACCGAGCCGATGGCGACGAAGATGTCCTCGGAAAAGAACACCGCGACGTTATCCGTGGCCGCCGACATGGCGCGCACGGCATGGCGCGTCTCGTCGTCGAGCTCGACGCCCTCGGCTTCGATGGCGCTCTCGGCCATGGGGGCGACGATCGGCCGAATGGTCTGGGCCTGGCCGGCGATGGAGACCAGGCCGAACGCGGTGGTGATCTCGCGCAGCGCCATGTATCCGATCAGCAGCCGGCCGACCGAAAGGCCGCGCAGGCGCGTGATCAGCCGTCCGGCGTGCTCGCGGATGCCGGCGCGCTCCAGCACCCCTACCAGCGGCAGGACGAGGAAGGCGGCGCTCACCAGCCGGTTGTCGTTGAACGCCTTGCCCAGCATCGCGACCAGCGCGAGCGGCGCTATGCCGGCCAGCATTCCGGTGACGACCGCAGCGGCGACTACGACCAGCAGCGGGTTGAGGCGGACGGCGAAGCCCACGATCACCACGGCCACGCCCAAGAGGATCAGCATCCGGTCTTCCCGCCCAAGGAGGGCGCCATAGGACCGTTTGGCGCGGCCGCTGGCAACGGCGTATGGATACGACCATGAGCGAACCGCGCGATCCGCAAGAGCCCCTGGATCCGGTCGAAGAGGCCGACGAGGAATCCTTCCCGGCCAGCGATCCCCCGTCGTGGGCGACGCCACGGCCGGAGGTGGAGCAGGAGTAGGCCCCGTTGCAGACGCCGCGAGCGTCTGTTTCATGGGCCGATGCTGTATCTAATCCTGAAAGCGGCGATCTCGGGCGTCATCATCGCCACCGTGTCGGAGGTCGCCAAGCGCAGCCCCGGCTTCGGCGCGCTCATCGCCTCGCTGCCGCTGGTGTCCATCCTGGGCATGATGTGGCTGTGGCGGGACACCCACGATCCGGCCCGGCTCGGCGCGCATGCGGGGGCGACCTTCTGGTACGTGCTGCCGTCGCTGCCGATGTTCCTCGTCATTCCCGAGCTGCTGCGGCGCGGGGCGCCGTTCTGGGCGGCGCTCGGGCTTGGGTGCGTGCTGACGGTCGTCCTCTACGGTGCGATGACCTGGATCGGGCCGCGCTTCGGCCTGCGGCTCTGATCGCCAACCTGTAGGCCGCCTAGGGAGCGGGCTTGAAGACGAGCAGGGCCGCACCCTGGCCGCCTTGCGCGCGCGCCGCCACGTAGAGCCGGTCAAGCGAGGGCGCGAAGAGGCCGGTGCGGGCGCCGGCGCGGGTGGCGATGCGCGCGATCGGCCGATAGCCGCCGGCCGCCCTCTCGAAGACGTCCACCGAGCCCCCGCCACAGACCACGTAGAGCCGATGCCGGGCGGCGTCGAAGAAGGCGTCGTCGGAGTCGCCGCAGGTCGCCAGCGATTGGCGGACATCTCCCGAATGGCGGTCGAGCAGGGCAAGCTTCGCCGGAAGCCGGTAGGCCACGGCGACGCCCGCGCCGTCCGGCTCGAGCGCCATCGGGAAGTTGAAGCGGCCGGCATGGTTGCGCCATCGCGCCAGCTCGCGCCCCGACTCAAGGTCGACGGTCACGACGGCGCCCGCATCGGGCACGTTGACGATGGCCCGCTCGCCGTCGAGCTGGAAGCTTTCGGGATGGCCGGGCAGGGGCGCCCTGCGGACCAGGGCCCGGGCGGCGGCGTCGATCACGCCCAAGGCGCCGTCGCCATAGCCGACGATCACTTCGCCCGACCGGGGATCGATCCGCAGGTTGTCCGCGTCGCCGCCGACCGCCACCGAACCGGCGAGGGTCAAGTCGTCCGCGCGGTAGAACCGGACCATGCCGTCGCCGCCGGTCGCCACCGCCAGCTCGTTGCGCGTGGGAAGAAAGGCCAGCCCCTGCGGCTCCTTCAAGCCGCCGACGCGGCCCAGTGAGCGCCCGGTCGCGAGGTCGATCGCTTCGACCGACCCCGCTCCCAGCTCGGCGATGAACAGCCGCCTGCGCGCGGCATCGACGGCCAGATGGTCGATGCGGCCCTTCACGTCCGCCAGGGGGATGGTGCGCTCCAGCACCAGCGGGGCAGGCCCAGCGGCGGCCGGTGGCCCGCTGCAGCCGACGAGTGCAAGCGCGGCCGCGAACAGTGCTGCGATCGGAGGGTTTGTCCGCATGCTATCGCTCGGCCGCCGTTGCGAACGCCAAGGTCTGCGCCAGCCAGACGTCGGCGAGGCGCAGGAAGCCGGTGACGTCGACCGTCTCGGCGCGGGCCTGCGGGTCCAGGCCGGCGGCCGCGATCAAGGGCTCGCCCCCCAGCGGCTTCAGGCTGGCGCGCAGCATCTTGCGGCGTTGGCCGAAGGCGGCGGCGGTGATGCGCTGCAGCGCGTCGAGGCGCTCGGGAGAGGGACGGTCGGCGCGCGGCGTCAGGCGCACGACGGCGGAGTCGACCTTCGGGGGCGGGGTGAAGGCGCGCGCGGGCACGTCCATCACGCTTTCGGCGGCGCAGGTGGCCTGGGCGATGACGGCGAGCCGGCCATAGGCGTCCGCGCCGGGCGGCGCCGCGATCCGCTGGGCCACTTCCTTCTGGAACATCAGCGTCATGGCCGCCGGCCTCCACGGCCCGGTCAGCCACTTGATGAGCAGCGGCGTGCCGACGTTATAGGGCAGGTTGGCGACCACCTGGGCGGGCTCGCCGTCGGCCAGCGCAGCCTCGTCGGCGGTCAGCGCATCGGCGAAGACCAGGGTCAGGGCCCCGGCGGGGGCGGCGGTGGCCAGATCCTCCAGGAGGGGGCGGAAGCGCTCGTCCTTCTCGATCGCGACGACGCGCGCGCCAGCCTCCAGCAAAGCGCGGGTCAGGCCGCCGGGTCCGGGGCCGACCTCAATCACCCGCCCGCCCGGCGCGAAGCCGGCGTGGCGAGCGATCTTGCGGGTGATGTTGAGGTCGAGGAGGAAATGCTGGCCGAACGATTTCTTCGCCATCAGCCCGTGGCCGGCCAGCGCCTCGCGGAGCGGCGGCAGGTCGGCCAGGCTCACCCGGCCCGCGCCTCGTTCAGGCGAGCCCGCACCAACTGGTCGGCCAGGCGGACGGCGGCGATCAGGCTGTCCGGGCGCGCAAGGCCGCGGCCGGCGATATCGAAGGCCGCCCCGTGGTCTGGCGAGGTGCGCACGATCGGCAGGCCGAGCGTCACGTTCACGCCGCCCCAGAAGTCGAGCATCTTCACCGGGATCAGCGCCTGGTCGTGATAGAGGCAGATGGCGGCGTCGTAGGTGACCCGCCGCGCGTCCGGGAACAGGGTGTCGGCAGGGAAGGGACCGGTCGCGTCGATCCCCATCTCGTTGAGCTTGCGCACCGCCGGCACGACCACGTCCACCTCCTCGCGGCCAAGGGCGCCGCCTTCGCCGGCGTGCGGGTTGAGGGCCGCGACCGCGAGCCGCGGCTGGGCGATGCCGAAGTCGCGCCGCAGGGCCTCGGCGGTGACCTGGGCGGTGTGGACGATCCTGTCGACGCTGAGCAGGCCCGGCACCTTGCCCAGCGGCTCGTGCACCGTGACCAGGGCGACCCGCAGGTCGCGGGCGGTCAGCATCATCACCGGGCCGCGAACGCCGTCGAAGCTGGCGCCGGCGGTGAGCTCGCCCAGGAACTCGGTGTGGCCGGGAAACTTGAAGCCGGCCTCGTAGAGCGGGGCCTTGGCGATGGGCGCGGTGACCACGCCGGAGACCGCCCCGGAGAGCGCCAGGCCCACGGCAGTCTCGATCGACTGGATGACCGCGCCGGCCGCGGCGGACGAGGGCTGGCCGGAGACCACCCGGCTCTTCAGCGGCACGTGAAGCACGGGGAGTGCCTCGGCGAACACCTCCAGGCCCTCGGCGGGCGTCATCACCCGCCTGACGATGGACGCTCCGGCGGCGGACGCCGAGGCCAACGACTGGACGTCGCCCACGGCGACGAACCGGGGCCCCGACTTGCGCAGCTCGTTCCACGCCTTGACGGTGATTTCCGGGCCGACGCCGGCGGGGTCGCCGAGGGTGAGGGCTAGCGGCCCCAGGCCAACCTCCCTACCGCGTCTCGATCGTCGCGGAATTGCGCAGGTCGCGCATGTAGCGCCGCGAGATCATGGCGAGCTGCTGGCCGGTGAGCCGGCTCTCGATCTGGTCGTGGTCGATCTGCACGGAGCCGGCCGAGCGCTTGCCGCAGACCGCCAGGAGGTGCAGGCCGACCTTGGTGCGGATCGGCTGGGAGAGCTGGCCCGGTTGCAGGGTCTTGGCGGCCTCGGCGAATTCCGGCAGCAGGTCGGCGGTCTCGGCCTCGCCCAGGTCGCCGGCGACCACGCCCTGGGTCTTGCCGGCGACGGCTTCCAGGTTGATGCAGCCCTTGAACAGAACGCGGACGGCTTCTAGCATGGCGCGCGCGGCGTCGATGTCGGGCTGGGTGGCGGTGGGCGGGAGGGAAACCGCCACCTGCTTCAGGCTGACCAGCGTCTGGCCCGCGCCGGAGCGCTTGTCGCGCAGATAGATGATGTAGACGCCGTCCTTCACCGGGATCGGCTGGGAGAGCTGGCCCGGGCGCAACTGCTCCATGGCGGCCTCGACCGGCTGCGGCATCTCGCCCGCCGCCACCCAGCCCGCATCGCCGCCGGCGGCGGCCGTGGCGGAGGCGGAGAACTGGCGCGCGACTGCCGGGAAGGGGGCGCCCTGCTGGATCTGCGCCACCAGCTGGGCCGCGCCCTTCATGGTGGCGTCCATGCCGCCCAGACGGCTGGCGTCGAGGAACACCTCGCTGATCTCGTACTGCGGCTTGGCGGCGGAGGCCACCAGGCGCGCCTGCGTCGCCTTGATCTGGTCCTCGCCGATGCGCAGGCGGGTGCCGTAGCGGCCGCGGATCCAGCGCTGCCAGCTCATCTGGGCGCGGATCTGGTCGTAGAGGGTCTCCTTGCCGATGCCCTGCGACTGCAACGCGGCGAGGAAGCCATCCGGCTTCAGGTTGTTCTGCTTGGCCATGTCGGCGAGCTCGTCGAGGATCTCGTCGTCGGTGGCGATGATGCTGACCTTCTGCTCCTTCTGGACACGGCGAAGCTCCTGCATCTGCAGGCGTTCGTCGACCAGCGAGACCAGGGCCTCCTGCTGGAACTGCGGCAAGGTGTCCTGGGTCGGCTGGATGCCCGATGTGGCGATCAGCAGGCGCATCCGCTGGGCGAGATCGTACGTCGAGATGATGTCGTCGTTGACCACCGCGGCCACGGATTCCTTCATCGAGCGAGGCACGGGCGCGGGTTCGGGGGCCGGCGCGACGGGGATGGAGCCGGGCGGCGGGGCGGGGGCTGCGGGCGCCTCGGCGACGGGCGGCGGCTTGGCGGCCTGGGCGCGGGCCGGAGCAGCCTTCTGCGCGTACGCGGCCAGCGGCGCGGCCGACGCCAGCAGCACCGCAACCATCACTGCGCCTCGCGCCCCATGGCCCGTGACGTTACGCGCGCGCATCATCGGTGAGATCATTCCCTCGCGCGGCCGTCCGCGGCCGCAATTCCTATCTGCCATAAAGTGGTCCGCCCAATGTGGCGAGCGTTAGGCGCATGGTCAGTTTGTCCGTGGGGCCCAGGCGGCCGATGATCACGTCCTCGTGGCGATAGAAGACGTCAACCCGGATGCAGTCGTCCTTATAGAACACCCCCAGGTCGCGGATCACCCAGGCGTTCTGGATCAGGTCGCGGTTGCCGTAGACGGAGATCCCCCAGTTGCGCGTGATGCTGAAGTCGCCGCCCACGTCGGCGTTCCTGATCTTGGTCCCGTTGATCCCCTGATCGTCGGAGAGGTAGCGCACGAAGCCCGTCACCCGGGTGAAGTTCAGGTTCGCGCCGGCCTCCAGGCGGTGGACCTCGAGGGTGTCGGCGTCCAGCCGGGTGCGGGCGAAGAGCGAGAGCTCCTTGAGCGGCTGGGCGTCGCCGGCGATGATCCAGTCGGAGCTGCGCTCGCTCAGTCCCGAGCCCTTTGAGAACACCGGGTTGGCGCGGTCGCGGAAGCTGCGCCCGACCAGCAGGCTCGCCCGCCGGCCGTCGTCCCACAGGATCGAGCCGCGCCCCGCGACATTCAGGCGCGCCCCGTCCTCGTAGAGGTCGAAGCCGGGAAACTTGTTCGCCCGGAAGAGGGTGCTCTCGTCGAACTCCAGCGCGACCGAGTCCTCGTTCAGATAGATCGGATTGCCGGCCGCGTCGTGGCCGACGACGATCTGCTTGGCCCTGGGCGACAGCGCCACCTGGGCCAATGGCTCGAGGACCACCGTGGCGTCGCGCCAGCGCCGGAACAGCGGGTAGGAGAGGTTGGCGCCGGCCACGCCCAGGGCCCGCGCCTCTGAGCGGTCCTCGGTCCGCCGGCCGACGCCGGTCAGAACGTCACTCAGGCTGTAGCCGTCGAGGCGGACGTCGACGAACGGATCCAGGCGCAGGCCGGTGGTGGTGGAGATGAAGCTGCGCTGCCAGTTGGCCTCGGCCGTGACCCTGCGGCTGTCGAGGCCCGGAAGGTTGAGCTGGGGGCTCTCCGGCGACTGCTCGCGCGTCAGGGCCACGGCGCTGCCGGTGAACCGCAGGCGCCCGCCCGCGACCACGCCCGGCTCGTCGTAGTGCGCCTCCACCAGCGGGGCGACCAGCGGGAAGGTGCGGTCGATGTCGCCGGGGCGCAGGCCCTGCAGGCTCAAAGCGGCGGTCGAGAAGTAGGAGGTCTGGTCCTGGCGGATGGCGTAGAGCTGGCTGATCAGCCGCCGGTCGTCGGCGATATAGGGCCCGCGGGCCTCATAGACCCGCCCGATGTCGTACTTGTCGAAGATCAGGTCGTCCGAGGTCCGCTCGGCGGTGAAGCCCCAGGTCCAGGTCTCGCTCGGACGGAATGCGCCACGGCCCAGGATGTAGCTGCGGCTGGTGGCGTCGCCGAACCGCTGGCCCTCGCCCTCCAGGTCCTGCTCGTAGGTGTAGCCGGCGCGCAGGTCGATCTCGCCGGTCGCGAACCGCTGGCGGTAGTGGAGGTTGAGGAACGGATTGACCTTGGTGTTGATCTGCGGGGCGATGATCAGGTCCGACGACGGGTTGATCACCCACAGGATCGGCTGGTCATAGGAGAAGCCGCGGCGGCTGTTCACCCCGAGCCGGGGCTCCAGCAGGCCCGAGGCGCGCTCCGCGGAAGGGTCGGCGTGCCAGAACACCGGCAGGTAGAGCACGGGCACGCCCAGCACGTGCACCTTGGCGTGGCGGTAGTAGATGATGCGCCGCTGCTTGTCCTCGACGACCCGGTCGGCGCTGATCGACCAGGTCGGGGTCTTCGGGTGGTCGCCGACGCAGATCGGGCAGGGCGTGTAGATCGCCTTGTTGAGCTCCTGGATGTCCTCGTTGCGGCGCACGGCGCTCGCGCCGGCGATGATCACGTCCTGCCTGGTCCGGGTGTCCTTCAGCCGCGAGGCGAAGGCCAGCGCGATGCCGGCCTGCATCTGGTCGTCGACGGTCAGCTGGTCGGCGTACTCGACGTTGCCGTCGTCGTGGATCACCTGCACGTGGCCATAGGCGCGGATCACCCCCTGGGCAGGGCCGTTCTTGTCCCGCCGCGGCCGCGCCTGCCCGTCGGGCGGCGGCGGACCCGCGTCGTAGACCAGCCGGTCGGCGCGAAGGGTCTTGTCCTGATAGCGCACCTCGACGTTCCCCTCGGCGGTGGTGACGCCGGTCTTCTGGTCCTCGCTGAGCTGGTCGGCCTCCATGTAGAGCTCGCCGGGCTTCAGGCCGTCGAGGTTGGCCGGGGCGGTCGCCTTCGGCCTACCTGCGGGGGCGGTCTCGTTGAGGATCTGGCCACGCTCGATACGCCCTTGGGGCCCGAGCGGCCCCACCTGGGCGCGGGCAAGCCCGGGGCAAAGCACGGCCAGGGCCGCGCCGGCCAGCAGCGCACGCTTGGCGAAGCCGCCAGCGGCGATCGGCGGCGTACGCCGTCGGAAACTCATCCCCAGGTGTCCGATCCTTGTCCGTGATCCCCTTGTCGCCTGCATAGCCGGGCAGGCGGACGATTCAACCGTCTTCGGTGTAGCAAAGCAGGGTGATCCCGGCGAGCAGCGCCACCACCGCCGGCGCCCAGGCGGCGGCGAATTCCGGGATGATGTCGGCGCGGCCCAGCGCGCCCGAGAACTGGTTGAAGAAGAAGACCATGAAACCAAGCGCGACGCCGGCCCCGGCGAGGCCCGCCAGCCCGCCCAGCCGCGCGAGCCGCAGCGAAAAGGCCGCAGCGAGGATCGCCATGGCGGCGAACAGCACGGGCGTGGCCAGGAGTTGCTGGAAACGCAGCCGGTAGCCGGAGGCGGAGAAGCCGGCCTGCTCGGTCGAGCGGATGGCCTCGGGCAGGCGCAGGAAGGAGATCGCCTCGGGCGAGGCGAAGTGTTCCACCGCCTGTTCGGAATCCAGGGTCGAGCGGATCGAGAGGCTGTCCGACTGCACAGAGCTTTCGCCGGCCGTCGCCTCACGCACGTCCTTCAGCTGCCAGAATCCCGGACGCAGCACCGCCTCGGCGGCCTCCAGCCGGCGCTTGAACTCCGGCTGCCCGGACTTGTTCTTCTGGTACATGAAGATCGAGACGCCCTTCAGGCGCACCGCGCCCTGGGTGGTTTCGCGGCTCCTGGCGTGGATCACCATCTGGCTGTGCTCGTCGCCCTGGCGCAGCCAGATGTCCTTGGGCAGGTCGCCCAGGTAGTTGGCCATGATCTTGGCCCGGTCGGCCTCGAAGCGGGCGCTGAGCGCAGCGGAAATCGGATTGAGGGCGATGACCGTCAGGACGCCGGCGACGAAAGCCGCGATGGCCGCGGGTCGGATGAAGCGCCAGGCCGAAAGACCCGCTGCGCGCATGGCCACGAGCTGGCTGGACCGGTTCAGTCCGACGAAGGCGCCGCCCACGCCGAACAGGAACGCGAACGGCAGCAGGAGCTGGATCACGCCTGGGGCCTTCAGGAGGGTCAGGCCGAAGAGGTCGCCCGCGGTGACGTCGGCGCGGATGCCGATCGAGCGGGACAGGTCGACGAATTGCACCAGCAGGATCACCGCCGACAGCACCGCGAGCGCTGCGCCGACCGCGGTCAGGGTCCGGCCCAGCACATAGCGTTCGAGGCGGGCGGCGGCGCTCACGCGGTCGCTCCGAGCTGCGGCGGGCGCGCGATGCGCCCCGGCCGGCGGCGCACGTCGATGAACCGACTGACCCGCTGGCGGAAGATCGCGCGCAAGGCCACTGCCGTCGCGCCGAGCGGGATCGCGTACTGCAGGATGTTGACCCAGACGTTCGCCTCGCTGGCCGATTGGGCGACGAAGCCCAGGATGCGGGTCAGCGCCATGGCCATGAAGGCGACGGCGATGCGCCGGCCATAGCCGAGGCGTGAGAAACCGCCGCCGATGATCGCCGAGAGCGCCATGGCCATGAAGGCGATGTTGTAGAGCGGGCTGGCGATCCGCGAGTGGCCTTCGGCGTAGAGCGCCTTCCTGTTCTTCTTCTCCCAGTCCTGCTGCAGGTCCGGGAAGAACAGCTCGTGCAGGTAGCGGTCCGACGGCTTGTAGTGGATCAGCTCGTCGGATGTGTTCAGCGCCGACAGCACGAACGGGAATTCCTTGAAGGTCAGATAGTTGAGCACCCCTCTGGGCGAGAACTCCTGGGTCGAGCCGTCCTGCAGGATCAGGACGGCCGAGCCCCCGCGGTTGGCGATGTGGCCGCTGTTGGCCATGTAGGTCACCGCGCCGCCGTCCGCCCGGGTCTGGTGGATGAACAGGTTGTGCATGTCACCCTTGCCGTCGACGTTCTGGGCATAGACCGTCAGCCCCGGCACGGGCTCGGTGAACTCGCCCTCGCGCACGATGCTGGCGGCAAGGTCGGTCTTGATCTGGAACAGCTCCTCGCGGAGCGCGCGGTAGCTCAAGGGCTGCACCCACAAATTCATGAGCAGCGCCAGGAACGCTATGGTGGCCGCCAGCCGCATGGCCGGGGAGATCACCCGCCAACGGCTCATGCCGCCGGCGAAACAGACCACGATCTCCTGCTCGGTATGCAGCCGGTTGAGGGCCACGAGCGCCGCCACGAAGACGGCGATCGGCAGGATCATGTTGATCAGCTGTGGCATGTACAGGAGCGTGATCTTCAGGAACACCAGCGCGCTCTGCCGCTGGTTGACGATGTAATCGAGCGCAGAGAGGCTCTGGCTGAGCAGCGCCACCGCCGACAGCGCCGCCGTGGCGAGCAAGGTCGGCCCGAGCAGCTGGCGCAGCAGATAGCGGTCGATCAGGCGCATGGGACGGAAAGTGGGCTCCGACGTGAGTTTTTGCCGCGCCCCCGCCGCGGAGCTGATCTAAACCATGCGTCGCCGCGCCAGACAACCGCCGGGCACGGGTCCGGCGGACGGTTCCGGACGCGACGCATACGCCCAACCCCCAGGCTTGAGAGACGTTGAATGGATATCGAGTTCGTCGCCGCAGGCGCGCCCCTTGAGGCCAGGTCGGCCGTCGCCCGCATCGCCTTCGAGGGCGGGACGCTGGACGGTCCGCTGGCGCAGGCCGCGGCGGGAAGCCGCTTCACCGGCGCCAAGGGCCAGACGCTGGACGTGCTGGCGCCGTCCGGGACCGAGGCCGCGCGGCTGGTGGTCGTTGGCGCCGGCAAGGCCGAGGGCTTCGATGCGCTGGGCGTGGAGCACGCCGCGGCCAGCGCCTACAATGCGGTGAAGGCCTCGGGCCTTTCGACCCTGCGGCTCGAGCTTGCCGAGCCCACCGCCGAGCATGCGGCGCATGCGGCGCTGGGCGTGCGGCTGGCCAGCTACCGGTTCGACAAGTACCGCACGAAGGAGCCGGCGGAGAAGAAGCCGTCGGTGACCAAGACGCAGATCGCGGTGGCCGACGCCGATGCGGCGGCCCAGGCGTTCGCCCCGCTGGCGGCGCTGGCCGATGCGGTGGCGTTCACCCGCGACCTGGTCTCCGAGCCGCCGAACGTCCTCTACCCGGCGGAATACGCAAGGCGGGTGAAGGCGCTGGAGACCCTCGGCCTGGAGGTCCAGGTCCTGAGCGAGCCGGAAATGATGAAGCTGGGCATGGGCTCGCTGCTGGCGGTCGGCCAAGGCAGCCTGCGCGAGAGCCAGCTGGTGGTGATCCGCTGGAACGGGGCCGCCGACAAGTCGGCCCAGCCGATCGCCTTTGTGGGCAAGGGCGTCTGCTTCGACACCGGCGGCATCTCGATCAAGCCGGCCGAGAACATGGAGGACATGAAGTGGGACATGGGCGGCTCGGCGGCTGTGGCCGGGCTGATGCACGTGCTGGCGGGCCGCAAGGCCAAGGTCAACGCGGTCGGCATCCTGGGCCTGGTCGAGAACATGCCCGACGGCAACGCCTACCGTCCTGGCGACGTGCTGACCTCGATGTCCGGCCAGACGATCGAGGTGATCAACACCGACGCCGAGGGCCGCCTCGTGCTGGCCGACGCCGTCTGGTACTGCCAGGACCGCTTCAAGCCGAAGTTCATGGTCGACCTGGCGACCCTGACCGGCGCGATCATCATCGCGCTCGGCAATGACTATGCCGGCTGTTACGCCAACGACGAGGCGCTGGCGGCGAACCTGCTGGCGGCCTCTGCCAGCGAGGGCGAGCCGATGTGGCGCATGCCGCTGCCGCCGCAGTACGACAAGAACCTCGACTCGATGATCGCCGACATGAAGAACACCGGCGGGCGACCGGGTGGCTCGATCACCGCGGCGATGTTCATCCAGCGCTTCACCAACGGCGTGCCCTGGGCGCACCTGGACATCGCGTCCACCGCCTGGAAGAAGCCCTCGACCGTGCCGACCATCCCGGACGGGGCGACCGCCTTCGGCGTGCGGCTGCTGAACCGCATGGTGGCCGATCAGTACGAGGGCTGAGCCGCCGCCATGGCGCGTCGCTTCGTCCTGCTGCACAGCCCGCTGCTCGGGCCGATGGCGTGGCGTGCGGTGGCGCAGGAGCTGGGCCGCCGCGGGCATCCGGCGAGTGCGCCGGCCTGGCCGCCGCTGGCGAGCGTCGCCGAGCGCTTCTACGCCACGCTGGCCCAGGCCATGGCGGCGCAACTGGCGCAGCCCGAGGGAGAGTTGCTGCTAGTTGCGCACAGCGGCGCCGGGACGCTGGTTCCAGCGCTGGCCTCGCGGCTCCCAGAGCGGGTCGCCGGCGTGATCCTAGCCGACGCCATCCTGCCGCACCCGGGCCGCAGCTGGTTCGATACCGCGCCTGCGGAGATGCGCGAGCGCCTGCGGACCGGCGCGCAGATGGGCGAGTTGCCGCCGTGGAGCGACTGGTGGCCGCCCGGCGCGCTGGAGCAACTGGTTCCTGAGGAGGTGGAGCGCCGGGCGCTGATCGAGGAACTGGAGCCGTTGCCGATAGCCTATTTCGAGGAGGTAGCGCCGCCGGGCGAGCTGCCGTGCCCGGTAGCCTATCTGCAGCTCAGCAGCGCGTACCGCGACGAAGGCGAGGTCGCGGCGCGATCGGGCTGGCCACTGGTGCGGCTTCCGCTGCATCATCTGGCGATGCTGACCCATCCCGAAGCTGTCGCGGCCGCCCTGGAGTCCCTGGCCGAACGTTTGGCGGAGCCGGCGCATGGCTGAGGCAGAGAAGGGCGAGGTCTGGTTCTACCACCTGGAGCGGACCTCGCTGGAACAGGCGCTGCCGGAGCTCCTGGAGAAGACGATGCAGCGGGGCTGGAAGGCGGTCGTCCGCGCCCGCGAGCCTGAACGGGTGGCGCACCTCGACGGCTGGCTCTGGACCTATCGCGACGACAGCTTCCTGCCGCACGCGCCCGACGACGAGCCCGGCGCGGCGCGCCAGCCGATCCTGCTGACAACCGGCTTCGAGAACCCGAACGCCGCCGACGCGCTTTTCCTGGTGGACGGGGCCGAACCCGGGGACCTGACGGGCTATGAGCGGTGCGTGGTGATCTTCGACGCCGCCGACGAGAGCCAGCTGACCCAGGCGCGGGCGCAGTTCAAGGCCGCCAAGGCGTCCGGCGCGGCCGTGTCCTACTGGAAGCAGCAGGCCCGCGGCTGGGAGAAGCAGGCGTGAGGCTGGCGGCCGCGATCGCCGGGCTGGCGCTGCTGGCGCTGGCGGGCTGTTCGCCGAGCTATCCGGTGCAGAAGCCGGGCCAGGCGCCCGCAGCGGTCGCGCCGCCGCCCGCCGTGGAGGCGGCGCCCCGGCGCTCGCCGATCCCGCAGCCGAACGTCTCGGTCCGCGATCAGTGCGGGGCGGCCGACCTGCAAGGGCTGATCGGCAAGCCGCGCACCGAGATCCCGGTGCCGCTGAACCCCAACCGCCAGCGGGTCGCCTGCACCACCTGTCCGGTCACCGAGGACTTCGATCCGGGGCGGCTGAACTTCCTCTTCGACCGCGACTCCGGCCAGATTCGCGAGATCCGCTGCGGCTAGCTCGCCGGCACGGGCGGGATCTCCAGGCCTATCTCCCGCAGCAGGGCCAGCCAGGCCTCGCGGCCTTCGGCCCGCGAGAACTTCGCCACGGCCGCGGCGCGGGCCGCCTTTCTGAACGGCGTCGACGCCGCCGGGTCGCGACAGGCGGCGATCAGGGCCTTCGAAAGGGCCGGGACGTCGAAGAAGGGCAGCAGCCGGCCGGAGACCCCGTCGTCGATAGCGTCGTGCAGCGGCGCGGTGTCGGAGGCGATGACGTAGCAGCCCGTGGCCATCGCCTCGACCAGCGACCATGAGAGCACGAAGGGGTAGGTGTAGTAGACGTGCGCCGTCGAGAGCCTGAGGGCCGCCAGCATCTGCTCGTGGGGGGCGCGACCGAGGAAGTGCAGCCGGGCCGGATCGAGGTCGAGCCCGTCGAAGGCCACGTCGCGCCAGCTCCGCCCGTCTTCTGCATGCCCGCCGTAGGCGCGGCCGCCGACATTGCCGAACACCAGCACCTGCGCGTCAGGGACCTCGGCCATCAGCCGCGGAAGGGCGCGGGCGAAGATGTGCAGGCCCCTGAGCGGCTCCATGTTGTTGTTCACGTGGGTGACGACCGGCGTTCCGGGCGCGATCACCCGGCCATCGGGCAGGGCGAAGGGCTCGGCCGGGCCGGGCCGGATCGTCTCGGTGTCGATGCCCTCGTGGATCACGCGGACCAGCGGCTGGAACACCGGCGGCAGGACCGCGGCCTGGAACGGCGTCGGCGCGACGATGGCGTCGGCCTGGCTGTAGGCGAGCGCCATCACCGCGTTCTTGGCCTCGGCCTTCAGTTCGGCCTCCTCGCCGGCCGCGAAGAACTCGGTGTCGAAGCCCACGTCGAGGCCGCGGCCGCGGTAGAAGAACTCCGCGAACAGCACCACGCGCGCCTCGGGGAAGGCCTGCTTGAGGAGCACCGTCTCGCCCCAGCCCGGATGGCCGACGATGATCTGGGGATCGAAGCCCTTGTCCTTCAGCCCCTGGGCGATCCGCAGGGCCGAGGCGGCGCGGATCAGGTCGGCCTCGGCCCGCACCGCCAGCGGGAAGATGCCCTCCGTCGAGCCGCGAGGCAGGGCGTAGCGGCCGAACGGCAGGCCGGGAATGCCGGGGGCGGAGCCGCCGCCGATCGCCGCGCACGGGACGCCGCGGGCCATCAGCGTCTCGGCGAGGTCCCGGAACTGGGCCGGGAAGTTGTTGTGCACGAAGAGGACGCCGGCCGGCATCGCCGCTATCTGCCCGCGCCCGCGGCGGCTGTCACCTCTTGGCGGCGCAAGGCATCCCGGCTAAGGCGGCGGGGCTGCGGATGTGGCGGAACTGGTAGACGCACTGGATTTAGGTTCCAGCGCCGAAAGGCGTGGAGGTTCGAGTCCTCTCATCCGCACCAGCTGGGCCTCCACGCGGCGGCCCGCCCTTGGCGAACCAGGGCCTCCGTGACATAACCCGCGCCCTCCGCCGGAGCCGGTGGTATTCGTCTTCAATCCTTGAGCGGGCCTGAGCGCGCCAGCCGGCGCGGCGGTCCTCGAAGTCCGAGCTGAAAGTCCCAAGATGTCGATGCAGATCGTTGAAAAGTCTGGCGAAGGCCTAAGCCGCGTGTTCGGGGTGACGGTGCCCCAGGCCGACCTCACCAAGCGGCTCGAAGCGCGCATCGCCGAAATCACCCCGACGCTCAACATCAAAGGCTTCCGGCCCGGCAAGGTGCCGCCGGCCCACGTGCGGCGGCTCTACGGCAAGGCGCTGATGAGCGAAGTGGTCGAGCAGACCCTCAACGAGAGCACCCAGAAGGTGCTGGAAGAGAACAAGCTGCGCCCGGCCGGCGACCCGGACCTGAAGCCGGAAGGCGACATGGAGGCGGTGATCGACGGCAAGGCCGACCTCGCCTACGAGATCGCCGTCGACGTCATGCCGGAGTTCGAGCCGGTCGACCCGGCGACGCTGTCGCTGAAGCGGCCGGTCTACACCCCCACCGACAGCGAGGTGGACGAGGCGCTGGCGGACCTCGCCAAGCAGAACCGCACCTATGAGGAAAAGACCGGCAAGGCGGTCAAGGCGGCGGATGGCGACATGGTCGTCATCGACTTCGTGGGCAAGATCGACGGCGTGGCCTTCGAGGGCGGCTCGGCGACCGACGCCGAGCTGGTGCTGGGCTCGGGCCAGTTCATCCCCGGCTTCGAGGAGCAGCTGGTCGGGGCCAAGCCTGGCGCCGAGGTCGAGGTCAAGGTGACCTTCCCCGAAACCTACCAGGCCGAGAACCTCAAGGGCAAAGAGGCGGTGTTCGACGTCACAGTGAAGGCGGTGAAGGGTCCGGTGGACGCGCCCGCCGACAACGCCCTGGCCGAGCGGCTGGGCGTGGAGAGCCTCGAGAAGCTGCGCGAGCTCCTGAAGGGCAACCTAGAGCGCGAGTTCGCCGGCGCCAGCCGTTTCAAGCTGAAGCGCGCCCTTCTGGACCAGCTCGACACCAAGCACGACTTCCCACTGCCGCCGAAGATGGTCGAGGCCGAGTTCAACGCGATCTGGCAGCAGGTGCAGCAGGACAAGGAAGCCGGGGCCCTGCCGCCCGAGGACGCCAAGAAGTCCGAGAAGAAGCTCCAGGAAGAGTACCGCAAGATCGCTGAGCGGCGGGTGCGTCTCGGCCTGGTGCTGGCCGAGATCGGGCGCGCCAACAACGTCCAGGTCACCGACCAGGAGCTGAACGAGGCGATGCGCGCCGAGGCGATGCGCTATGGGCCCCAGGCGCAGCAGGTATTCGACCTGTTCCGCCAGAACCCCAACGCGCAGGCGCAGCTGCGCGCGCCGATCTTCGAGGACAAGGTCGTCGACCTGATCGTCGAGAAGGCCAAGGTGAAGGACACCAAGGTCTCCAAGGACGAGCTGATGAAGGACGACGAACTGCCGGCCGGCTACGGCGACGAGGACGACGAGGCTCCGAAGCCCGCCAAGAAGACCGCCTCCAAGAAGGCCGCGGCCAAGAAGGCCTAGAAGCGGGGTCGGCGGCTCGCCGGGCCCTTCGCGCGGTTTGCTGGGATTCGGGCCGGCGGGGCGTCAGGCCCTTCTCATTTGCCTTGGTGGGTCGGAACGGCGCGCGTGAAGTCGCCGCCGCGGCGGTCCTCGGAGAATGCAGCGCTCACCTGCCTGGCGTCGAGGCGCGCGACAGCGGTTACCGTGGAAACGCGCCGGCAAGCCTCATAGCGCTCGACGGTCTCGATATCGGTCCCGATCATCATGTTGCTCCGCTGGCATGCGGTTGCTGCGGCCTTGCGGATCCGCTGCAGCATCACGGCGGCGTCGACGGGCGAGGACAGGTCAAGATCGGCGTAGGCCACGGTGACGGTCGGGGCCGGGGCAGGCGGAGCCGCGAGCGCCGGCGACGTCGCGGCCGCGAGGACGGCGGTCGTCGCAAGCGCGATCGCGCGGCCCCGGACGATTCCGCCGATCCTGCGTCGGCGCAGCGCTACGCCCGCCAGGCCGAAGCCGGCGATCATGAGCGTCCAGCTGGCGGGTTCCGGCACGGCCGCCGACCGAACCGAGGAATAGTCGAAATACCCGGCGTACGAGGGGCCGCCGTCCGGCTCGAATCCCCCGCCGACGAAGTCGAACAGTTCCGGGAAGGCGCCGGCGGTGGCGAAGCCCGCCTGGCCGGAATTGAGGGCGAAGAAGTCAATTCCGAAGAACGCTCCGTTGTTGAAGAGCACATAGGGTGAGCCGAATCCAAAGGCGTCGCCGAAGAAGTTGAGCTGGTCGGCCTGCGTGAATTCGTTCGGTCCGGCAGAGACCTTGATGAAGGCGCCCGGCGCCTGGAGGGAAGCTGCTTTCAGGTCGGTGTACGGCAACCCGGTTTCGAGCGCCGCAAGGTCGGTCACGTCCACAAGGTTGGCCGGGTCGAACCGCAGGCGCACATGCACAGGATCGCCTGCCACCACGCCGGTGGGTTCGGGCCCGAACACCGCAAGCACCGAGCCGCTGTACTGGTATTCCACAAAGCCCGCCGCCGCCGGAGTCGCCATTGCGATGGCCGCCACCGCGCCGATCACTCCCAAAATGGTCTTCATCGGATCCTCCGGGTCGAATTGATTCGAGCCGGACCGTGGCCTAGCCTGCCGCCGCCGGCGCTACCCAGACGGGTAGCGGGCCAGGAAAAATCACCCCTTGTCAGGTCGAGCCGTGACGTCCCGACCCGACGAGCCGTCCTGGCCGGTGCTCGATGACCTGATCGGGCGCATTTACGAGAGCTCGCTCGACCCGCCGCTCTGGGACGACACCCTGATGCGGATCACCACAGCGCTGGGTCCGCTGGAGTGGGACCTGGCGTTTCTGATCTGGGAGCGGACCCATCCGGCCGGAGCGCGGTTCGTGGGCTCGACCGGGCTAGCGGCCTGGGTGCCGGATATCTATTCGTCGGTCTACGCCGCCAGCAACCCCTGGTCACTGCGGATCGCGCCCCTTCACAGCGGCTCAGTCGTCGACACCGATGAGCTGATGAGCCGCGAGGACTTTGCCGCGAGTCCGCTGTACCGCGACTTCCTGAGCCGCTGGGGGCTGAACCGCGCGCTGGCCGTGGTGCTGGACCGACGCGGGCCCGAGCGCTTGGCGCTGGTGCTGCCAGGACCCGGCGAGCGCGACCTGGAAGCCCTGAAGCGCGGACTGCGCGTGCTCGCGCCGCACATCCAGCGGGCCGTGCGCATCAGCCACCGGATCGCCAATGCCGAACTCCTGGCCGATGCCGCGGGCGCCGCGTCCGACCGAGCGGCCTCGGCCGTGCTGTGCCTGCGCCCGGACCTCAGCATCATGACCGCCAACCGCCAAGCCGAGGGTTGCGAGACGCGCGGGGTGATCAGCTTGGCCGGCGGGCGGCTGGCGTTCCGCGATCTCGCCGCCCAGCGCGAGCTCCTGAAGCTGTCGCGCAGCGCACCGCCGGCTGGAGCGGCGTTCACGGCGACGGATCCGGCCGGCGCCAGCGTCGCCGTGGTCGCAGCCCGCGTGCCCACCCAGACCGCCCGCGCGCTCGGCGGCGCCGTGGAGGGCGCAGGCCTGATCGTCTCCATCGGCGGAGGCGGGGAAGCGCGGACCATCGAGATCAGCCGCGTCGCCGCCTGGTTCGGCCTCACCCCGGCTGAGGCGCGATTGGCCACGGCGCTCGCCGGCGGCATGAGCCTCAGCGACTATTGCGCACTGCGCAATGTGTCCGTGAATTCCGGCCGGTTCCTGCTGAAGGGGGTGTTCCGCAAGACCGAGGTCGGCTCGCAGGCCGCCCTGGTGGCCCTGGTCTCGCGGCTGCCGCAGTAGCTACAGGCTGCGCAGGTGCTGCAGCAGCTCGGCGTTCTCGACGCGGGCTCGGCGTTCGTTGATCTCGTGGAACAGGCTCAGTGGGCCGGCGCCGCCGTCGATCGGCGGTTCGTCGAGGCGCTCGGTCAAGGCTTCGGCCAGGGACTCAGGCGCATCTGCGGCGTCGTGAGGCGTCGTCATCGGGGTCTCCCAAACCCTTCCGTCCAGCCACGGCGGAGGGCTCCCGGAACTTAAGATAACATTAGGATTTGAGCCCGCCCGTCAGAAATGCTGCGGCGGGCCTCACGTTCGCTTGAGGCAAAGCCGGTTTCCGGCGGAAATCACGGATCAGCGATCAGGAATCGACTTGGCTTGACCGCCGAAGGGGGCCTAACCTCTCCTGAGAACGCCGCGTCGCACGCGCAAGCCCGCTCCGACCACGAGCCGCTTGCCACTGCGGGAGGAGAGCGTCGCGGGAAGGGATTTGGCTGTTGCAACGTACGAGTACGTGGACTCCCGACTACTTCCATAAGGTCGTCGATTGCCAGTGGGCGTGTCCGGCCCACACGCCGGTGCCCGAATACATCCGGCTGATCGCCGAGGGCCGCTATTCCGACGCCTACATGGTCAACTGGGAGTCGAACGTGTTCCCCGGGATCCTCGGGCGCACCTGCGACCGCCCCTGCGAGCCCGCCTGCCGGCGCGGCCGCGTGGAGGAGGAGCCAGTCGCCATCTGCCGGCTGAAGCGGGTCGCGGCGGACAACAAGGACGATGTCTCCGCTCGCATGCCGGCGCCGGCTTCCGCCTCGAACGGCAAGCGGATCGCAATGGTGGGCGCGGGGCCCGCCTCGCTGACGGTCGCGCGCGACCTCGCGCCGCTCGGCTACGAGATCACCATCTTCGACGGCGACGCCAAGGCGGGCGGGATGATCCGCAGCCAGATCCCGCGCTTCCGCCTGCCGGAGACGGTGATCGACGAGGAGGTGGGCTACATCACCGGCCTCGGCATGACGCTCAGGCTGGGCGAGCGGGTGGACAGCTTGAAGGCGCTGATGACCGAGGGCTACGACGCGATCTTCGTTGGCTCCGGCGCGCCCCGCGGCCGCGACCTCGACATCCCAGGCCGCGAAGAGGCCCGGGCCAACATCCACATCGGCATCGATTGGCTCTCGTCGGTGTCGTTCGGGCACATCGACAAGATCGGCAAGCGGGTGATCGTGCTGGGCGGCGGCAACACCGCGATGGATTGCTGCCGCACCTCGCGCCGGCTGGGCGGCGAAGAGGTCAAGGTGATCGTCCGCTCCGGCTTCGAGGAGATGAAGGCCTCGCCCTGGGAGAAGGAAGACGCCATCCATGAGGACATCCCGATCCTCAATTTCCGGGTGCCGAAGGCCTTCATCCACGAGAACGGCAAGCTGACCGGCGTCACCTTTGAGGTGGTCGAGGCGCAGTACGACGAGAAGTGCCGCCGCCGGCTCGTCCCGGCGG
>JBJMQX010000051.1:0-15663 GCA_045802455.1 Phenylobacterium sp. | reverse complement strand
GGCTTCGGGATTGATCGGTTCGCCGACCGTGCCGAGCAGGCGCAGCGAGGCGCGGCTGTGGCGCGTCACCGGCTCGTCGCCCTCGCGCATCAGCGCCCGCAACGCCGTGGGGGCGGTGTAGAAGATCTGCACCTTGTGCTTGTCGCAGACCTCCCAGAACCGCGACGAGGTCGGGTAGTTGGGCACGCCCTCGAACATCACGCTGGTCGCCGCGTTGGCGAGCGGGCCGTAGACCACGTAGCTGTGGCCGGTGACCCAGCCCACGTCGGCGGTGCACCAGAAGACCTCGCCCGGCCGGTAATCGAACACCAGCTCGTGGGTGTGCGCCGCCCAGACCAGGTAGCCGCCGGTGGTGTGCAGCACGCCCTTCGGCTTCCCCGTCGAGCCCGAGGTGTAGAGGATGAACAGCGGGTCCTCGGCGTTCATCGGCTCGGGATCGCACTGGTCGGAGACCGTCGCCTTCACCTGCGAATAGAAGATGTCGCGGCCTTCGGTCATCGGCACGTCGGCGCCGGTGCGGCGCACGACGATCACGTCTGTGACGCCCGGGCAACTCTCCAGCGCCTCGTCGACGTTGCGCTTCAGGGGCACCGGCTTGCCGCTGCGCAGGCCCTCGTCGGCGGTGATCACGATCTTGGAGTCGCAGTCCTGGATGCGGTTGGCGATCGAGTCCGGCGAGAAGCCGCCGAAGATCACCGAATGGATCGCCCCGATCCGCGCGCAGGCCAGCATGGCGTAGGCCGCCTGCGGGATCATCGGCAGGTAGATGGTGACCCGGTCACCCTTCTTGACGCCCTTGCCCTTGAGCACGTTGGCCATCCGGCAGACTTCCGAATGCAGCTGGCCGTAGCTGATCCGGTCGCTGGTGGCCCCGTCGTCGCTTTCCCAGATGAAGGCGGTCTGGTCGGCCCGGTGCGGCAGGTGCCGGTCGATGCAGTTCACCGACACGTTCAGCACGCCGTCGGCGTACCAGCGGACCCGGAAGTCGTCCTTGTCGAACGAGACGTCCTTCACCTGGGTGAAGGGCTTGATCCAGTCCAGGCGCGCCGCGACCTCGGTCCAATAGCCGTCGGGGTCGGCCTCCACGCGGGCCACCGCGGCCTCATAGGCGGCGGCGCCCATGATCGCCTTCTCCGCCCATTCCTTCGGAACCGGAAAGACTTCGTTGTCGGACACTGGGGCGCTCCCGGAACTGGCTCCTGAAGGCAGTATGCGGAGAGGGCCGGTGCGCGCAACAACCTCGCCGCTCAAGCTTGCCCCTCGGCGCGACGCTGGCCATGGTCCGGCGCATGTTCCGTCCGGGCGCGCTGGCCGCCGTTTCCCTGCTCGTGTTGGCGCTCACCGCGCCGGGTCTCACCGGCTGCAGCCTGGACGTCCGCGCCGACGCCGCCCAGGGCGTCGCCCGCTTCCTCGACGCCGTTCATGACGGCGACCGCAAGGCGTTCGAGGCCAGTATCGACCGGCCGGCCCTGCGCAGCGCGCTGCGCGGCCAGCTCGCCGACCTGGCCCGCGCCAATGGGCTGGACGTGGAAGGGGGCGCCTCCGATTTCGCCCTGGACCGCATGATCACCCCCGAGGCGTTCCGGCTGGTGGAGGCGCGCAGCGGGCGGCCCGTGCCGGCCGCGCCCACCGCCGCCCAGGTGGCGGTGCTGATGAAGGTCGCGGACAAGAGCCACGTCTGCCTGGGCGATCCGAGCCAGGCGCGCTGCATCCTGTCGTTCGCCAAGCGCGACGGGGTGTGGCGGCTCACCGGCATGCAGGCCACCGAGCTGAAGGTCGTCGCCCTGCCGCCGCCGCCCGCCGCTAAAGCGAAGCGCTAGCCGCGGGCTCGCTCAGGCTCTAAGCCCGACGGGAATCTGCAAAGGACGGCTTTCCGCATGCTGCTGCACCTCTCCACCTGGCAGGAGATCGAGGACTACCTGAAGCGCTCGAAGACGGTGGTGATCCCCATCGGCTCCAACGAGCAGCACGGGCCGACCGGCCTGCTCGGCACCGACTGGCTGTGTCCGGAGATCATCGCCCACGAGGCGCAGCGACAGCATCCCGAGCTGCTGGTCGCGCCGACCTTCAACATCGGCATGGCCCAGCACCATCTGGGCTTCCCGGGCACCATCGCGCTTCGCCCCTCCACCTTCATGGCGGCGATCTTCGACTGGTGCCGCAGCCTGGGGCTGGCCGGCTTCGAGCGGCTCTATTTCCTGAACGGGCACGGCGGCAATGTCGCCACCATCGAGGCCGCCTTCTCCGAGCTCTATGCCGAGGCGACCTTCTCCGGCCGCAACCGCGGGTTCGCCTGCAAGCTCAAGAACTGGTGGGAGCTGAAGGGCGTCATGGCGCTGGCCAACCGCCAGTTCCCCACCGGCCACGGCAGCCATGCGACGCCGTCGGAGATCGCGGTGACCCAGTGGGGCTATCCTGACGCCATCAAGTCGGCCAACTACGCGCCGCAGGTGGCGCCGACCGGCCCGATCCGCGAGGCGCTGGACTTCCGCGCCCGCTATCCCGACGGACGCATGGGCTCCGACCCCGGCCAGGCGTCACCCGAGAAGGGCGGCGAGCTGGTGGCCGCCGCGGCGGCGGGCCTAGTCGAGGACGTGGCGGCGTTCAGCGCCGAGGTCGCGCCGGCCTAACGCGCCTTCGCCGCGACGCTCACCGTCAGCGACGCCTTGGCCAGCGACCCCGCAGTGAGCGTGGCGATCACCTCCGGCGCCTTGGCGTCGGCGGGAAGGCTGACGCTCGGCGCCTTCATCGCCCAGATCGTGAACTGGTAGTGGTGGACGCCGGAACCCGGCGGCGGGCAGGGCCCGTCGTAGGCGGCCTCGCCGAAGTTGCTGACGATGGCGTGCGCCGGCGCCGGCAGGGCCTTCACTCCGCGGGGCAGACCGGCCGCGGTGGGAGGCAGGTCGACGACGATCCAGTGCGACCAGAGCGCCGGCTTCACGTCCATGTCGATCATCGTCAGGGCCAGGCTCCTGGTCCCGGCCGGCGCGCCGCTCCAGGCGAGCTCCGGCGAGACGTTCTGGCCGCCGCAGCGCGGATAGATGTGCTGGACCGGCATCGCTCCGCCGGGCGTCAGGTCCGGGCTGGTGAGGCTCATGGCGGCGAGCGCCGGACTGGCGCAGACCAGGGCGAGGGCGGTCACGCAAACGGCGAGGCGCATGGCGAGGGCTCCTTTTCGCGGCTGTCATTCAGCTTACGACGCGGCCGGCGCTCGGGGCAGGCGTTTCAGGCCGTGAACACCTCGCCGGCGCGCACCGCCACAGGCCAGGGCGTCAGGTGCTGGCCGACGCAGGGTGTGGTGACGCCGCGGCCTGAGAGATCGAACAGGCCTCCGTGGCCGGTGCACAGGATGTGCGCCCCGTCGCGGGTCAGGTAACGGTCGTCGAAGGCGCCCAGCGGCCAGCCGGCGTGCGGGCATTGATCGATCCAGCCTGAAACGTCGTCGCCCCGGCGCACCAGGAAGGCGGCGAACAGGCGCGTCTCGGCGCGGAACCGGAAGCCCTTGGCGCCTGGGTCGGCGATCTCGGCCAAGGCGCAGAGCCGCTGGCCGGCCGGCGGGCGAGCCGGATTGTCGTGGCTAGAGCTGGCCAATGGTCACGCGGAAGGGCCGGACGTCGACGCTCTGCCAGAGCCCCGCCTGCGTATAGGGATCCGCCGCGTTGAACGCCCTGGCGGCCGCCAGGTCGGCGGCCTCGACGATCATCAGCGAGCCGGCCATGTCGCCGGCGGCGTCCAGGAACGGCCCGCCCAGCTTCAGCTCCCCCGGGCGCGTCTTGAGCCAGGCGAGGTGCCGTTCGCGTGTCGCCATGCGCAGGTCGAGCGCGCCCGGCTTGTCGAGGCAGGTGAGCACAAACAGCGCCATCTATTCCTCCCTGAGCGGCCGCGCGAGTAGGCCGCGGATCGCCTCGTCGACGCCTGCTTCGCCCGCCAGGATGGCGGCGGTGGCCTCGCAGATCGGCACGTCGACGCCGAGCTTCCTCGCCAGCTGCCGCACGGCCGGCGCAGAGGCCACACCCTCCGCCACCGAGAGCTTGCCGGAGAGCGCCTCGTCCAGCGTCTGGCCGCGGCCCAGCGCCAGGCCCACGCTCATGTTGCGCGACTGCGGGCTCGAGCAGGTCAAGACCAGGTCGCCCAGGCCGCACAGTCCCGCCACCGTCTCCGCCTGGCCGCCCAGGGCGACCGCGAGCCGCGTCAGCTCGGAGAACCCGCGGGTGATCAGGGCGGCGTGCGCGCTGCGGCCCAGGCCGCGGCCCTCGACGATGCCGCAGGCGATGGCCAGCACGTTCTTCACCGCGCCACCCGCCTCGGCGCCGATCATGTCGGTGGCGAAGTAGGGCCGGAACGTCGGCGTCGCGATGGCCTCGCCCAGCGACTGGGCGCAGCCCTCGTCCGAGCAGGCGAGCGTCACCGCGGTGGGCAGTCCGCGCGCCACCTCGCCCGCGAAGCTGGGCCCGGACAGCACCGCCGGCTGCGCCTGCGGCGCGGTCTCGGCCAGCACCTCGGTCATCAGCTTCAGCGATCCCTGCTCGATGCCCTTGGCGCAGAGCAGGACCGGCAGGCCGTCGCGGACGTGCGGGGCGAACGCGGTCAGCGCAGCGCGCAGGTGCTGGGCCGGCGCGACCGCCAGCACCAGGTCGGCGTCGGCGAGGTCACCGAAGTCGCCGGTCGCGCGGATCGCGGGCTCCAGCGCCACGCCAGGCAGGAACAGGCGGTTCTCGTGGGCGGCGTTGACGTTGGCCACCACCTTGGCCTCGCGCGCCCAAAGCGTGGTGGCGAGCCCCGCCCGGGCGCAGACCTGGGCCAGCGCCGTCCCCCAGGCGCCGCCGCCGATGACGCCGGCCCGCGTCACGCCTTGGCCCCCTTGCGGCCGGGGACGTGGGTCGGGCTGGCCGTGGCGGCGGCCTCGTCCAGCGGCCAGCGCGGGCGGGCCGGCGCGTCCAGCGGATCGGAGATGCCCAGCGCCAGCCGCTCGGCGCCGGCAAGCGCGATCATGGCCGCGTTGTCCGTGCAGTAGGCGAGTGGCGGGGCTGTGAAGGAGAACCCTCGCGCCGCGGCGGTGGCCTCCAGCCGCGCACGCACCGCCCGGTTGGCCGCGACCCCGCCCGCGACCACGAAGCGCCGCTCGCGTCCGCCATGCTCCGCCGCATAGGCCGCCATGGCCCGGTCGCTGCGCTCGGCGAGCTGGCCGGCGATCGCCGCCTGAACCGCGGCGGCGAGGTCGCGCCGGTCGCCCTCGCTGGTCAGGCCCTCGGCGATGCGGGCCGCGGCGGTCTTCAGGCCGGAGAACGAGAAGTCGCAGTCCTTGCGCCCCAGCAGCATGCGCGGCAGCGTGAACCGCTCGGCGTCGCCGCGCTCCGCGAGCGCCTCCAGCGCCGGGCCGCCGGGGTAGGGCAGGCCAAGCGTCTTGGCGATCTTGTCGAAGGCTTCGCCGGCCGCGTCGTCGATCGTCGAGCCGAGCCGGCTGCAGGCCCCGACGCCCTCAACCGCCAGCAACTGGCAATGCCCGCCGGAGACCAGCAGCAGCAGGAACGGATAGTCGACCCTGGCCGCCAGGCGCGCGGAGACCGCATGGCCCTCCAGGTGGTTCACCGCCACAAGGGGAAGGCCGCGGGCCAGGGCCACCGCCTTGCCGAACGACAGTCCCACCATCACCCCGCCCACAAGGCCGGGGCCGGCGGTGGCCGCGACACCGGTGAGGTCCGCAAACCCAACTCGCGCCTCTGCCAGCGCGCGCCCGGCGATGGCGTCGATGACCTCCACGTGGGCTCGCGCCGCGATCTCCGGCACCACCCCGCCGAACGGTGCGTGGGCGGCGATCTGGCTGGCGACGACCGAGGACATCACCTCCACAACGCCGTCCGGCCCACGCCGCACCACCGCCGCGGCGGTTTCGTCGCAGCTGGTCTCCAGGCCGAGGACGGTTTGCGTGGTGTGGCCCTGATCGGTGATGGGGGTCATCCGGTTGCCGCGGGGAGTCCGCTCCTGTAGCAGGCGCGGGGTCGAGTCCGTTCCGAGGTAACCTTCCGCCCGTGGCCACGCAACAAGTCAGGATCGGCGCCCGCGGCTCCAAGCTGAGCCTCGCGCAGGCCGGCCACATGCAGCGCCGCATCGCCCAGGCGCTGGGCGCGGACCCCGAGGACGCCGCCGCCGTCGCCGCCGCAGCGCCCCTCATCGTCATCACCACCACCGGCGACCGCGTGCAGGACCGCCGCCTTTTGGAGATTGGCGGCAAGGGCATGTTCACCAAGGAGATCGAGGAGGCGATGCTCGATGGCCGCATCGACTGCGCGGTCCATTCGCTGAAGGACATGCCCGCGGTCCTGCCCGACGGCCTCTGCATCGCCGCCATCCCGGAGCGCGAGGACCCGCGCGACGCCTTCCTCAGCAAGACCGCCGAGCGGCTGGAGGCGCTGCCGCAGGGCGCCGTGCTCGGCACCGCCAGCTTGCGCCGCCAAGCCCAGTCGCTGCACGTGCGCCCCGACCTGGACGTGCAGATGCTGCGCGGCAACGTCGATACGCGGCTGGCCAAGCTGGAGGCCGGGCAGGCCGACGCCATCCTGCTGGCCTTCGCCGGCCTGAAGCGCCTGGGCCTCGGTCACCTTCCGAAGAGCCTGATCGACCCCGTCGAGCGTCCGCCGGCGCCGGGGCAGGGCGCGCTCGCCATCGAGACGCGCGCCGCCGACCGCGAGGCGGACTGGGTGCAGGCCATCCGCCATGGCCCCTCGGCCGTCGCCGTGGCCGCCGAACGCGGCGCGCTCTACGCCCTGGAAGGCTCCTGCAAGACCGCCATCGGCGCCCACGCCTGGTTCGACGGCGCGCGCCTCAAACTCGTGGTCGAGGCGCTCTCGCCCGATGGCCGGGCCCGTTTCCGCCACGCGGGCGAGGCCGATCTCACAGAGCTTGCCGACGCGGAAGCTTCCGCCCGCGCGCTCGGCCTTTCCATCGGCATTGCCGTCAAGGACGAGGCCGGAGACGCGATCACGTTCTGAGGCCGCGTCTGAACACGGTTTGCGGAAGGTTAAGCTGATCTGCGCTAGAAGGATCGGATGGCTCGCCGTCGTCAAACCATTTGGATCACCCGCGCCCAGCCCGGCGCCGACGTCACCGCCCAACGCGTGCGGGCCCTGGGCCATGATGCGCTCGTAGCCCCGCTGCTGATGGTGCAACCGGTTTCCGAGGCGCAGGTGGACCTGGCGGGCATCGCCGCGCTCGCCTTCACCAGCGCCAATGGCGTGCGCGCCTTCGCCGACCTCTCGCCGGAACGTTCGCTCAGGGTCTTCGCCGTGGGCTCGGCGACGGCGCAGGCGGCGCGCGCGGCGGGTTTTCGGCTGGTGTTGTCCGCGGATGGCGACGTCGAGGCGCTTGCCGAGGGCATCGGCCAGCGGCGGACCGAACTGCGCGGCGCGGTGCTGCACCCGGGCGCGGCGGAGCCGGCCGGCGACCTGGCGGGCGCGCTGGAGAAGTACGGTATCCGGTCGCGCCATCTGATCCTCTACGAGACCGCCGCGGTGCAGTTGCAGCCCGAGATCGCCGACCGCCTGGTGCAGGCCGACGCCGCCCTGCTGCATTCGCCGCGCGCCGCCAAGGTGCTGGCTGGCGTGCTGAAGGCGCATCCCGCGCCCAGGATGCGGGCGCTCGGCCTCTCCAAGGCGGTGGTCAAGCCGCTCGCCCGCACGCCGCTCGCCGCGCGCGCCTTCCCGCCGATGCCGCTCGAAGCGGCGCTGCTCAACCTGATCGACCGGAGCTCCTGACGGCCTCATGACCGACGCCTCGGACATCACTCCGCCCAAGGATCCGGCCCACTATCGGCCACGGCCGCTGCTGGGCGCGACCTTCTGGGCGATGATCGCGTTCGGCGTGCTCTGCGTGCTGGCCGGAGTGGCCGTGGCGAACTTCCTGCCGCGCTGGTTCGCTGGCCGTCCCGCGGCGCACGCCGGCGAATCCGCGCCGCCGCCCGAGCCCGCGGCGGCGACAGCGCCGGTCGCCGTCACGCCGCCGCCGGCGCCGGAAGAGGCGCGCCCGCCCTCGGTCGACCTCGCGCGGCTGAACGCGCGGATGGGCATCCTCGAAAGCCGCCAGGCGCATGTGAGCCAGGCCGCCGCCTCGGCGCTGGCCGCCGCCACCATCGCCGACGCCTCGCAGTCGACCGGACCTTTCGCGGACGCCGTGGCCGCGTACAGCGCCAGCGGCCCGCCGTCGCCGGAGCTGGCGGCCCTCGCCCGCTTCGCCGCCAGCGGCGCGCCAAGCCGCACCGCGCTGGCCGCCAGCTTCCCCGACTACGCCGCCCGCGCCGCCAGCGCCGCCCACGCGCCGGGGGAGAAGGCGGGGCTGGGCGACCGCCTCGTCTACATGCTCTCCAAGGTGGTCAGCCTGCGCCGGGTCGGCGATGTGCCCGGCGACAGCCCTGACGCGCTGCTGGCGCGCGCCGAGCGACTGGTCGCCGACGGCGACCTTGACCGGGCGCTCAAGCTGCTGGACCGCCTTCCGCCCGCCGCCCGCGACGCCATCGGTCCCTGGCGCGCCCGCGCCGAGCGCCGCGCCGAGATCGACCGCGACGCCGAGGCCCTGCGGGCCCGTGCGCTGCAGGAGCTCGCCGCCGAGACGCGGGGGCCGGCCGCGTGATCCGCTCCGGCCTGGTCGTCCTGGCGCTGGCCGCCGTCGTCGTGGCCTGGCTCGTCTTCGTGGGCGACGCGGGCCAAGCCAGCGTCACCTGGCTGGGCTGGCGCGCCGACATGACCGCCTCGGCCGCCGTGCTGATCGCTCTGCTTGCGGGCCTGGTGGTCGCGGTCGCCTGGCGCACCCTGCTGTGGATCCTGGAGGCTCCGCGCCGGGCCGAGCGCCAGCGGGCGGAAAGCCGCCGCCGCCAGGCGGGCGAGACCCTGACCCGCGGCTTCCTGGCCGCCGCCGCCGGCGACGGCTCCGAGGCCCGCCGCCTCGCCCAGAAGGCGGCCGAGCTCGCCGAAGAGACCCCGGGGCTGGTCCGCGTGCTGGCCGCCCAGGCCGCCGAGGCCGCCGGCGACATCCCCGCCGCCCAGGCCGCCTACGCCGCCATGCTGAGCTTCCCGGACATGCGGCTCGCCGGCCATAAGGGGCTGATGCAGCTGGCCCTCGCCCAGGGTGAGCGCGAGACGGCGCTGCGCCACGCCCAGGAGGCGTTCGGCGAGACCCGCAGCGCGCGGTGGGCCTGGCGCACCCTGCTGGAGGCCCGCCTGGCGGCCGGCGAGTGGAGCGCCGGCCTCGACCTCGTGAAGAACGCGGCCGACCGCAAGATCGTCCCGCCGGTCACCGCCGAGCGGGCCCGCGCCGCCCTGCTGGCCGCGCTCGCCGCGCAGCTGGAGCACTCGTCCGAGCCCAAGGCCCGCGCCCAGGCCCTGGACGGCGCGGTCGAGGCGGCGCGCAGCCAGCCGGGCTTCGCGCCGGGCGTGGTGATGGCCGCCCGCCTGCTGGCCGACGAGGGCAAGGTGGGCCGCGCCCAGGCGGTGATCGAGAACGCCTGGAAGGCGGAGCCGCACCCGGCGCTCTGGCTCGCCTATCGCGACCTGAAGACCTCGGAGACCCCGAAGGAGCGGGGCCAGCGCCTGAGCGAACTCGCCGCCCAGAACCCCGGCCACCGCGAGAGTCGCCTGCTGGCCGCCGAGGCCGCCCTGGTGGCCGGAGACGCCGCCGCCGCCCGACAGGCGATGGCCGCGCTGCAAGGCGAGCCCGTCACCGCCCGGATCGCCGGCCTCAACGCCCGTATCGCATTCGCCTCCGGCCAGCCGGACGAGGCGCGCCTGTGGCTTGCCCAGGGCATGAACGCCGCCCAGGAGCCGGACTGGTCGGACCTCGATCCGGAGGGCCGCGCCTTCGCCTATCAGGCCGCCGACTGGGCGCGGCTGGTCTCCACCTACGCCGAGACCGGCGAGCTCATTCATCCGCGCTTCGAGCGCCACGAGCGCGCCCTCTCCGAGTTGCCGGAGCTGCCGATCGCCTACGCCGACTCCACGCCCTTCATCACCGCCGCCCTTTCCGAGGATGGGGGCCACGAGCCGATGCACTATCCGGTCGAGGAGGGGAGCTACGACGACGCCGAGCCGGCGGAGGAGGCCGCCCCGCCCCGCGCCGCGCGGTCGCGCCGCCGCCGCCTGGCGACCACCCCGAGGGCCGCCAAATAGGCGCCGCCTCAGATCAGGCGCGGCGTTCCACGATGAAGGTGTCCTGGTAGTTGATGGCGCCGGGCTTCGCGGCCCACGACCCCAGCTCGAAGCCGATGATCGCCCATCCCGCCTCGGCCAACATCTCCTGCAGCGCGTCCATGGTGAAGCCGCCGAAGAAATCCTGTCCGCTGTAGGCGTAGAAGCACCCGGGATCGGTCTTGGATTCCGAGAGCGCCGCGTGGTTTCCGGTGCGATCGCGGTAAGCGGCGAAATACTTATCGATGACGAAGAATGTGAAGTAGCCCAGGCCGCCAACCTTGGTTCCTCGGGCGATTTCCGACAGATAGCTTTGCGCGTCCTCGCGGATCAGGTGGGTGAACACCGAGATCGCGTAGGAGGCGTCCAGGACTCCGTCTTCGAGCCACTCCAACTTGAAGTCGTTCTTCTTCGAGGCTTCGAAGTCGGTGAAGTAGTAGTTGTTCGCAGCCGGCTGAAGGTGGAACGAGGCGTTGCCGCGGCTGGTGAGGTTCTCCTCGCACCAGGCGATGCCTTCCGGCCAGACGTCGCAGCCGTAGAAGCGGCCCTCAGTCAGGAAATTGACGAACGGAATGGCCATCCGTCCGCAGCCGCAGCCGAGGTCCAGCACAGTGGACGCTTCGGTCAGCAGGAGCCGGCTGGCGATCTCCCGGAAGAACCGTGACCCGTTGTCGCGAAAATGCGCCAGGTCGTGGCTGCCGATCGTCTGGATGAGCGGCAGCGGCGGGAGCTTCCCGTCCGGGGTTTCCCAGATCGTTCGCGCGGCCCGGTCGAGATTGGCCTGCCGCGCCTCGGCCCTATCCTGCTCGGCGCGCTGGGCCGAAATGTAGGCGCTGGTGTCGCTCATGGGCCGTCGCGGTTCCGCTCAGTCATCCGGCACTCCGTTTAGACGCCGCCGCGGCGTCTTTCCACCTAACGTTCGCGCTCGGGCGAAAGCCGCGACGGGACGGGGCCTCGTCGCTCCACGCGAGCCGGCGCTTGGCGCGTGGGTCGAGAGCCGCTAAATAGGCGCCTCTTCGCGAACCGGCTTACGGTTCCGGGTCCGGAAAGCCCTTTTGGGCCGCCTTAGCTCAGCCGGTAGAGCGGCGCATTCGTAATGCGTAGGTCGGGTGTTCGAGTCACCCAGGCGGCACCATCTTCTCCGCTCACTTGCCGATGCTGCGCCGTGGCATCGTGGTCTGAGCCCCGCACCCGGAGCGCCGATGCCCAGCCGAGATCCACCGTCCAACGCCGCCCAGCTGGCTTCGCCGGCCTATCGGCTGGCCGCGCTCGACCAGGACTTCCTGCTCAGCCCGCCGATGCGCGGCGTCCGTTTCCTGCTGGAGTTCGCCAAGGTGGACGAGGCGCTGGCCGCGTGGGGCGTGCGCTCGACGATCGTGGTGTTCGGCGGCGCCCGCGTGCGTGAGGACGGGCCGGGGCGCCAGCCCGCCTGGTACGCCGCCGCCCGCGCCTTCGCAGAGCTCGCCTCGAAGCGCGGCGGCGCGATCCTGTCGGGCGACAGGGTCCGCGACAACGTCGTCGCCACCGGCGGCGGGCCAGGGATCATGGAGGCCGCCAACCGTGGCGCGGCCGACGCCGGCGCGCCCTCGATCGGCTTCAACATCACCCTGCCGGACGAGCAGGAGCCCAACGCCTGGTCGACCCCGGAGCTGACCTTCCGCTTCCACTACTTCGCGATGCGCAAGATGCACCTGGCGATGCGCGCCCGGGCCTTGGTGGTGTTCCCGGGCGGGTTCGGCACCTTCGACGAGCTGTTCGAGATCCTCACCCTTCGCCAGACCGGCAAGGCGCCGCCGATCCCGGTGGTGCTGTTCGACGAGGCCTATTGGCGCAGCGTGGTTTCCTTCGATGCGCTGGTGGACGCGGGCATGGTCGACGCCGCCGACCTGGCGATCTTCCGCTTCGCCGAGAGCCCGGAGGCGGTCTGGGGCGCGTTGCTCGAGGGTGGGCTGACGCCGAACGCGCCGGCCGAGCCGAAAATCATCTAGAGCCCTTGATTCGAGCCAATAGGCTCAGGGTCTAGGGGACATCCGCCGAAAAGCGTGCCATTCCGCTGCGGGAATCGCCGACCTGTCCGCAATAGCCGCGGCCAGCCAACGTGCAGAGGTGTGAATGCGAAAGTTTTCAACGATATCCGCCGCGTCTGCGTTGCTTCTCGCCGGCTCCGCAGCCACCGCCGCGCCGCCCGCCAGTCCGGCGGCGCCCCCGGCCGCCGCTCCGGTTGCTGCCCCCGCTGCGCCGCCGGCCGCGAACCCGACGTCCGCCGATGTCCGCTGCCTGATCGCCATGGCGGTGCTCGGCCAGGACAAGCAGCGCCAGCAACTGGCCCAAGTCGGGGCGATCTTCTACATGGGCCGCCTCAGCGCCCGGGCGCCGGGCCTCAACGTGCCGGCCGCGGTGCACGCCGAAGAGCTCAAGCTGCAGGGCTTCAGCATCCAGCCGGAACTGGCCCGCTGCGGCCCGCTGGTGCAGTCCGGGATCAAGTCGCTGCAGACGAGCTTCGCACCGCCGCCGGGCGCGACGCCGCCCGCCGGCGCCACACCGGCCCCCAAGGCCGCGGCTCCGGCGCCGAAATAGGCGCTCAGTTCGCCGCGACGGCCGCGGTCATCGCCGGGCCGATCTCGTCGTGCAGCACCAGGTCGGCGAACCCGTCCAGGTCGGTCGGCTCGCGATTGACGATGCCCAGGCGCGCCCCGTGCTGCTTGGCCATCAGCGGGAAGCCGGCCGCGGGGTAGACCACCAGCGACGAGCCCAGCACCAGGAAGGTGTCGCAGTCCAGCGTCGCCGCCTCGGCGCGCGCCATCGGCTCGGCGGGCATGGCCTGGCCGAACGAGATGGTGGCGGTCTTCACCAGCCCGCCGCACCGGCGGCAGTAGGGGATCTCGCCGGCCTTCAGGAAGCTTTCCTTCAGCTCCGCCAGTTCGTGCCGCTCCTCGCACTCCAGGCACTTGGCGTAGCTGGCGTTGCCGTGCAGCTCGATCACCTTGTCGGCCGGCACGCCGGAGGCCTGGTGCAGGTTGTCGACATTCTGGGTGACCACCACGGTGACCTTCCCGCTCCCGACCAGCCGGGCGACGGCGTGGTGCCCGGCGTTGGGCTCGCGGCCGGTCCAGCCGGCCCGGCCGGTGAAGGCCCGCTCCCAGGCCTCGCGGCGCTTGGCCGGATCGGAGACGAAATCCTGGAAATAGATCGGCTGCATCTTGCTCCAGACCCCGCCCGGCGAGCGGAAGTCGGGAATCCCGGACTCGGTGGAGATGCCGGCGCCGGTGAACACCACCAGCCGGCGTGCGTCCGCGATCAGGCGGGCGAGGTCGGCGCGCGTGGCGCCCTGCCGGAGGCGATCTGCGGACATGCCGCCATCTTGGCGCCGCGGCGCGCCCGAAGGCTAGGGTGGAAGGGTAGTGGGGCCGGCCCGGCGCGGTCGGGGGATGCCAGGGGTGTTGGCCGGGCCGGCCCATGACCGAAGGTGTTCGCGTCCGGTCATGGCCCCTAACCAAGTAGCAAATGATAAGTTCCTGGCCCCATACGAATTCTCATCCTGGCGGCGAAGGGGCTCCCAGGATCGTGAACAGCGTCTCCTCGTCCAGGCCTTCGATCTCGAGCCGCTTCACTCGCGAAGACGCGCCTGCGACCAGCGCGATGGCGGATTTCGGCCGGCCCAGTGTCTTCGCAAGGAGCGCGATCACCGCGGCGTTTGCGGCGCCGTCGGCGGCGGCGGCCGACACCCGCAGCTTGAGCAGGAGGCGGCCGTCAGCGTCGCGCGCCCAGCCCTCGACCGCGTCGCGCCCGCCCCGCGGCGTCACGCGGACGGTGAGCCGCACCTGTCAGTGCAGAGCCGCGATGATCGGGGCGAAGATCAGCGGCAGCAGGTAGAGGCGCACGCCCTGGATGAGCAGCAGCACGATGATCGGGCTGATGTCCACGCCCCCGAGCGGCGGGATCACCTTCTGCACCGGCCGCAGGATCGGCCGCGTCACGGCGTCCAGGAAGCGGCTCAGGCTGTGGACGAACTGGTTCCTGAGGTTGATCACGTCGAACGCCACCAGCCACGACATGATCGCGCTGACGATGATCGCCAGCGCCAGCAGCTGCAGCAGCCCGTCGACGATGAAATAGAGGAAGCTTCCCATGCCGGGTTCTTAGCCCGCTTCGCCCCCGGCGCAAAAGGCCAAGCCTCTGCTGGGGTCGGCGCCGAGGCGGCTTGACAGGCCCGCCCGCAAAAGGGTTATTCCGCGCCTTCCTGGGAACTCCCTGGGGGCCGTAGCTCAGTTGGTAGAGCGCCTCGTTCGCAATGAGGAGGTCAGGGGTTCGACTCCCCTCGGCTCCACCATCCTGCTTCGCGTCGAAGGCGCTACGTAGGATGCCCTCCGAAGCCTTGGCGAAGGAGGGCTGATCCCGATCCGCGCCATCCCTAGTGCGCGTCGTCCCAGTTGGCGGCGGCGCGGGCTTCCACCACCAGCGGCACGCTGAGCGCGACGGCGGGTTCGGCGGCGCGTTCCATGATCCGCTTGGCGACGGCGATCACCGCCTCGGCTTCGGCCTCGGGCGCCTCGAACACCAGTTCGTCGTGCACCTGCAGCAGCATCTTCGCCGCCAGCCCCGCCTCGCGCAGCGCGCCCGGCATCCGCACCATCGCCCGGCGCATCACGTCGGCCGCCGCGCCCTGGATCGGGGCGTTGATCGCCGCGCGGTCGCCGAAGCTGCGCTCCGCCTGGCTGCGCCCCTGGGCCGCCGGGATGTAGATCTTGCGGCCGAAGATGGTGGTCACGAACCCTTCGGCGCGCACCTGCCGCTGCATGCGGTCCATGTAGGTGCGGATGCCGGGGAAGCGCTCGAAGTAGGTCTTGATGAAGGCCGCCGCCTCGCCCTGCGGGATGCCGAGCTGGTTGGCGAGGCCGAAGGCCGAGATGCCGTAGACGATGCCGAAGTTGATCGCCTTGGCGCGCCGGCGCGTCTCGGCGGGCATGCCTTCCACCGGCACGCCGAACATCTCCGAGGCGGTCATGGCGTGGATGTCGAGGCCGTCGGCGAAGGCCTTCTTCAGCTGCGGGATGTCGCCGATGTGGGCGAGCAGCCGAAGCTCGATCTGGCTGTAGTCGGCGCTGATCAGGACATGGCCCGGCTCGGCGATGAAGGCGCGGCGGATCTTGCGGCCTTCCTCGGTGCGGATCGGGATGTTCTGCAGGTTGGGGTCCGACGAGGAGAGCCGACCCGTGGTGGTCGAGGCCAGGGCGAAGGAGGTGTGCACCCGGCCCGAGCGTTCGCTGACCGCGGCGACCAGGGCCTCGGTATAGGTGCCCTTGAGCTTGGAGAGCTGGCGCCAGTCGAGCAGCAGGCGCGGCAGCTCATGGCCCTGGGCGGCCAGTTCCTCGAGCACCGAGGCGTCGGTGCCCCAGGCGCCGGTGGCGGTCTTCTTGCCGCCGGCGAGGCCGAGGTCCCCATAGAGGATGTCGCCGATCTGCTTGGGACTGCCCAGGTTGAACGGCCGGCC
>JBJMQX010000050.1:0-6314 GCA_045802455.1 Phenylobacterium sp. | reverse complement strand
GGCCAGAGCGTCTGGGGCAGGCCGGTGGCGCGGCCCGGCGCGGTGAAGGCGTCCGGCGCGGCCAGCGCGGTCACCTGCACGCCCTGGCCTGGCGCAGCGGCCGGCGGCGGGGCCGGCGCGGGGGCGCCCGGCTGTCCCGCCGCGGCGCCGGCGAGGCCCATCGCGGCGAGGGCGGCGAGGAGGATCGGGCGGCGCAGCATGGTCCGATCATAGCGAGCGCGCGAAGTTGGCGCGAGGCCGCGGGCTCGTGTAAGCCTTCGCCGTTGATGGACCGCTACGAACCGCTGCGCCACCGCACCATCGCCCTCGTGGGCCTGATGGGAGTCGGCAAGTCCAGCGTCGGACGCCGGCTCGCCAATGCGCTGGAGCTTCCGTTCCGCGACACGGACGCCGAGGTGGAGGCCGCCGCCGGGCGGTCGATCTCCGATATCTTCTCCGACCTCGGCGAAGCCGCCTTCCGCGAGGGCGAGCGGCGGGTGATCGCGCGCCTGCTCGACCTGCCGCCGCACGTGCTGGCGACCGGCGGCGGCGCGTTCATGAACGACCAGACCCGCGAGGTCATCAAATCGCGCGCGATCTCCGTCTGGCTGAAGGCCGACCTGGAGGTGCTGGCCCGGCGGGTGGCGCGCAAGGACACCCGGCCGCTGCTGGCCGGCAAGGACCCGCTGCAGGTGCTGCAGGCGCAGGCGCAGGCGCGCTATCCGTTCTACGCCCAGGCCGACATCACGGTGGAGACGGGCGATGCGGCCCACAACGTGACGGTCGACCAGGTGATGAAGGCGCTGGCCGCCTTCCTCGGCGAGCCGGCGCGATGACGCGGGCGATCCCCGTCGGGCTGGGCGGGCGCAGCTACGAGGTGCTGGTGGGTCGCGGCCTGATCGACCGGGCCGGTGAGCTCATGGCGCCCTTCCTGAAGCGGCGGCGGACGGCGGTGGTCAGCGACGAGACGGTCTGGGGCCTGCACGGGGCGCGGCTGACGCAGGCGCTGGTGGCGGCCGGGATCGAGGCCTCTCCGGTGATCGTCCCGCCCGGCGAACAGACCAAGAGCTTCCAAGGCCTCGCCGACCTCATCGACCGGCTGCTGGCGCTGGAGCTCGACCGGGGTGACGTGGTGACCGCCTTCGGGGGCGGCGTGGTCGGCGACCTCGCCGGCTTCGCGGCGGCCGTCTTCAAGCGCGGCATCGACTTCGTGCAGATCCCCACCACGCTGCTGGCCCAGGTGGACTCATCGGTGGGCGGCAAGACCGCCATCGACGTGGCGGCCGGCAAGAACCTGGTGGGCGCCTTCCACCAGCCGCGGCTGGTGCTGGCCGACCTGGACGTGCTGGCGACCCTATCGGACCGCGAGATGCGCGCCGGCTACGCCGAGGTGATCAAGTACGGCCTGCTGGGCGACTTCGGCTTCTTCGAGTGGCTGGAGGGGAACGGCCCGGCGGTGCTGGCGCGCGAGCCGGCGGCGCTAAGCCACGCCGTCGCGCGTTCGGTGGAGATGAAGGCCGGGATCGTAGCCGAGGACGAGACGGAACAGGGGCGGCGCGCCCTGCTCAACCTGGGGCACACCTTCGGCCATGCGCTGGAGGCCGAGACCGGCTTCGGCGCGGCGCTGCTGCACGGCGAGGCGGTGGCGGCCGGCCAGGCGCTGGCGTTCCGGTTCTCCGCCGCGCAGGGCCTCTGCCGCGGCCAGGACGCGGCCCGCGCGGCCGCCGCCATCGCCGCGGCGGGGCTGCCGACCGAACTCGCCGCCCTGCCCGGCCGTCCGTTCGACGCCGACCGGCTGGTCAGCCACATGGCGCAGGACAAGAAGGCCGAGGGCGGCCGGCTGACCTTCATCCTGGCCAAGGGCCTGGGCCAGGCGTTCGTCGCCAAGGACGTGGACGCCGCCGCCCTGCGCAGTTTCCTGGTCAAGGAGGGCGCTCAACCGTGATCTGGGCCATCGTCGCGGCGCTCGCGCCGACCCTCGTCGTGCTGATCTTCATCTGCGCCGTGATCTCGGCCGCGGAGACCGCGATGATCGCCTCCAGCCGCGGGCGGATGCACCAGCTGGAGCGCGACGGCGACCCGGCCGCGCGCCGGGTGAACCGGATCACCGCCGACCAGGAGACGATGATCGGGGCCATCGTGCTGGCGATCAACGTCATCAACATCGGCGCCTCGGCGGTCACCACCAGCGTGCTCTCCAAGGTGTTCCCCGGCGCCACCGGGGCGCTGATCGCCACCGGCGTGATGACCGTGCTGGTGGTCTTCTTCGCCGAGATCCTTCCGAAGACGCTGGCCATCGCCCGGGCCGACGACATGGCGCGCTTCCTGTCCTGGCCGACCTATTGGGTGGTGCGGCTGCTGGGGCCGATCGCCAACGGCGCGCAGTGGATCGTGCGCAAGACGCTGGCGCCCTTCGGCGTCAAGCTGGACTCGGGCGTCGACGTCCTGGCCGCCCACGAGGAAATCCGCGGCGCCGTCGAGTACCACCATTCCGAGGGGCTGGTGGAGACCGGCGACCGCTGGATGCTGGGCGGAGTCCTCGACCTGGCGGAGATGGACGTCTCGGAGGTGATGGTCCACCGCACCGCCATGGCGATGATCGACGCGGACCAGTCGCCGCGCCAGATGCTGGCCGAGGTGCTGGCCAGCGCCCACACCCGCCTGCCGGTCTATCGCGAGGATCCGGAGAACATCGTGGGCGTGTTGCACGCCAAGGATTTCCTGGCCGCCATCGCCCAGGCCGACGGCCAGATCGACAGCATCGACATGGACGCCATCGTCCGCCGGCCCTGGTTCATTCCGGAGACCACCAGCCTGAAGGACCAGCTGGGCGCCTTCCTCAAGCGCCGCAGCCACTTCGCCCTGGTGGTCGACGAGTACGGGGCGCTGCAGGGCCTGGTGACGCTGGAGGACATCCTCGAGGAGATCGTCGGCGAGATCGAGGACGAGCACGACGTGGCGCCGACCGGCGTCAAGCCGGCCGAGGACGGCTCGGTTCTCGTCAACGGCGACGTCGCCATCCGCGAGCTGAACCGCTGCATGAACTGGGACCTGCCGGACGAGGCGGCCGTGACCGTGGCCGGCCTGCTGATCCACGAGGTGCGCCGCATCCCCGAGGTGGGCCAGAGCTTCACCGTCCACCGGCACCGGATGAACGTGCTGGACCGCAAGGGCAACCAGGTCACCCAGCTGCAGATCTGGCCGCAGGCGCAGCGGGCGCCCCACTGAACGGCGGAGCCTGTACAAAAGCGAAGCTTGGCCGGAGCCGTCCGCTTGACCGGTATTGTGAAATGATCCTTTTCGGTGGGAACCGGACCGGGACCGGGTCCGTTCCAGTCAAGCTTGCGGCGGGGGAAAACGCCCACTCCATGACCAGGGTCGAGAAGCGGCCGTCCGAAACGCCGCACTCCCAAATGGCGCAGGACGCTGAACGGCGGATCGCCGAGCTCGAGGCGGCGCTGCACGCCGAGACACGGCGCGCCGACGCCGACGTGGCGGCCGCAGAGGCGACCCGCGCGCGGCTGAATTACGCGCTGGAGGCCGGGCGGCTGGGCGCCTGGGAGCTGGACGTCGAGACCCGGGCGTACGAGGCGTCCGACCTCTGCAAGGCGAACTATGGCCGCGAGCCCGACGAGACGTTCACCTTCGACGACCTGGTCGCCGCGATCCACCCTGACGACCGCGGGCGGATGCTGCAGGCCATGGAGGAGGCCATCCGCACCGGGGCGGAATACGACATCGAGTACCGCATCCTCTATCCGTCGGGCGAGCTGCACTGGCTGCATGCGCGCGGACGCGCGGCGCAGACCGCCGACCACGGCGGCGTGCGGCGGATGGCCGGCGTGTCGCTGGACGTGACCGAGCGTCGGCAAGCCGAGGAGCGCCAGCGGCTGCTGCTCAACGAGCTGAACCACCGCGTGAAGAACACCCTGGCCGCCGTCCAGTCGATCGCCTCGCAGACGCTGCGCAATGCGCCCGACGCCAAGGCCTTCCGCAACGCCTTCGAGGCGCGGCTGATGGCGCTCTCCCAGACCCACGACCTGCTCACCCGCCGCAACTGGGAGGCCGCCAGCCTCTCCGACATCCTGACCAGCGAGCTTCGGCCGCACGCCGGCGCGACCGGCGACGGCGAGCCCCGCTTCGTGCTGGAGGCCGACCGCGACATACGCCTCAATCCCAAGGCGGCGGTGGCCATGGGCATGGCGATCCACGAGCTCGCCACCAACGCCGCCAAGTACGGCGCCCTTTCGGCGCCCGGCGGACGGGTCACGGTGCGCTCGCAAGTCACCGGCGCGGGAGAGGCTGCGCAGCTGAACGTGGTGTGGTGCGAAAGCGGCGGCCCGCCCGCGGCGGAGCCGGAACGCCGCGGCTTCGGCAGCCGGCTGCTGGAACAGGGCCTGGCCGCCGAGCTCGACGGCCGCGTTCAGCTCGAGTTCAACCCCGATGGCCTATGCTGCCGGATGGAATTACCCTTGCAGGCCCTGGAGCCCAGTTGATGAGTGACGCCCCAACGTTCGCCGGCCTGCGGGTCCTCGTCGTCGAGGACGAGATGATGGTCTCGATGCTGATCGAGGACATGCTGAGCGACCTCGGCTGCACGGTCGTCGGACCGGCGTCGCGCCTGGACGAGGCCATCGAGCTCGCCAAGGCCGGCGGCATCGACTGCGCGGTGCTGGACGTGAACCTGGGCGGCCAGCCGATCTTCCCGCTGGCCGACCTGCTGCGCGAGGCGGGCCGCCCGTTCGCCTTCGCCACCGGCTACGGCGACGCCGGGCTGCGTGACGTCGACAAGGGCTCGCCCGTCCTGCAGAAGCCGTTCCGCGAGGGCGACCTGGCGCGCGTGCTGGGCGAGTTGCGCACGGCGGTCGCCTGAGGCGCTAGAGGTAGCTCAGGGTCCAGGACCCGTAGCCGCCGAACAGCAGCGTCACGGCGCCGGCCAGGGTCATCAGCGGCAGCAGCAGTTTCACGTCCCGTCTCCTCGAAGCTTGAGTGCTCTTGCATTCAAGACGCCCGAGATAGGGACGATGCGACACGGCGATAGACGCAATTTCCGCAGAACAGCTCTGCGGTTCTGGAAACGGCGGCGCTGCTGCTCGCCTATCCCAGCGCGGCCAGCAGCTTGTCCGGGGTGATCGGGTAGTCGCGGACGCGGACGCCGCAGGCGTTGTAGATGGCGTTCGCGACCGCCGCGCCGGCGCCCGAGATGCCCAGTTCGCCGACGCCCTTGATGCCCATCGGGTTGGCCTTGTCGTCCACCTCGTCGAGCATGATGGCGTCCAGGTCGCCGATGTCGGCCTGCACCGGCACCAGGTAGCTCGCCAGGTCCTGGTTGATCAGCGAGCCGTAGCGCGGGTCGACCGCATTGCCCTCGGTGAGCGCCGAGGCGACGCCCCAGATCATCCCGCCGGTGAGCTGGCTGCGCGCGGTCTTCCAGTTGAGGATCCGGCCGGCGGCGAACACCCCCAGCATGCGCCGGGTGCGCACCTCGCCAGTCACGGTGTCGACGCCCACCTCGACGAAGTGGGCGCCGTAGGTGTGCGAGCTCCACTTGCCGGAGTCGGCGGCGGGCCGCACCTCGCCCTCGGCGGTGAGGCCCTCGGGCCGGTTGCGGCGGATCAGTTCGGCCAGGCGCTCCGAGCGGTTGGCGATGGCGATCACCCCGTCCTGGAACGTCACCTGGGCAGGGTCGCCGCCGCTGAGCGGCGAGGCCGCATCGTTCACCGCCAATTCGGCGATGGCGGTCCTGAGGTTCATGCCCGCGTCGAGCGCCGCCGAGCCGGCCGTCGCGGCGCCGAACTGGCCGCCGGAGCCGGGCGCCGGCGGAAGCTCCGAGTCGCCGATCTCGACGCGCACGTCGCCCAACGGCACGCCCAGCGTCTCGGCGGCGATCTGCGCCAGCACCGTGTAGGTGCCGGTGCCGATGTCGGTCATGCCTTGCTTGACAGTGATCACGCCGTCGGCGTCGACCGTGAAGCTCGCCTTGGCGGGCAGCAGGAAGTTGCCGCGGATCGCCGCGGCCATGCCCATGCCCACCTGCCAGCGGCCGTCGCGCACCTGGCCGGGTTTCGGATTGCGGCGGTCCCAGCCGAACAGCTGGGCGCCCTCGCGCATGCAGCGGACCAGCTGGCGGATCGAGAACGGCTTGCCGGTCTCCGGATCGGTCTCCGGCTCGTTGAGGATGCGCAGCTCCACCGGATCCATGCCGAGCTTCTCGGCGAGCTCGTCCATGGCGACTTCGAGGCTGAGCGTGCCCGAGGCCTCGCCCGGCGCGCGCATGGCGCTGGCCACCGGCAGGTCGAGGCGCACAAGGCGGTGGCCGGTCAGCCGGTTCGGCG
>JBJMQX010000049.1:0-20607 GCA_045802455.1 Phenylobacterium sp. | reverse complement strand
GCAGGGCCAGGCCCTCGACGATGGCGGTCTTGCCGACTCCGGGCTCGCCGATCAGGACGGGGTTGTTCTTGGTGCGCCGGGAGAGCACCTGGTTGGTGCGGCGGATCTCCTCGTCGCGGCCGATCACCGGGTCGAGCTTGCCGTCGCGGGCGGCCTGGGTGAGGTCGCGGGCGTAGCGCTTCAGGGCGTCATAGCCCTCCTCGGCGGAGGCGCTGTCGGCGGTCTTGCCCTTGCGCACGGCCTGGGCGGCGTCTTCCAGCGCCTTGGCGTTGGCGCCGGCGTCCTTGATGGCCTTGGCCGCGTCGCCGCCGTCCTTGGCGATGGCGATCAGCAGCCGCTCGGTGGTGACGAAGGCGTCGCCGGCCTCCTTGGCGCCCAGCTCGGCGCCGGCGAAGACGCGGGCGGTCTCCGGCTTCATGTAGAGCTGGCCCGAGCCGCCCTCGACCTTGGGCAGCTTGGCGAGCAGGGCGTCGACGGCCTTGTCGGCCTCGTCCGGCCGCCCGCCCGCGCTCTGGATCAGGGCGCGCGAAAGCCCGTCCTTCTCCTCGAGCAGCACCTTCAGGATGTGCTCGGGCGCGAGCTGCTGGTGACCGCGGGCGAGCGCCAGGCTCTGCGCCGACTGGATCGCCTGCTTGGCGCGGTCGGAATAGACGTCGATGTTCATCAGGTCCCCTCGGACAGGCGGAATAGCCGGGGTCGCCTTCACAGAAGCACAATCCCGGGCCTCAGCCGATGTAGTGTGGCCGAAAGGTCACACAAGCCCGACGGTCCCCGAAATCAGAGGGCGGCGCTGACGGGGGCTCAGTGAGGCGGGTTATGCTTTTCCAGGAAGGCGACCACCGCGTCGAGCATCTGCAGCCGGGTGTCGCCCCGCGAGAGCCAGTGGTCGGCGCCGGGCTGGACGATCAAGTCGACCGGCTTGCCGGCGCGCTGCAGGGCCTCAGCCATGATCCGGCTCTGCTCCAGCGGAACGACGGTGTCGTCCTTGCCGTGCACCAGCAGGATCGGCGCATCCGCCTCGGCGGCGTGCTGGATCGGCGAGTTGCGGGCGAGCACGCCGCTGTCCTTGCTGTCGTATCCCATGAAGCGGTTCCAATAGCGCTCGCCGTTGGCGTCGCCCAGCGAGCGCGAGTAGCCGACCAGCCGGCGCAGATCGGCGACGCCGGCGACCGCGGCGGCGCAGCGGTAGACGCCATGGTCCATGGTCGCGCCGGCCAGCGCCGCGTAACCACCGTAGCTGGCGCCGACGATACACACCCGCTTGGGGTCGATCACGCCTTGCGCCGCCAGGTAGCGAACCCCATCCGACAGATCGGTCTGCATCTTGCGGCCCCACTCGCCGTAGCCGGCCTCCAGCAGCTTTTCGCCCAGGCCGGCGGAACCGCGGAAATTGACCTGCAGGACGGCGTAGCCGCGCGAGGCCATCGCCTGAGCCCACCAGTCGAAGCCGGGCTTGTCGCGTGACGCCGGGCCGCCGTGGGCGAACACCACCAGCGGCAACCCCTTGGCCGGGCGGCCCTGCGGCAGGGTTAGGTATCCGGACAGCGGCAGACCGTCCGCCGCCTTGAAGCGGATCGGCTCGCGCGGCGAGATGTCGGCGGGCTTCAGGTCGGCGTATGCCGAGCCCAACCAGTCGGCGTTGCGTTCGACCATGTCGACAAGGGCGAAGGCCGGACCTTCAGTCTTGGAGTCGACGAGCACGACGATCTTCTTGCGGTCGGCAGACCAGGATTCCAGGCTTACCCGTCGCCCCGGAAAGGCGTCCACGATCGCCTGCCAAGCGCGCGCGTCCGCCGGATCGAAGAACGTGTACCGGTCCTCGTCCCCGACCAGCGCGTAGCGGCCGATCATCCGTCCGTCCAACGCGGCGCGGATCGGAGCCTCGCCGTCGGCCACCGTCGCCGGTTCGGTCGCGCCGGCGGGGTCAAGGCGCGCCTCGCGCCAACGCCAGCGCCCGTCCGCGTCGTGCACGGCGTAGATCACCGAACGATTGTCGCGCCCGAGACCGACCAGGTAGGGGCGATCGATCCGCTCGGTGATCGAGGCGACTTCCCGCCACCCGGTTTCCGACCGAAGCTTCAAGGTCCAGATGCCTGCCCCGGACTCGTAGAGCGCCTGCGCCAGAGTCCGGCCCTCCGAATCGACCACCCAGTCGATGGTTTTCGGTGATCCCGTCTCCACCAGACGGCTGGCGCCGGTGGCGAGGTCGATGCGGAACAGCGAAAGCTGTCCGCTGCCGCCGGAGAACACCACGCCCTGGACGAAGACGGCGGGCTCGCCGCGGTAGTTGCGCACGAGCGGATACCCGAAGATCGACTGGAGGTCCGCCTTCTCGGCGTTCCCCAGCATCGGCGACATCTTCTTGGTCTTCAGGTCGATGGTGCTGCCGAACAGCCACTCTCGGAAGCCGTTCTGGACCAGGAAGGAGTTAAAGGTGGCCGAATAGGAAACGGCCAAGTGATCGTCGCCGGCCCAAGTCACGCTGCGCACCTTGTTCGCCCCCAGGAAGCCCCGCAGCCTGACGGCGTGCGAGTCCAGGTCCTGGACGACGATCGTGCGGTCTTCGCCATTGGTGAACACGACCGCGATGGCCTTGCCACTCGGGGAGACGGCGGCCTCCTCGATCGACGGCAGCTTGCCGTAAGCCGCCAGCGGGGCCGCCGCCGAGGTCGTTGCTGCGATCGCCGCGGCCGACAAAGCAGCCAGCATCACGCGTATCAGGCGCATACCTTGTCCCCCGCACCCTGGAGATGAGAGTGCCGCTGCGCGCCGGCGCGCGCAAGGCGCTGTGCTGAGCCTTGCCCTCAGTTCAGCTCGGTCCTCTTCGGCGGTTCGGGCGGCAATGGCGCGATAGGGACGCCGTCCTCGACAAGGTCGCGGACCTCCCGGGAGGTGGCCTGGCCGTAGATGCCGCGCTCCTCGGCCCGGCCTTCGTGGATGGCGCGGGCCTCGGTGGCGAAGGCGTCGCCGACGTCGTCGAAATTGTCTTCCACGTGCCGGCGCAGCTTGCCCATGGCTTCCATCATCATCGCCTGAGTGGGCTGGGCGTCGGCGGCGCGGGCCGTGCGCTTCGTGCCGGCGACCGCGGGCGCCATGATCTGCTTGCGGACGGCCTTGGTCGCGCAGACCGGGCATTCCAGGAGCCCCCGCGCCTGCTGGTCGTCGAAGTCGGCGGAGGCGGCGAACCAGCCCTCGAACTCGTGGTCGCGCTCGCAGGCCAGGGCGTAGCGGATCATGCGGGTGTTTTCGTGGGGGCCGCCACGGCGTCCGGCGCCGCCCTGGCCAGCGGCTCGGGCGCACGGAAGGCGCGCGCGTTGGCGAGCGCCGGGATCGCGGCCCGGGCCTTGGCGGCGGCGGCAAGGTCGAGCTCTGCGAACAGCACGCCCGGCTCGTCGTGGTCGAAGCCGGCGATCACCTCGCCCCAGGGCGCGACGGCGATGGAGTGGCCGTAGGTGCCGCGGCCGTCCTCGTGCCGGCCGCCCTGCGCCGGGGCCAGGACGAACGAGCCCGTCTCGATGGCGCGGGCCCGCATCAGCACCTCCCAGTGCGCGGCCCCGGTGGGCCGGGTGAAGGCGGACGGGATGGTCATCACCTCCGCGCCGGCCAGCGCCAGAGCGCGGTAGAGGGCCGGGAAGCGCAGGTCATAGCAGACGGTCATGCCGAGCTTGAGGTCGCCGGCGCGGGCGGTGACCGCGCGATCGCCGGACTCGTAGGTCTCGGATTCCCGGGAGCGTTCGCCGGTCGGCAGGTCGACGTCGAACATGTGCAGCTTGTCGTACGTCGCGGTCACCGCCCCCTTCGGTGAGATCAGCATCGAGCGGTTGGCCGCCTTGCCGTCCTCGCGTTTCACCAGGGCCGAGCCGACCAGGATCCAGGCGCCGAGGTCGCTCGCGGCCTCGCGCAGCCCGGCGACCACTAGGTCCTGCTCCAGCGTCTTGAGCATCGGCAAGAGGACGGCGCGGTCCTTCTGCAGGACGTTGGTCCCTTCTGGCGTCGCAATGAACCGCGCCCCGCCGGCCGCCGCCTCGCGGACCAGCGGCAGGACATGCGCCAGCGCGGCCTCGTGCGTGGCCGGCGTGCGGGTCTGGACGAGAGCGACCTTCATGGGACGCATATAGCTCTGCCTCCCCTTCATGGGGAGGGAAAGGTCAGGCGGCCGCCTTCAGCAGGGGGTCGAGCTTGCCGGCGCGTTCGAGGGCCATCATGTCGTCGCAGCCGCCGATGTGCGTGTCGCCGACGAAGATCTGCGGGAAGGTGGTGCGGCCCGAGCGGCGCATCATCTCCTGGCGCTTCTCCGGATCGAAGCCGGCCTCGATCTCGGTGAAGGCGATGCCCTTCTGTTCCAGCAACGTGAGCGCGCGGACGCAGAACGAGCAGTAGGGCTTGGTGTAGATGGTGACGTGGCTCATAGGCGGTTCTGTTGGACCATAACTCTCGACTGTCGCGGAAGCTTCATATGGTGAGTCCTGCCATCTCTTTAACCCGAGCGACGACTGCGACATCCACGCGCACGGCGCCGGCGGCCTTCAGGGCGCGCGCGCAACCCTCCGCGGTCGCGCCGGTGGTCAGCACGTCGTCGACGAGCAGGATGCGCTTGCCGGCCACCTGGCCCGCGCGGGCGGCCGGGACCTCGAAGGCGCCGGCCACGTTGCGCTTGCGCCCGGAGCCTGACTTGCCCCCTTGCGTGTCGGTGGCGCGGCGACGGATGAGCGCGTCGGGCAGGTAGGCGAGGCCGGTGAGCCTCGAGAGCGGCCGGGCGATCTCGGCGGCCTGGTTGAAGCGGCGCGAGAGCAGGCGCGAGGGATGCAGCGGCACCGGCGCGATGGCGTCGGCCTCGGCGATCAGCTCGCGGGCGGCGCGGCTGAGCCAGCGGGCGAGCAGCGGGGCCAGGTCCGTGCGGTCCGCGTGCTTCAGCTTCAGGATCGGCTCGCGGGAGGTCTCGTCGTAGAGGCAGGCGGCCCGGGCGTGATCGAACGCCCTGGGCGTGGCCATGCAGGCGGCGCAGCGGCCGCCGGTCTCGAATTCGAAAGGGACCCCGCAGCCGTCGCACACCGGGCCGTCCAGCCACTGGATGCGGCTCCAGGCCGCCGCCGAGAGGCCGCCGGCCTGCGCCGGGCCGCCATCGATCGACTGCGGCGGGAACACCATGTCGAGCGCGCCGCGCCAAAGCCCGCGCACCCGCGGGCCCGGTTTCAATACATTCGGGAAGAGGCCATCTTCCGCGCTCAAATGTCCGCTCCCCCCAACTCACCGCCCAGGCTCTTCGACCGCGCCCTGCACCGCCGGCGGCTGGACCGCGCGGCGGCGGGCTTCGCGGGCGCCGATTTCCTGCAGCGTCGCGCCGCCCAGGACATCGCCGAGCGCCTGGAGCCGATCATGCGGGACTTCCCGCGCGCCGTCGACCTTTCGGCCCGCGGCGGGGCGTTCCGCGAGGCGCTGGCGGCCAGCGAGGCGGCGGGCCGCGTCGGCGTGCTGGTCGAGGCCGACCTCTCCGCAGCGATGCTGGCGGGGCGGTCCGGGCTGCGGATCGTGCTGGACGAGGAGCGGCTGCCGTTCGCGCAGGCCAGCTTCGACCTGGTGGTCTCGACCTTCGGGCTGCACTGGACCAACGACGTGGTGGGCGCGCTGGTGCAGGCGAGGCTGGCGCTGAAGCCGGACGGGCTCTTCATCGGCGCGTTCCTGGGCGGCTCGACGCTCACCGAGCTTCGCCAGGCGCTGACCGCCGCCGAGGCCGAGATCCTGGGTGGCGCCGGCAGCCGGGTCTCGCCGTTCGCCGACAGCCGCGACGCCGCCAGCCTGCTGGGCCGGGCGGGCTTCGTGCAGGGCGTCGCCGACGTGGACCGGGTGAGTGTCAGCTACGAGCATCCGCTGAAGCTGATGGCCGACCTGCGGCAGATGGGCGAGACCAACGTCCTGGCCGAGCGGCATCCAAAGCCGCTGACCCGGGCGCTGCTGGCCCGCACGGCTGAAATCTACGCCGAGCGGTTCGCCGGCGCCGACGGGCGCATCGCGGCGACCTTCGAGATCATCACCCTGACCGGCTGGGCGCCCGCCGCCGTCACGCCGGAACCGCCGGTCCCGCGCAGACGGCTAACGCAGCTTAAGCATCAATAAAAGTTAGCCTTTTTCGTTAGCAGGTCCGCAAGGCAGCCTGTGGCGCCATGAGCCTCGGGACGTTTTCGGGGCTGATGAGATGGTCAAGGCATCGAGGATTGCGCTGGCGGCGGTGCTGGCGCTGGGCGCGGCGGGGCTGTCGGCCGCGCAGGACACCCAACCGAACGTGCGGCTGGCCCGCGAGTGGGTCGCAGCAGCCAGCGCGTTCGAGAACTACACGCGCCAGGCCGGCGCGATTTCGCCGGGCTTCGCGGGCCCCCGCGACATCGAGGGCGCACTGCGCGTCGGCGCGAGCCATGACGCCAAGCAGGTCGAGGCCGGCATGGTCGCCTATGCCGCCCTGGCGGCCGTGCAGGAGCCCGGCTTCGTGGCCGCGGTGCGGCGGATCTCGGCCGACCCGACAGCGCGCGAGCAGCTGGTCCGCCGGCTGACCGAGAACCCGGACGCGGCCCTGGAGCTGCCTGGCGCGGACGCGGCCGCGGCGCACGCGCGCGACGCCCTGCTGCGCCAGATCGAGCCGCTGATCGCCGACGGCCGGCGGGTGAAGCAGGCCGCCTACGACGTGCAGCACCATTCATGGTCGAAGGTGATGGTGAAGGACGCGCCGGCGCGGCTGGCGCTGGTCAAGCAGCTCTCGGCGCGGCCGTTCTCGCCGCGCGACGAGGACGCCAACCGCCTGTTCCTGGCGGTCACCGCCCGGATCGAGCCCGGCTCGACGCTCTCCCCCAGCCGGGTCGTGACCAACGGCCTCGCGGTGGCGGCGCTGGCGCTGGCGGGCCGAGCCGGCGACGAGGACGCCGAGGCCGTGCGTCCGCTGATGAGCGATCCCGGCGGCGCGAGCTGCCTGCGGATGGCCAAGCTCAACCTCTTCCAGTGCATGGCCGTCGCGGGGCCGCACTACGAGGACGTCTTCTGCCTGGGCGAGCACGCGATGATCGAGCCCGGCCAGTGCATGGCCAAGGCGGCGGGCGCGGACGGTTCGGCCCGCTCGGTCAAGGTGGCCGAGGCCGGCGGCACGCTGATCCCGGTCGCCGCATCGCGGGGACGGGCCGGTGAACGGTAACCGCGCGGCAACCCTCATTCGCGACAACTCACCACGGCGGCGCTTCCGGGGGACCTACCCTAGGGTAGAGCTTCGGGGGCTCCTGGAATCGGGAGCTAGGACAGTGAACATCAAGCGTTTCATGGCCTTGGGCCTGGCGGCCGGCGCTACGGCCGGGCTGCTGGCGAGCTGCGCCAGTGAACAGCCTGGACCGGCCCAGCGGCTCGCCGCGCGGCCTGCGCCCTCCGCCCCGGCTCCGGCGTCCCGCGACGGCGACCTGATCGCCCAGGCGAGCGCCTTCGAGAGCTACATGCGCCACGCGCGCGCCATCGAGCCCGACTTCAGCGGGCCCGGCGACGTCGCCCAGGCGGTGCAGGCCGGCGCCCGGCACGCCCCCGTCGAGCTGGAGAGCGGCATGGTCGCCTATGCGGCGCTGGCGGCCCTGCAGGAGCCCCGCTTCGTGGCCGCCGTGCGCGCCGACAAGAGCGGCGACCTCGCCCGGCGCATCGCCGCCGATCCGCGCACGGCGCTGACGCTGCCCGGCGGCGAGGCGGCCGGCGCGCGGGCCTCCGGCGCGCTCTACGCCCAGGGCTCGGCGCTCGCCGCCGAGGGCCAGAAGGTCAAGCGGGCCTCCTATTCGATCCAGCACCAGGCCTGGTCCAAGGGCCAGGCGAGCGACCACGCGGCTGAGCTGGCGCGGGTGAAGCGGGCCGGCCAGGCCGGCTACCAGCCCGAGCGCGGCGACGGCGAGCACGTGGCCGAGGCGCTCTCCGAAAGCGGCCGGCGCGGCGGGCCGGCGAGCCCGCTGGTGACGCACGGCGTGGCGCTGGCGGCGCTCTCGCTGCTCGGCCAGGAGGGCCGCGGCCGGGGCCTGGCGAGCGACGTCCACACCGGCTCCTGCCTGCGGATCGCCAAGCTGAACTACCACCAGTGCCTGGCCAGCGCCGGACCGCACTACGAGGACATCTACTGCCTGGGGCAGCACGCGATGATCGACCCGGGCCAGTGCGTGGTCGAGGCGACCGAAGTCCGCACGGTGCGCATCGCGTCGGCCCCCGCGCGCCCCGCCGTCACCCGGGCGAGCTACCGCCGCTAGGCCGCGGCGGCGGGCGGGGCTAGGGATCGGGACGCCCCCCGATTCCGCGAGGACTTCGTCAATGCGCCCCCTGCTCGCCCTGGCCCTGATCCTGGCCGGCCTGCCTGCCGCAGCCCAGGCGGCCGCGCCCAGGCCCGCCGTTCTCTCGCCCTGCACGCGGGCCGCCGAGGCCTGCGCCGAATGGGTCGCGCTGGACGGCAAGGCGCGCTCGATGGTCTACCGGACCTATCCGCTGAGCGTGCGCAACGCGCACGTGACCCGGGCCCTGATCATGGTCCACGGGACCCTGCGCAACGCCGACCATTACTTCACGACGGCCACCGGCGCGGCCTTCCTGGCCGGCGCGCTCGGCGACACCCTGGTGATCGCGCCGGCGTTCCACTCGGCAGGGAAGGGTTGCGATGACAAGCTGGCCGCGAACGAGGTGAGCTGGAGCTGCAGCGGGGACAGCTGGCGCTCCGGCGGGGCGGCGCTCAGCGATCCGGCGCTGAATTCCTTCGACTTCGTGGACCAGATCCTGCGCCAGCTCGCCGACAGGCGGGTATTCCCGAATATGAAGGCCATCGTCGTCGCGGGACATTCGGCCGGCGGCCAATTCGTCTCCCGCTACGAGATGGCCAACCGGGTGCACGAGACGCTGGGCGCGCCCGTCACCTACGTCGTCGCCAACCCGTCCAGCTACGCCTGGCCGGACGCCACCCGGGCCCTGCCGGAGGGCGACGCCGCGCCGGCCGCCGCCGTGGCGGGCTGGAAGGAGGAGACGCCGCACACGAACTTCACCTACGGCCCCTTCGACGCGGCCAGGGTCCCGACCTACGACAAGTGGCCCTTCGGCCTGGAAGGGCGCACCGGCGGCTACACCGCCAGGACGAGCGACGACCAGTTGCGCCGGCAGCTCGCCTCGCGGCCGACCACCTACCTGCTGGGCCAGGTCGACACCCTGCCGCTGGGCGGCTTCGACGCCTCGCCGCCGGCGATGGCGCAGGGCGCGACCCGCCGCGCGCGCGGCGAGGCGTTCGTGAAGTACCTGAACGAGCGCCTGGGCGGCCACGCCAAGGTGCAGATCGTGCCGGAGTGCGGCCACAACGACCGCTGCGTCTACACGACCGACGGCGTCCTGCCGGTGATCTTCCCGCCGGTCGGTCCCTAGCGGACAGGCGGCGGCGGGGGCGGTCCCTTCAGCGCGGCCTTGGGAGCCTTGGCGACGTCTTCGATGAAGCCGGCGTAGAAGGCCGCCGCCCGCGCCAGCCCGGGCTGGGAGATGGTCGGCACGCTGTCGCCGGACGAGTGGTAATAGACCTCGCTGGAGATCAGCTGGGCCGAGGGCGCGCCGGCGCGGATGTAGGCGCCGAGGTCGCCCGGCGCGCTGGGCGTCGGCTGATAGCTGGTCACCACGCCATAGCGCTTCGAGGCCTTGCTCATCAGCGCCCAGACGTAGGGCGTCGCATTGACGGCGCCGGCCTGCTTGACGGTTTCGGTGGTGCTCGCCGTCCAGACGCCGGAGGCGTAGCGGCCGGGGCCCGCCGGATCGAGCCTCGGGGCCTGCGCGACGGCGATCTGCGCCAGGTGCTCCAGGTTCATCGCCAGCACGGTGCGGGCGATCAGGTCCGGATGGTCGCGGATGAAGGCGGCCGGGCCGTTGGCGGTATGGTGGCCGCCGGAGACCATGAAGAGGAGGGTGCGGGGCGGCTTCTCCTTGCGGTGCGCGTAATAGCGGGCGAGGCCCAGCATGACGGCCAGGCCGTCGGCGTTGTCGTCCGCCCCGGTCCACCAGGCGTCGGCGTGGGCGTTGACGATGACGATCTCGCGCGACTTGCCGGGAATGGTGGCGACGCCGTTCAGCGCCGGCAGGTTTGGCCGCGTCTCGCTGGTCAGGCTGAGGCTCGCCTCGACTTTGCGGCCCGCGGCGGCGGCCTTGCCGATGACGGCCTCGAGGAAGGCCCCGTCATCGCCGCCCACGAGGTAGCAGGGGATCGCCTCGCACCCGTAGCGGTTGTCGTAGAAGAGCAGGTTGCCAGGGCTCTCCACAGCATTGATGACGCCCACGGCGCCGCGCCGCTCCAGTTCGCGGGCCACGCCCTTTTCGCGGGATGCAAAAAGGCTGTCGTCGGGCACCACGTTGACGACCGCGACCTTGCCCCTGACGTCCAGGTTGGCGAGCTCGGCGGGAGAGCCGCGGCCAGCGAAGACCAGCGGGCCAGTGGCCGACATGGGCTTGGTGGTCGGGCTGCGGATCGGGACGGCGGAGGCCAGGACGATGTCCGGCGAGCCCTCGCCGGTGAGCTTCACCTGCCAGGTTTTCGGCAGCCACAGCGGGGCTTCGGAGATGTAGGTCTCGGCATGGGCGTCCTTGAGGCCGGCCGCCTTCAGCTGGGCCACCGCCCATTCGACCGTCCTCGCCTCGCCCGGCATGCCGCTCAGCCGTCCCCAAAGGGTGTCGCCCGCGTCACGGCTGGCCAGGGAGAAGCCCACGATGGTCTTCACGTCGCTCAGCATCCGCGCGCCCGCAAGCGCGCCGGTGGGGTCGTCCTTGGGCCGGCCGGCGAAGGGCGCCGGACCGTAGGCCTCGGGGCCTGACACGAAGGTCGGCTTGTCCACCGGGGAGACCGGCCCCGGCGTCGGCACGCCGAACCAGGCCGCATTCGCGGGGGATTGCGCCTGGGCTGAGCCGGCCAGCAGGAGCATCGCAGCGGCCATGCCGCCTGCAAGCGTCTTCATGGAGCCTCCCCCTATTTTCCGTGAGGCTAGCTCACTCGCCGGCGAGATGCAGCACCACCTCGCGCCGGTGCGGCCGGGCGCGGTGCTCGAAGAGGTAGATCCCCTGCCAGGTCCCCAGCACCAGGCGGCCGCCGACCATCGGGACCGAGAGCTGGGTCTGGGTGAGCGCGCTGCGCAGGTGCGCCGGCATGTCGTCAGGCCCCTCGTCCTGGTGGCGGTAGCCGCCGCTGGGTGGGGCGAGCCTCGCGAAGAAGTCCTCCAGGTCGCGGCCCACGTCCGGGTCGGCGTTCTCCTGGATCAGCAGCGAGGCCGAGGTGTGCCGGCAGAAGAGGGTCAGCAGGCCGGTGGTCAGGCCCTGGGCCGTGGTCCACGCGGCGACCTCGCGGGTGATCTCGTGCAGGCCGGCGCCGGAGGTGGCGACTCCGAGGACATGCGTCGCCTGTCGCATCAGAGCAGGTCTCGCAGCCAGGCGACCAGGGGGCTGTCGGCGGGCGGCATGGGATAGTCGGTCAGCTTCGAGGGCTTCACCCAGGCGATCTGCGGGTGCTCGTTGGCGGTGACCCGCCCCTCCCAGCGGCGGACCAGGTAGAGCGGCATCAGCAGGTGGAAGCTCTCGTACGCGTGGCTCGCGAAGACGAAGGGCGCCAGGCAGGCGTGGGTCACCTGGATCGACAGCTCCTCGTCCAACTCGCGGATCAGGCAGGCCTCCGGCGTCTCGCCCGCCTCCACCTTGCCGCCCGGGAATTCCCAGAGGCCGGCCAGTTGCTTCCCTTCGGGACGCTGGCAGATCAGCACCCGCCCGTCGGCGTCCACCAGGGCCGCGGCGGCGACGAGGAGCATGGGTTTCTCAGCCATGGCGGCTGGATGGCCGCCCTGAGTCCCAAAGGCAACAGGCTGCGGCAAAGTCGAGCCCGTGGGTTGACATTAACGCCGCCAACCCCGATGTCCCCCTCGCGTCACGAACTATGACGCTATCGGCGCTCCAGCCGCGTGGGGTCTCTCTTCGAGGCCCAGCCTGTCGAGCGCAGAGAATTCTCATAGATCGCCCATCACGCGGGGCGCTTCCCAAAAGACCCCGCGTCCCGCGCCCTCGATGGAAATCGAGCCGGCGCGTTCGGCGCATATCTGAAAGTCACTGTTTGACCCAATTCACCGATTTCGGCCTCGCCGCTCCTCTGCTCAAGGCGCTGGCCGGCGAAGGCTACACGACGCCCACGCCGATCCAGGCGCAGGCGATCCCCGGCGTCATGGCCGGCCGCGACCTGCAGGGCATCGCCCAGACGGGCACCGGCAAGACCGCCGCCTTCGCGCTCCCGATCCTCCACCGCCTGGCCGCCGAGCGCCGCCAGCCGCAGCGCAAGGGCGCCCGCGTCCTGGTGCTGTCGCCCACCCGCGAGCTCGCCACCCAGATCGGCGAGAGCTTCAAGACCTACGGCCGCCACATGGGCGTCTCGGTCGCCGTGATCTTCGGCGGCGTGAAGTACGGCGCACAGCACAAGGCCATGGCCAACGGCGTCGACGTGCTGGTCGCCACGCCCGGCCGCCTGCTCGACCACCTGCAGGAGCGGACGATCACGCTGGCGGGCGTCGAAACCTTCGTGCTCGACGAGGCCGACCAGATGCTCGATCTCGGCTTCGTGGTGCCGATCCGCAAGATCGTCGCCCACCTGCCGAAGCAGCGCCAGAACCTGTTCTTCTCGGCCACCATGCCGAGCGAGATCGGCAAGCTGGCCGGCGAGCTCTTGCACAACCCGCTGCACGTCTCGGTCACCCCGCAGGCGACCACCGTCGACCGGGTGAACCAGAAGGTGCTGTTCGTCGAGCAGGGCCGCAAGCGCGCCCTGCTGGCCGAACTGTTCGACGACCCGGGCTTCAAGCGGGTCATTGTCTTCACCCGCACCAAGCGCGGCGCCGACCGCGTGGCCAAGGGCCTGGAGCAGGTGGGTGTCGAGGCCGCCTCGATCCACGGCGACAAGAGCCAGGGCCAGCGCGAGCGGGCGCTGGCCGACTTCAAGGCCGGCAAGGTCCGCGCCATGGTCGCCACCGACATCGCGGCCCGCGGCATCGACATCGATGCGGTCAGCCACGTGGTGCAGTTCGAGCTGCCGAATGTGCCGGAGAGCTACGTCCACCGGATCGGCCGCACCGCGCGCGCCGGCGCCGACGGCTCGGCGGTGGCGTTTTGCTCCGACGACGAGCGGACCCTGCTGCGCGACATCCAGAAGGTGACCCGCCAGACCATCCCGTCCTTCGACCGGCGCAATGACCGCCAGCTCGGCGCGGCCACCGCGGCGATGCCCGAGGTCGGCCGGCCCGAACGCCCGGACACCCGTGGCGCGGGCGGCGGCCACCGCGGCCAGCACCAGCCCAAGCGCAACCGCAACCACGGCGGCGGCGGCGGCGGTCACCGGCACGAGGGGGCTCCGGCCCGCCACGGCGGCGAGGCGAAGCCTGCCGGGCGTCCGGCCTTCCAGGGCCCGCGGCGCGGCGGCGGCGGCGGCCAGTCCTCGAACCGTTCCGGCCAGCCTGCCGGCCGCACCGGCGTCTGGTCGAACCGCTAGTTCCGTCGAGCGTCTGAACTGCAGGGGGGCCCCGCAGCGATTCGGGGCCCTTTTCGCGTCCGGGAGGGCGCCTTGACGGCATGTCTTACGCATGTAGTCTCGTTGAATTACAGATGTAGTTCGCGAGGAGCGGATGCGACGGTTGCGGGGTGCGTTGGCGGCGGGTGGGCTGATCGCCTGCGGCTTGGACGCCGCCGCCGCGCAGGCGCAGACCGAGCCCAAGGCGAAGCCGGCGCCGGCGGAAACCCACTCGGTCCAGGGCGTCACCGTCACCGCCGGCTCCGAGGGCCTGCGGACCTCGATCGACCGGCGCAGCTACGACGTCTCCAAGGACCTGCAGGCGCAGACCGGCTCGATCGGCGACGCCCTGCGAAGCATCCCCTCGGTGGAGGTGGACGCGCAGGGGAACATCAGCCTGCGGGGCGATCCCAACGTCACCATCATGATCGACGGCAAGCCGTCGGGCCTGTTCACCGGCGCCGGGCGGGCGGCAGCGCTGCAGTCGCTACCGGCCGACCAGGTCGCCCGGGTGGAGGTGATCACCAACCCCTCCGCTGACCTCAGCCCTGAGGGTTCGGCGGGCGTGATCAACCTGATCACGAAACAGATCCACAAGCCGGGGTTGGCGGGTTCGGTGCGCGGCGCCTTCGGAAGCGAGGCCAGGGAAACCGCCAGCGTGAACGGCGCCTACAACACCGGCCGGCTGACGCTCTCGGCCGACGCCAACCTGCGGCGCGACCCGCAGAAGTACACCGCGACCGTGGACCGCCGCAGCCTCGACCCGGCGACCGGCGCGCCGCTGGAAAGCCATTCGAGGTCCGAGGGGCGCGGCCGGGGGCACATCATCGGCTATCACGCGGCCGGCGACTTCGACCTGGACAAGGCCACGCGCCTCAACGCCGAGGTCCGCCGCACCTCCCTGGTGACCACGATCGAGCGGCTGCAGCGGTTCCAGGGCGATGCATCGGCCGCCGCGCCGGCGCTCGCCTTCCGGCAGGCGGGCCCGCTGGACATCACCCATGACGACACCGAACTCTCGACAGGCTTTCGCCGCAGCTTCGCGGGCGACGGCCATACCCTGAGCGGCCAACTGCGGTTCGACGAGACCGACAACGACTACCGCCAGGCTTACCAGCAGAGCGGCGCGGCGCCGCCCGGCAGCGCCCCGTTCAACGCCAGCCGGCAGGCCTACGCCCAGGCGGAGGGCCAGCTGAAGGTCGACTATGCGCGTCCGTTGCCGGGCGAGGCCAAGCTGAAGACCGGCCTCGACGTCCGCCATGACGACGACGTCTTCACGAGCTCCGGCGCCATCGGCGCGGACGCCGGCTCGGCGGTGGCGGACTCCGGCCAAACGAACCGCTTCCACTATGTGCAGACGATCGCGGCGGCCTATGTCACCTACGAGCGGCCGATCGGTGAGCTGACCGTGCTGGCGGGCCTCAGGCTCGAGGACGTCCGCATCGAGACGCACGAGTTCAGCGGCGGCCTGCGCAATACGCGCGAGACGCCCAGCGCCTATCCCTCGCTGCACCTGGCCTGGAAGCTGGACGAGGCCCGGCAGCTCACCGCCAGCTACAGCCGCAGGGTCCAGCGGCCGTATCCCTCCGACCTCAACCCGTTCGCCACCTCTAACAACTTCATCTTCCGGGCCGGCAACCCGAACCTGGAGCCACAGGAGACCGATTCCTACGAGGCCGCGTGGCAGTACCGGAACGGCCCCACCAACCTGATTGCGACGCTCTACTGGCGCGACAGCCGGAAGCTGATCACCGACGTCGGCGTCGTGCGGCCGGATGGCGCGCTGCTGCTGACGCGCGTCAACGCGGGGCGCAGCCGCAGCGGCGGGCTCGAGCTGGTGGCCAGCGGCAAGCTCACGAGCGCGCTCAGCTACAACGTCAGCGCCACGCTCTCGTGGACCGAGATCGACGGGGCCAACCTCGGGTTCGTGGAGCGGCGGCAGGCGACGACGTTGGGCGGCCGGGGCTCGCTGAACTGGCAGCCGACGCCGGACGACTTCGCCCAGATCAGCGGCTTCCTGGTCGGCGACCGGCTGACGCCGCAGGGGCGCCAGACGCCGGTCGGCATGCTGAACCTGGGCTGGCGGCACAAGCTCTCGGACCGGCTTTCGCTGGTGGCGACCGCCAACGACGTGCTGGCCTCGCTGGGCGGGCGGGTGATCCTGGCCACGCCGACGCTGCACGACGTCACCCGGTTCACCAACGACGCGCGCGCGGTCTTCATCGGCTTCACCTACGCGTTCGGCGGCCAGAAGGCGCCGCGCGACCCGGGATTCGACTTCGGCGGCGGCCCGGGGGGGGCGTGACCCGCTTGACGCGGACTTTTACAGGCGTAATCTCCCAGCCGTGACCAATCGCATCTCCGCGGCCGAGAGCCAGATCATGGAGGCGCTGTGGACCCAGGGTCCGCTCAGCGCCGAGGACCTCATCCGCGAGGTCGCCGAGCCGCAGGGCTGGGGCCGGGCGACGGTCAAGACGCTGACCAACCGGCTCTTGAAGAAGAAGGCGATCGCCTCGACACGCGAGGACGGCAAGGTGCGCTACAGCCCGCTGGTCAGCCGGGCGGACTACGTGACCGGCGAGAGCCAGGGCCTGCTGGACCGGCTGTTCGGCGGGCAGCTGGAGCCGCTGGTGGCGCACTACGCCAAGCACCGGGCGCTGTCGGCCGACGAATTGGCGCGGATCAAGCGGCTGATCGCGGACCTGGAGGACAGCGATGACTGACCTGCTCGCGGCGGTCTGGCGCGCCAACCTGATGGCGTCCCTGCTGATCGTGCTGGTCATCGCCCTACGCCCATTGTTCCGCCGCTGGTTCGGCGCGGAGGTCGCCTACGGCCTGTGGGCCGCGCCGCCGCTGGCCGCGCTGGGCGCCGTGCTGCCGGCGCGCCTGGCGCCGGCATCCGCCAACCTGCTCGCCGCCTCCGTCCCGCCGCCGCTGTCGTCGAGCCTGCAGGCCGGGCTGCTGATCGCCTGGGGCCTCGGCGCGGCCGTCGTGGCCGGCATGTTCCTGCTGCTCTACCGCCGGTTCCTGGCCGAGACCCGCAAGGGCGCGGGGGGCGCGGCGGTGGTCGGGGTCGCCGTGCCGCGCGTGGTCATGCCGCCGGACGACGGGCGCTATTCGGTCGAGGAGCGCGCCCTGATGCGCACCCACGAGCGCGAGCACATCGCGCGCGGCGACCCACTGGCCAACGCCTGGATGGCGGCGTTCCAGTGCCTGGCCTGGTTCAATCCGCTGGTGCACGTCGGCGTGGCGCTGGCGCGGCTCGACCAGGAGCTGGCCTGTGACGCCTCGGTGCTCCGGCGCAACCGGCGGTCCAAGGCGCTCTACGCCTCGACGCTGCTGAAGGCGCAGCTGATGCAGCAGGCGCCGCCGCTGGTCTCCTGCTGGGCGGCCGGCGGGCGCCATCCGCTGGAGGTCCGGGTCGGCGCCATGGCCCGCATCGGCCTGGGCGAAGGCGACGCGGGCCCGATGCTGGTCACCGGCCTGGCCCTGATCGCAGCGGTCTGCGCCTGGTTCGCTCAGCCGCCGGCCGCGCCGCCCGGCAGCTCGATCATCTGGGTGCCGGTCGAGATCCATCACCAGCCGCCGATGTCCGTTCTGCTGATCCGGGTGCCGGCACCCAACTAGCTGCGGTAGTCGCCGTTGATCTCGACGTAGCGCTTGGTCAGGTCGCAGGTCCACATGGTGGCCGAGCCGCGGCCCATGCCGACGTCGACCGAGACCTCCAGCTCCTTGTTCTTCATGTAGGCGCTCATCTTGGCCTCGTCGTAGCTGGGCGAGACGAGGCCGTCCTGGGCGGCGACCAGCGAGCCGAACCTGACGCTCATGGTGTCGCGGTCGACCGGCTCGTCGGCGCGGCCCACGGCCATGACGATGCGGCCCCAGTTGGCGTCCTCGCCGGCGAAGGCGGTCTTGACCAGCGGGCTCTCGCAGATGGTGCGGGCGATCTTGCGGGCCGAGGCGTGGCTCTCCGCGCCGCTGACCGTGACCTTGATGAACTTCGACGCGCCCTCGCCGTCGCGGACCAGCTGCTGGGCGAGGTCCATCAGCACTCGCTCCAGCTTGTCGCGGAAGTCGGCCAGGCGCCGGTCGCCGGCCCGGCTGATCTTCGCCGCGCCGGACTGGCCGGTGGCGAACAGGAGCAGGGTGTCGTTGGTCGAGCGGTCGCCGTCCACCGTCACCGCGTTGAAGGTGTTGCGGGTGTAGAGGCTGACCAGGTTTTGCAGGGCGCCCGGCGAGATCGCCGCGTCGGTGACCACGAAGGCCAGCATTGTCGCCATGTCCGGCGCGATCATGCCCGAGCCCTTGCAGATACCGCCGATGCGCACCGTCACGCCGTCGACGTCGGCCTCGGCGTAGGCGCCCTTCGCGAAGGTGTCGGTAGTCATGATGGCGCGGGCGGCGTTCGCCCAACCGTCGTCGGTCAGCCGGTGCTCGAGGTCCGGCAGCCGGTGGACGATCTTGGCGTCGTCCAGCAGCACGCCGATCACCCCGGTCGAGGCCACCATCACGTCGCGCTGCCGGCAGTCGAAGCGCTTGGCGGCGGCCGAGCAGACGCGGCGCACGGCGTCGGCTCCGGGCCGGCCGGTGAAGGAATTGGCGCAGCCGGCGTTGACCACCAGGGCCCGGACGCCCTCGCCCTTGGTCATGCCCAAGTGGCGCTTGCACCAGTCGACCGGGGCGGAACCCACCGCGTGGCGGGTAAAGACGCCGGCGCAACTCGCGCCCTTAGGGAAGCTCATGACCAGCAGGTCGTCGCGCTCGTGCTTGTAGAAGCCGGCGCGGGCGGAGGCCATCTGCACGCCGCGGATCGGCGGCATCTTGGGGAACGGAACCGCCAGCGGCGAGACCGGCATGGCGTCATTGCCCGGCGCCGCGGCGGGCGGCTCGGCCGAGGCGAACTGCTGGGCCTGTTTGGCGGCGCGCCTGAGGCCCGCGCGGCGGATGACGCTGGTCAGCGGATCGAAGGCGCGCTCGATGGTCTGGCCGACCACCTCGACGGGCCGCGCGGCCGCTTCCAGCGCCTTGGCCGGCGTCAGGCCCTTTGGCGCGCCCGGCTTGCGGCTCACTTCTTGCCTCCCCTCAGCGCGGCGGCGGGTGGCGGCTCGGCCGGCGGCGCTGGCGCGAGCTTCGGCGCGTCCGCCGGCGGCAGGCTCTTCGCAGGCGTGTCGGACTTGATCATCAACTCGACCTTGGAGCGGCTGCGCAGCTTCTCCAAGAGGTCGCGGATCTGGTCGTAGGTCAGGAAGCGCACGATCTGCGGCCGGGCCGCCTCCAGGCTGATCGGCTGCTCCAGCCGGCGGTCCTCGACCTTGACCACCGCAAAGCCGCCGGCCACAGGGAACGGGCCCACCACCTGGCCGGGCTTGGCCGTCTTCAGCGCCACGTCATAGGCCTCGGGCATGACGTCGGTGGTGAAGTAGCCCATGTCGCCGCCGCTGAAGCGGGTGGCGGGGTCGATCGACTTCTCCATGGCCAGGCCCTCGAACGAGGCGCCGGCCGCCAGCAGCTTCTTCACCGCCTCGGCCTCGGTTTCGGTGGCGGTGACGATCTGGCGGGCGTGGATCTCCTCCGAGCGCTTGGCGAGCTTCTGCTGCTCGGCGTAGAGGCCGCGGACGGCGTTGTCGCTGACCGCGTCGGCGACGACGTTCTCGACCAGAAGGTCGCCCAGCACGCGGTCGCGGGCGGCGGTCAGCCGGCGCTGGGCGGCGGGGTCCTTGTCGAGCCTGCGCCGCACCGCCTCGGCCGCCAGCAGCCGCTGGTCGACCACCTCGTCCAGCACCCGGTGGAACAGGTCCGACGAAACCTCCAGCGGCTCGCCCTCGCCGATCAGGCCCTGGGCCACGGCCTCGCGCTTGACGTCGGAGGACCAGATCGTGTCGCCGCCCACCTTGGCCACGGCGACGTCGCCGCGCTCCGGCGCATGCGCCGGCGTGCCGCCCTTGCCACAGGCGGTGAGGGCCAGGGCGGCGGCCAGCAGGACGCCGGCTGCCAGCGCGGGGCGGATCGGCCGAATTGCCGCCATGCGGATCGCCCTCATCAAGACCAGGCCCAAGGATGCTGCTTTCCGCGCCCGAAGTCCCCGGCGCGGGCGCCGCCCGTCCCTAGCCATTTCCATTCCGGGATGCAAAGGTTGCCGCCGACCTTAGATCGGGGGGCCAGCCCCTCGCGGACATATTGTTGGGAGGATCATTTCAGATGCGCGAAGCCGTCGTTGTCTCATATGCGCGTACCGGCCTGGCGAAGTCCGTCCGCGGCGGATTCAACATGACGCCGACCGTCACCATCGCGGCCCATTCGGTGAAGCACGCCGTGGCCAAGGCGGGCATCGAGCCGGAGGCCGTCGAGGACGTGTTCATGGGCAATGTGGCCCACGGCGGCGGCAACATCGCCCGCCAGGCGGGCCTGCTGGCCGGCCTGCCGATCACCACCTCGGGCGTGACCGTCAACCGCTTCTGCTCGTCGGGCCTGCAGACCATCGGCATGGCCGCCAACTACGTCCGCAACGACGGCGCCGACGTGGTCGTGGCCGGGGGGGTGGAGACCATCTCGATGCCCAACATGGGCACCGGCAAGGACAACTTCGATCCGGAGCTGACCAAGATCGCGCCGGCCCTGTTCATGGCGATGATCGACACCGCCGACATCGTCGCCGAGCGCTACAAGCTGAGCCGCGAGTACCAGGACGAGTACTCGCTGGAGAGCCAGCGGCGCATGGCCGCCGCCCAGCAGGCGAACAAGTTCAAGGACGAGATCGTCCCGATGAAGACCAAGATGAAGGTCGTCAACAAGGAGACGAAGGAAGAAACCATCGTCGACTATGTGGTCGACAAGGACGAATGCAACCGTCCCGACACCACGCTGGAGGGCCTCCAGAAGCTGGCGCCGGTGAAGGGTGAAGGCAACTTCATCACCGCCGGCAACGCCTCGCAGTTCTCGGACGGCGGCGCCGCCCTCGTGCTGATGGAAGCCAAGACCGCCGAGAAAAAAGGCCTCAAGCCGCTTGGCGCTTTCCGCGGCTTCGCCGTCGCCGGGTGTGAGCCCGATGAAATGGGCAT
>JBJMQX010000048.1:0-14194 GCA_045802455.1 Phenylobacterium sp. | reverse complement strand
CGCCATGGACGTCACCGGCGGCGAGCCGCCCGGCCGGATGATCGCCGACATCCTGGCCGCCGGCCGCGAGATGCTGAACCATCCGGTCGAGCCGCTGCCGGGCGTGGAGCATGCGCTGGCCGAGCTCGCCGAGCGCTACCGCCTGGTGCTGATCACCAAGGGCGACCTCCTCCACCAGGAGCAGAAGCTGGCCGCCTCGGGCCTGGGCGAGCTCTTCGTGGCCGTCGAGATCGTCAGCGAGAAGGACGCCGCGACCTACGCCCGGGTGTTCGCCCGCGACGGCACCGGCCCGGCCGAGGCGGTGATGTGCGGCAACTCCCTGCGCTCCGACATCCTGCCCGCCCTGGAGGCCGGGGCCTACGCCGCCCACGTGCCCTATCCCTTGACCTGGGCCCACGAGCTCGCCGACCCGCCCGAAGGCCACCCCCGCTTCGCCGAACTCCCCTCCATCCGCGACCTCCCCGCCTGGGTGAGAGCGTTGGGGTAGCTAGTTCCTCCACCGTCGCGCAGACGACGGGGGAGGTGGATCGGCGCGGATACGCGACGAGACGGAGGGGGCGCGAAGCCCCGAGCTCCGAGATCGGGGCCTAGCGCCCCCTCCGTCAGCTTCGCTGACACCCCCCCGTCCTCTGCGGGACGGTGGAGGAACTCTCCGTGTCACAACCCGCCCGACCCGTACGTCCTAGCTCCTGAATCCACCCGGGAGCCGCCGTTGACCCGCATCATCTCAGCCCTGCTCGCCGTGGTCATGGCCGCCAATGGCCTGGCCATGCTGTTCGCCGGCCTCTGGTGGTATGGGGCGGTGCCCGGCGTGACCGCCACCGGCCCCTACAACCCGCACTTCGTCCGCGACATCGGAGCGGCCTATCTGGTGGTCGGGGCGAGCCTCGCCGCCTTCGCCTGGCGGCCGCGCGAGGCCTGGCCGGCGCTGGCCGCCGCGGCCGGGTTCCTGACCCTGCACGCGGCCGTCCATGTCTTCGACGCCGCCTGCGGGTCCGCCCCGCTGCACGATGTCCTGCGCGACCTCGCCGGCGTCTACGCCCCGGCCGCGCTCGCCGTCCTCTTCGCCGTCCGCAAGCCCGCCTGAAAGGAGACCGCATGCTGAAAGCCTTCTTCACCCGCTATCTCGACAGGTTTGAGCGCCGGTGGGGCTACGACGCGAGCTACATGCGCCAGGTGCTGGCCGTGAGCCCCTGGAGCTTCCTGAAGTTCTCGCTGGGGACCCAGGCCGCGGACCGCCGCGCCGCGCCGCCGGAGGCGATCACCGCCGCCGGCCTGGCCGGTGTGCTGGCCGAGGATTGCGGACCCTGCACCCAGATCGCCGTCGACATGGCCACGGCCGGCGGCATGGATCCGCAGGTGCTCCGCGCCATCCTCGCCGGCGACGAGGCGGCCATGGGCGAGACCGCCGCGCTCGGCTGGCGCTTCGCCCGCGCCAGCCTCGCCCGCGACATGGCGGCCTGCGATCCGCTGCGTGACGAGATCGTCCGGCGTTGGGGGGAGGGCGCGCTGGTCGCCATCGGCCTCACCCTGACGGCGTCCCGCATGTACCCGACGCTCAAGTACGCGCTGGGCCACGGCAAGGCCTGTTCGCAGGTGGTGGTGGCCGGCGTCGCGGCGCCGGTCGTCCACATGCCCCTGGCGGCGTAGGATCGGGCCATGGACGCCGCCCTCACCGACGCTTTCGAGGCCAACCGTCCGCGGCTGCGGCGCCTGGCCTACCGGATGCTGGGCTCGTTCAGCGAAGCCGACGACGTGGTGCAGGACGCCTGGCTGCGCTGGACGCGCGCGGCGGCCGGCGTCACCGATCCCGCGGCCTGGCTGGTGCGGGCGACCACGCGGCTCTCGATCGACCGGCTGCGCAAGGCGAAGGCCGAGCGCGCCGCCTACCGCGGGCCGTGGCTTCCGGAGCCGCTGGTCGAGCCGATGACCGAGGATCCGCTCGAGCGCGCCGAGGATGTCTCGGTGGCGTTCCTGCTGGCGCTGGAGCGCCTTTCGCCGCTCGAGCGCGCGGTCTTCCTGCTGCACGATGTGTTCGACGAGGACTATGCCGCGGTCGCCCGGACCCTGGACCGCTCGGAAGCCGCGGTGCGCCAGCTCGCCAGCCGAGCCCGCGATCACGTCCGCCAGGCGCGGCCGCGGTTCCCGGTGAGCCAGGAGGAGGCCGCGCGCCTGGTCGCCGCCTTCACCGCCGCCGCCGCGCAGGGCGACATGGCCCAGCTCTCAAGTCTGCTCGCCGAGGACGCCATCCTGGTCAGCGACGGCGGGGGCAAGCGCAAGGCGGCGCTGCGCGTCATGACCGGCCGCGCCGACATCGTGCGCCTGCTGGAAGGCCTCGCCTGGCGCGGCGGCGGCCTGCAGGACGCGAGCGACGTCCGCCCCGCCCGCATCAACGGCTATCCGGGCCTGGTGATCAGCCTGGGCGACGGCCCCGAGACCATCGCCTTCCAGCCCGGCGAAGACGGCCGCATCGCCGCCATCTACATGGTCCGCAACCCCGAAAAACTCGCGCACCTGGCCAACTGATCCCGAGCCTACGCGCGAGCGGAGGCTCTGAAGATTCAGCCACGGATTACACGGATCACACGGATTGAGGCTAAGGCAGCCGCGCCGATGCACGACCACGGCGCCATCCGTGAAATCGGTGAAATCCGTGGTTCGAAATGACTGCGCCTCCGCTGCCGCGGAGGGGTGTCAGCGCGCGCGGACCTTGCGCACCGCGAAGCGGCGGAAGTGGCCGGCCCAGCGGCGAGCGGCGGCCAGCAGCGAGGTCGCCATCACCACGAAGAAGATCATCAGCCAGAAGAGCTCTTGCGCGCGTGCATGGGCGGCCGGCGAGGCGTCGTCCGCCGAGCGCCCGCCCAGCAGACGGCCGATGCCGAAGTATTCCAGCGCGCCGATGGCCGCCAGGGTCACCAGCAGTGCGCCCGCGAGGCGGAGCCACATGACCATGCGCCCATCCCCCTTGCTCTACCCGACACAAAAGCGGGAGGACCATCGTCTCTGCGGCGCCGCCCGTCAATTCGCCTCGCGCGGGAATTCGCCGGTGGCGCCCGCATCGCGGCTTTGACCACGGACTCGAATCGTCATAGAACAAACAAGGAACTCACACAGGTTCTTCACAGGCCGAGGTGGGCCTTATCCCTCGGCGGCCGCGCGTTGCTCCACGGCACTGGCCGGCCGACACACAGCCTGTCGGAGCCGGGTCGCGTAAGCAGGATTGGATGGCTGGCCGGTTCGACGAACGCTTCCTGGACGAGATCAAGTCTCGCCTGCGCCCGTCCGACATCATCGGCAAGACGGTCAAGCTTCGCCGCCAGGGGCGCGAATTCGTCGGCCTCTCGCCCTTCACCAAGGAGAAGACGCCATCCTTCTACGTCAACGACGAGAAGGGCCAGTTCTTCGACTTCAGCTCCGGCAAGACCGGCGACCTGATCAGCTTTCTGCAGGAGACCGAGCGGCTGTCCTTCCATGAGGCCGTCGAGCGCCTGGCCGCCGAAGCCGGCGTGCCGCTGCCCGCCGTCGACCCGCGCGCCGCCGAGCAGGAGAAGGTCCGCCAGGGGCTCGCCGACTGGCTGGAGACCGCCGCCCATTGGTTCGAGGCCGAGCTGCGCCGCCCGGCCGGCCGCGAAGCCCGCGCCTACCTGGAGAAGCGCGGCCTGCCGGAGAAGGACTGGGCCCGTTTCCGCCTGGGCTTCTCGCCGCCGGGCCGCACGGTGCTGAAGGACTACCTGATCGCCAAGGGCGCCCGCCCCGGCGAGCTGGTCGAGGCGGGCCTGCTGATCGCGCCCGAGGACGGCGGGGCGCCCTACGACCGTTTCCGCGACCGGATCATCTTCCCGATCGGCGACGCGCGCGGCCGCGTCGTCTCGTTCGGCGGCCGGGCGATGGATCCGCAGGCTCGCGCCAAGTACCTGAATGGCCCGGAGACCAGCGTCTTCCACAAGGGCCACCACCTCTATGGTCTGGCCGAAGCCCGCAAGCTGATCGCCGCAGCCCCGGCCGGAGAGAGCCCTCCGCTGGTGGTGGTGGAGGGTTACATGGACGTGATCGCCTGCCAGCGGGCCGGCGTCCCGGCGGTGGCCGCGATGGGCACGGCCCTGGGCGAAGACCAGATGGAGATGCTCTGGCGCAACCATCCGGAGCCCACCCTCTGCTTCGACGGCGACCGCGCGGGCCGGCAGGCCGCCGCGCGCACCATGGACCGCGCGCTCCCCTTGCTGCGCCCCGGCCGCAGCTTCCGCTTCGCCATCGTCGAGGGCGGCAAGGACCCGGACGAGGTGCTGCGCGAGCACGGCCCCGTGGCCCTGAAGGCCCAGCTCGCCGCCACCACGCCCTTCGCCGAGGCGCTGTTCCTCCGCGAGCGCGACCTCGAGCCCTACGACACGCCAGAGCGCAAGACGGCGCTGAAATCCCGCCTGCGCAAGCTCGCCGCCAGCATCGCCGACCCCGACCTCGCCCAGGCCTACAAGGAGGACCTGCTCGGCCGCTACGAGCAGCTCTGGCCGACCCGCGAGCCGGTCTACACGGTGGGGGCCGCGGCCCGCGCCATGTCGCGCGCCCGCTGGGACAAGCGCCGCGGGGGGCAGGAGATCTCGCAGGCCCCGGCGACCCCGGAAGGGAAGGACGCCAGCCGCCGGCTGCGCGCTTCGCCCAGGCCGCTCGCCGCCGCCCTGGCGCTGGCGGCCCTGCATGATCCGTCGGTGATCGACGACAAGATCGAGACCCTGGGCGCCCGCGGCTTCGGCGACGAGAAGCTCGATGCCCTGGCCCACGAGCTGGTGCGCCTGCGCTACGAGGCCGAGGCGGTGGAGTTCGACGCCGCCCAGCGCCACCTGCAGGCCCGCGGCTTCGATCCCGCGCTGATACCGCAACTGGAGCAGGACGCGCGCCGCGCCGGCGTCGCAGCCCCCTTCCTCAAGGCCACCGGCGAGCGCGCCCGCGATCTCTGGCGCCAGGCCTTCGACCTCCTGATGCAGCTGGAGAGCCTGGAGCGCGCGGTGGAGGCCGCCGCCCGCGACCTCGACCGCGACCACGACTCCACGACCTTGCTCAGCCTGAAGACCGAGCGCGACCAACTGCGCAAGCTCTTGAACTCGGACTGGTCGCACCCCGAGGACGCCACCCAGCCGGTGCTCCCGCACTAGACCCTGATGGGTTCGGATCGAAGCGATCCGAACGCTGAGTCAGGGTCTACACTTTTGATTCTAGAGCACGATTCAGCGGTCAGGTGATTCCCCCTGACCCCACCGTGCTCTAGGTGCGGTCAGGCGATCTCGCCGGGCGTGACCGTTCCCGTGGCGACCGAGCTCCGCGCGGCCTGGCCCTCCGGCGGCGCCGTGGGCAGGGCGCGCCCGCCGGCCAGCATGCGCCGCCACTCGTGGAAGGCGATGCCCACCGGCGACGAGGCGTCGGCGTCGAAGTCGGTCAGCCCGAAATCGTGCAGGATCGCCGGGCCTTCCGGGGCGTAGCTGCCGAACAGCCGATCCCAGACGATCAGCACCCCGCCATAGTTGCGGTTGAAGTGCCGGGGCTCCAGGGAGTGGTGCACCCTGTGGTTCGACGGCGTGATGAACAGCCACTCCAGCGGCCCGATCCGCGGCGTCCATTCGTTGTGGACGGCGAGCTGCCAGACGAACAGCAGGGCGAAGAACGGCGTCTGCTGCAGGGGCGAGAAGCCCATCAGGCCCAGCGGCACGGCGGTGAGCCAGGCGCCGCTGACCGTGTCGGTCCATCCCTGCCGGATCGACGCCAGCATGTTGAGGCGCTTGGCGGTGTGGTGCGGGAAGTGGCTGGCCCAGAGCCAGGGCGCGTGGTGGCTCGCCCGGTGCCACGCGTAGTAGAGGAAGTCCGCGAGCAGGATCGCGATGACGGGCGCGGCAGGCCAGGCGCCCATGTCCAGCAGGCGGTGGCGGTAGGCGAAGCCGCTCGCGGCCGTGGCGATCAGGGTGTCGAGGCTGCTGATCAGGAGCCAGCCGACCGCGAGGCCGAGGCTGAGCTCGGTGTCGCGCCACTCATAGAGCCCTCGCCGGAAGCGCCAGCCGGCCAGCGCCTCCAGGCTGATGGCCGCGGCGAGGAGACCGTACGTCCACATGGTCTCCGCCTAGGCCTCCCGGGCGTGTGGGGTCAATCGCGCCCGCGGCGACGCAGGCGAAGGGCGATGTAGCCGCCACCGGCGGCGGCGAGCACGGCCAGGCCCTGCAGGCCGGCGCCCATCAGCGGCGCAGGTCCGGCCACGCGGCTGGCGAACGCGGCGGAGGCGCAGGCCAGGACAGCGGTCCCGACGGCGATCCCGAGTGTGAAGTTCGACTTCATTGACGCCTCCCGTGAAGAACACGGTTATGCGTGACACGATGGCGCTACCCTCACAATCCAATTCGCCTAATGAGGGAATGCCGGGAAAACACCCGCAGGAAATCAGTCCCGGTCGCGGCGGCGCAGGCGCAGCGCGACGTACCCGCCGCCGGCGGCGACCAGCGCCACGAGGCCCGGAAGGCCAGCGCCCATCAGCGGCGCAGGTCCGGCCAACTTGCCGGCGAAAGCGGCGGAGGCAAAGGCCATGACGGCGGTCCCGATGGCCAGCCCGAGGGTGAGGTTCGACTTCATCTGACAACTCCCGTGAACAGCACGGGACGATCTTGCCGCCACGAAAACCGCGGCGGCAACTCGGTTCGCCTAATTGGGGAAGCCGGCGCGGGCGCCGGCGTTCCGATCAGTCCCGGTCGCGGCGGCGCAGGCGCAGCGCGACGTATCCGCCGCCGGCCGTGACCAGCGCGATGAGGCCGGGAAGTCCGGCGCCCATCAGCGGCGCGGGCCCGGGCTGGTTCCCGGCGAACGCGGCGGAGGCGCAGGCCAGGGCCGCGGCCCCGACGGTCAGCGCAAGGGTAAGGTTCGACTTCATCTGAAAACTCCGTGATTAGGGGCGATCGCGCCGGAGAGGCTGTTCGCCTCGCCGGCGTTTGGGATCAGCCCCGGCGGCGCAGGCGAACGGCGATGTACCCGCCGCCGGCGGCGACCAGCGCGGCGAGGCCCGGAAGGCCGGCGCCCATCAGCGGCGCAGGACCGGCCACCGTGGCGGCGAACGCGGCGGACGTGCAGGCCAGGACCGCGGTTCCGACCGCCAGCCCGAGGGTGAGATTGGACTTCATTTTGACGCCTCCCGTTAATAACGCCGGTATCCCTTGCACGGGCGGCAAGCGGGCGACAGCCGATTCCCCTCAAATGCGAATAATTCCGTGAACGGCGAAAATTCCGCGGCCCTGTCGCGCCCCAGGCGAACCCGCTGTCGCCGCCGCGCGGGACGTGTTGAACTGGCCGGTGGGAGCCGACGCGGCGCCCCTTTCTTGAGAGAGCCGCCGGAAGCGCCGACGATGTCCTCCGCCGCCGACACCGCGCACCGAACCGACGCCGCGCCCGCCGTGGCGCTGGGCGAGGCGCGCCCGCAGCTCTACGCCGCGGCTATCCTGCTGCTGCTGCTGAACGCCGCGGCGGCCAAGGCCATCCAGGCGATCGCCGAGCACGGGCCGCTGGCGGCGCTGGCCGACGGCCTGGGGCACAGCTGGGCGTTCTGGGTCGCGGCCTTCGCCGCCGTCCGCCTGGCCCTGCTCGAGCCCGCCGCCCGCGTCCGGCCGCGCGACCTCTGGATCTGCGGCGCCGGCGCGCTGGCCGCGCTCGCCCCGGTCAGCCAGCTCGCGGGCCTGGCCTGCAGCGCGCTCGCCGCCGCCATCCTCTTCGACCGCAGCCAGGGCCCGCGGATGCGCGCCGCGGCCTGGGTGCTCGCCGCCATCAGCGTGCAGCTGGTCTGGAGCCGCCTCGTCATGCTGTTCTTCGTCCAGCCGATCGCCGCGGCCGACGCCCACATGCTCAGCTGGATCATCCAGCGGCCGGTGACCGGCAACCTCGTGGCCTTCGCCCAGGACCATCACCGCCTGTCGATCTGGGCGGGGTGCACGTCGGTGCAGAACGCCTCGACGGCGCTGATGCTCTACGTGGCCGTGGTCCGCAGCTTCCGCCCCCAGCCGCGGCGCAGCGAGCTCTATGCGCTGGCCGGCGTCTTCATCTCAGTGGTGGCGATCAACCTCGTGCGGCTGTCGCTGATGGCCCAGACCATCGAGATGTACCACCTGGTGCACGGCGACCTGGGGCAGGGGGTCGTCAACGCGGTGATCACCCTGACCGGTCTCGCGTGGGCCGCAGCCAGCGTGCGGCATGAAATTCTCGATTAGCCTCCTCGTCGCCACCGGGGCCGCCCTGGCGCTCAGCCTGGGACTGAAGGCGGCGCTGCTGGCCGCCCCGGCCGCGGACGCGCTCCGAGCCTCCGATGCGCGCGGCCTCGTCCTGGGCCGCTTCCTGGCCGCCCATGCCGAGGCGCCGGTCGAGCCGGTGGCCGAAGGCTGGCGCTTCACCCAGGCCGGGTGCCGGCTGACCGCCTTCCCGTCGGGCGAGCGGGGCTCGATGGACATGGACGCGCTCACCCATGCCCATGGCGCGGACCGCGTCGTCTACGTCTACCGCGGCCGGCTCCTGCCCAAGCCGCCCACCTGGGCGCTGGGACTCGACGTGCTCGCCTACATGGCCGCCAAGCCGTTCCGCGGCGGCGCCGAGCCCGGCTACGTCGTCCTGATCGTCCCGGGCGGCTGCCCGCGCGTCCCCGACCTCCCCTGGGACCAGCTCCCGGCCTGAACTTCTCCCACTGAATTTAATAACTGATCGTCATGGCCGGGCTTGTCCCGGCCACCCATACACACCGATCCTGCAAGGTAGAGCAGGGCATGGCCGAGCCTCACCCTGCACCGCCTGCGTTTATGGGTGGCCGGGACAAGCCCGGCCATGACGACCTTGAAAAGATGGTAGAGTCACCACCCCGTCTTCACGCCCAGCGCAGGTCGGCGTTCTTCAGCGGCAGGGCGCGGATCCGCTTGCCGGTCGCGGCGAACACCGCGTTGGCCAGCGCCGGCGCGAGCGGCCCGATCCCCGGCTCGCCGACCCCGCCCCACTTCGCGCCGCCGCTCGGGACCAGGTGCACGTCGATGCGCTTCGGCGTCTCGGCCATCTTGGCCATCCGGTACTGGTGGAAGTTGCTCTCCACCGGCGCGCCCGCCTTGATGGTGATCTCGCCCCAGAGCGCCGCCGTCAGCCCCATCACCACCGCGCCCTCCATCTGCTGGGCCACCGTGTTCGGGTTGGCCACATGGTAGGGGTCGAGCGCGCAGGTCACCCGGTCGACCGTCAGCTTGCCGTCCGGCGTGACGCTCACCTCCACCACCTGGCCGGAGACCGAGCCATAGGCCTCGATGATCGCCACGCCGCGCCCGCGCCCCTTGGGCAGCGGCTGGCCCCAGTCCGAATGCTTGGCCAGCGCGTCGATCACGCCGAGCGCGTCCGGCCGCGCGGTCAAGAGCGCCCGGCGGTACCTCAGCGGGTCCTCGCCCGCCGCATGCGCCAGCTCGTCCATGAAGCTTTCCATGAAGAAGCCATTCTGCGACGAGCCCACCCCGCGCCAGAACGACACCGGCACGTGGCTGTTCTTCAGCACCACGCCCACGTCGCGCGTCGGGAAGGCGTAGAACGAGTTCTGGATGCACTCCGTCGCCATCGGCTCGGACGCCTGCAGCTCCTGCGGCCCGTTCCCGCCGCGCACCAGCGAGGGCACCGCGATTCGCGCCTGGAAGGCCTGCGGCTGGCCCTTCCCGTCCAGCGCCGCGCGGAACCGCACCGCCGCCTGCGGCCGGTAGCGGTCGCGCCGGATGTCCTGCTCGCGCGACCAGATCAGCTTCACCGGCTTGCCCACCTGCTTGGCCACCGCGATCGCCTGCATGAGCTCGTCCGTCGCGCCGCCGCGGCGGCCGAACCCGCCGCCGACGTAGTGGTTGTGGACATAGACCTGCTCGGGCTTGAGGCCGGTCGCCTTGGCCGTCTCCTGCAACACCGACATCGGCCCCTGGGTGGAAATCCACACGTCCGCCCGGTCGGCGCCCAGCGCCACCGTGCAGTTCAGCGGCTCCATCGGCGAGTGCGACAGGAACGGCGCCTCATAGGTCGCCTCCACCAGCTTGGCCCCACCAGCGGAAAACGCCGCGTCCGGCTCCCCCTTCTTCTCGGCCGTGAACATCGGCCGCTCTAGCGCTTCGCGGTAGCCCTTGGCCAGGCTCGCGGAATCCACCCCGCCATAGCCCCCGTCGTCCCACTCGATCTTCAGCGCATCGAGCCCCTTCTTGGCCCGCCAATACCTATCGGCGACGACGACGACAGCGTCCTTCAGCTTCACGACGCCGACGATCCCGCGCAGGCCGGCGAGCCCCGCCTCGTCCACCGACTTCACCGACCCGCCATAGACCGGCGCCGACCAGACGGCGGCGTAGACCATCCCCGGAATCTGGGCGTCCAGGCCGAACTTCGCCGACCCGTCCAGCTTCACCGCCGTGTCCAGCCGGGGCGTCCACTTGCCCACCAGCTTGTACTGGTCCGGCGTCTTGATCGCCGGCTCCGCCGCCAGCGTCACCGCCGCCGCCGCGGCCGCCAGCGACCCATAGTCGGCGCTGCGGTTCGAGGCCTTGTGCAGGCACTTGCCCGACGCTGCCGAACATTCCGCCGGGTCGATCTTCCAGCGCTCGGCGGCGGCAAGCTTCAGCCGCTCGCGCGCGCTCGCGCCCGCCTGCTGCATCATCGGCACCGACGTGCGCACGCCCCGCGAGCCCACCGTCTGCATGCTGTCGTAGAGCTTGCCGCCGGCGCGCGCGTTGCGGTTGGCCGAGGCGTACTCGAACCGCACCTTGGCCCAGTCGCACGCCAGCTCCTCGGCCACCAGCATGGCCAGCGCCGTCGACGTGCCCTGGCCCATCTCCTGGTGCGGCACGCGCACGGTCACCGTGTTGTCCGGCTCGATGATCAGGAAGGCGGTCAGCTCCTTGGCCGGATTGCTCCCGTCGGCCGGCATGGCGGCCTGCGTCGCCGCTGCCGAAGCCACCGGAACCCCGATCATCAGCCCGCCCGCGGCGGACAGCCCTGAAACGACGACGGCGCGGCGGGAGAGCCCATTCTTGGACAGGCGAGTAAGGTCGCTCATGCCTTGGTCCCCTTCGCCATTTGCGCGGCGGCCCGGTGGATCGCCTTGCGGATCCGCGGATAGGTCCCGCAGCGGCAGATGTTGCTGATCTTGTCGATGTCGGCGTCCGTCGGGTTGGGCGTCGCCTTCAGGAGGGCCGCGGCCGCCATGATCTGCCCCGACTGGCAATAGCCGCACTGCGGCACGTCTTCGGCCAGCCAGGCCTGCTGCACCGGGTGCTTCAGCCCGTCCGCCAGCCCCTCGATGGTGGTCACCGGCCCCTTCACCGCCGCCATCGGCGTGACGCACGAGCGCACCGGCTTGCCGTCCACGTGCACCGTGCAGGCCCCGCATTGCGAGATCCCGCACCCGAACTTGGTCCCCGTCAGCCCCAGCTCGTCGCGCAGCACCCACAGCAGCGGCGCATCCGGCTCCACGTCGAGCTGATGCGCCTTCCCATTGACGGTGAGCGTGATCATGGCGCGCGACCTCCCTGGCGGAGCGCAGAGCTTACGCCCGTCCCGCGCCCGAGGGGAGGGCCCTAACTCTCCCCCTCAGGGGGAGATGGCGCAAAGCGCCAGAGAGGGCGGGCCGCTCGCGGCCCGGAGGGGACGCCGCTTGCAACGCTCGCCAACGCAGGGCTTCCGCGCTATGCGGCGGGCCATGTCCGCCCGACCGCCCCTTCGACGCCTCATCGACCTGCCCGGCGTCGCCGACCTGGAATTCAGGGCGGTGATGAAGCGCGAGTTCGCCGAGCCTGAGGCCCGCGCCGAGTTCCCGGAGCTGGACGCCTGCTCCCGCGCCCTCTTCGGCCTCACCGCCGACGAGGCCGAGGCGGCGCCCCGCCCGGCCGGCTGGGACGCGATCGAGACCCAGCCGATCGGCAAGCAGGTGTTCGCCTTCGAGGACGCCGGCTGGGACGTGACCGACGACAAGCGCCGGCCGCTGCGCGTCCTCGGCCACTTCAACCAGCAGCTCTGGCTGGCCATCAGGGGCGTGGCGGGCGCGCTGCCCTTCCAGCCGGAAGACAACAGGCCGGAGCAGTGGGTGTCCAACCTGGCGGCCGAGGCGGCGCGCTTCAGGAAACGCTGAGCCGCCGCGGCGGAATCCTGCCATGCAGCGCGCGCGACCCCCCTTCGTCAGGGGCGGCCAGGCCAGCCCGGAGACCCCTCGATGAAACGGCCGCCCACCCGGCTCTCCGACCTGAAGGGCGGCTCGCCCGCCGGCGCCAAGACCTACGCCCAGCCGACGCCGCGCGTGTCGCGCCAGAAGAAGGCCAAGGTCCTCACCGCCGCCGAACGCGCCGCCTTCCTCGCCTCCCGCCCCGACCTGACGCCGAAGCGCGGCGGCTGAGGGCGCGGGCCGCCGCACGCCTTGCCGCCACCTCCACCCACCCCTACCGCCCCCGCCCACGGCGGGGGAGGGGGACCGCCCGCCAAAGAGCGGGTGGTGGAGGGGGGCGAGCCACCCCACGGGCTTGGCGCGTCGGCGGTCGGGGACAGGTAGTCCTGCCCCGATCTCGGCCCGCCTCTTCGAGCGGCGTCGCGCGCCCGCGCGGTGGCCGCTATGGTGGCGGCATGTCAGACGAAGGCCTGCGTCAAGAGCTGCTGGCCGCACGCGCGAACGTGGAGCGGCAGATCGAAATCTTGATGGCTGGTCCGGCTTCGCTCGGAAAGGGCGGGGCGTTCATTGACAACAGCAGCGCCGTCGACGCTCTGCGCGAAACCCTGTCCGAGCTGGACGAAGGGCTCGCGAACCTGGGATCGACCGACGCCTGATGGCCTCGCGGAGAGAGGAAGCCCTCCGCTCCCCATCGTCCCAACCCCATCCCTACCGCCCCCGCCGACGGCGGGGGAGGGGGACCGCCCGCCGAAGAGCGGGTGGTGGAGGGGGCGAGCCACCGCAAGGGGCTTTTCCGTGGCGACGGTGCGGGGCACAAAATCCTGTCCCCTAGCCTCGGCCCTTTCTCCCGCTCGCGAGACGGCGCGAAGCGCGACAAAGGACTCCGCACAGCGCAAGGAGGGCAAGTTCACGCGTCTCAGGCAAGCCGACGGCGCAGGCTTGGCGCGACAGGAACATCTACTGGTGCACATTTGTCCACAGGCCCCCGCAAAGCTGTGGAGACAGACGTCCAACGCCAATGATCCGCCGCGACTCGGTCCAGGATTGCGACAGGCCGGTGCCATCACTGCCGTCAAGGACGAATCTCGTGTCTCTCATAATCCCAGGTAACCGCCCCGATCATCCCAGCCTCGCCGTGCTGGATGGGGCGGTGACCTCACTCGCCGCGGCGGTCGACGATCTACGGCGCGCCGAGGCCGAAGTGCGGTCGCGCAAGGACGCCCTCGCGAGCGCTGTGCCGCAAATCGACGATCCCGATCTCGCGACCGCCGTCGCTATCTACGCCTACTGGCACATGCCCGAGGTGCCCGTTGCGCCGCTTGCCGCGCTCGCCACCGGCCTTACCGGCGGGCGGGCACAAAAGGCCTTCCTCAAGCTCGCGGGGACTCGGGCCAGCGCGGTCGCCTGCGGCGGCTGTGGCGGGCCGGTGACGGTACACAGCCGGGACGAGATGAAGCGGATACTCACTGCCAAGCTGCGGTACGGGCAGTTGCCGCATTGCGAGGCCTGCCGGTCCACCCATGGTCGACCGGCCCCTGTCCCGATGCTCGCCCGCCCAGTCTCCAACCGCAAGCCGTCCAACCTGGAGCGTGAGGTGCTGACCGCACATCTCGCTCACAAAGAGGCGATGTGGATTGAGGCGCTCTGCCTCTGGGGCGTCGAGCGGCTACAGCTGCGGCCCGAGCACATCACTATCTATCTTCAAGACGCCGACGCCGGTGTGGCGGCAGCCCACGGCGTCTCGCGCGACGACTACTTAGCCTGGCTGGAGACGGAGGGCTCGGTGCGCTGCAGCGGCATGACCATTGCCCGGGAGCGCTGCAAGCACAACGCCAAAGGGCTGACCTACTTGCCCCTGCATACCTGGGTCGCAGCGCGGGCGCTGGGCGGGTATTGCCTAGTGCACGGCGGCTGATGGACAGAGCCGGGCCGAACAGCGCCGCGAATACAACATTCGCGCTAATCCTGTGGACGCCGCATGCCGGAGACATCTCTGGTCTTCTGCGACGGGGGCCGATCAGCTAAATT
>JBJMQX010000047.1:0-7773 GCA_045802455.1 Phenylobacterium sp. | reverse complement strand
CGCCGCGCCCTGGATCGGCGCATTGATCGCCGCCCGGTCGGCGAAGCTGCGCTCGGCCGGCGAGCGGCCGCGGGCCGCCGGGATATGCACCTTGCGACCGAAGATCGTGGTGACGAAGCCTTCGGCGCGAACCTGGCGCTGCATGCGGTCCATGTAGCCGCGGATGCCGGGGAACCGCTCGAAATAGGTCTTGATGTAGGCGCCGGCCTCCTCGCGTGGGATCGACAGCTGGTTGGCCAGGCCGAAAGCCGAGATGCCGTAGACGATGCCGAAGTTGATCGCCTTGGCGCGCCTGCGCGTCTCGGCCGGCATGCCCTCGACCGGGACGCCGAACATCTCGGACGCCGTCATGGCGTGGATGTCGAGCCCGTCGGCGAACGCCTTCTTCAGCTGCGGGATGTCGCCGATGTGGGCCAGCAGGCGCAGCTCGATCTGGGAGTAGTCGGCGCTGATCAGCACATGGCCCGGCTCGGCGATGAAGGCGCGGCGGATCTTGCGGCCTTCCTCCGTGCGGATCGGGATGTTCTGCAGGTTGGGGTCGGACGAGGCCAGCCGCCCTGTCGTCGCCGCCGCCAGCGAGTAGGAGGTGTGCACGCGGCCGGTCTTCGGGTCGATCGCGTCCACCAGGTTGTCGGTGTAGGTGCCCTTCAGCTTCGAGAGCTGCCGCCAGTCCAGCAGGATGCGCGGCAGCTCGTGGCCCTGGGCCGCCAGCTCCTCCAGCATCGAGGCGTCGGTGGACTGCGCGCCCGTCGCCGTGGTCCGCCCGGACGCCAGCCCCATCTCGCCGAACAGCAGGTCGCCGATCTGCTTGGGCGAGCCCAGGTTGAACGGCCGGCCGGCGACCTTGTGCGCCTGGGCCTCCAGCTCGCCCATCCGCACGGCGAAGTCGTTGGAGAGCTGCCGCAGCCGGTCGGGATCGACCTTGACGCCGGCCAGCTCCATCTCGACCAGCACCTTGGGCATCGGCCGCTCCAGCACCTCGTAGACGGTCAGCAGCTTCGCGTGCGACAGCCGGGGCCGCAGATGCTCGTAGATGCGCAGGGTGACGTCGGCGTCCTCGGCCGCGTAGCAGGTCGCCGCACCCAGTTCGACGTGCTTGAAGCTCTTCTGCGACTTGCCGGTCCCGGCCACCGACTTGAAGCTGATCGGCTGGTGACCGAGGAGGCGGTTAGAGAGCTCGTCCATGCCGTAGCTCTTGTGCAGACCGCCTTCGAGCGCGAAGGCGATCAGCATGGTGTCCTCGATGGGGCCGACGTCGATCCCGTAGCGAGAGAGGACGGCCAGGTCGTACTTGGCGTTCTGCGCCACCTTCAGGACGCTGGGGTCCTCCAGCAGTGGCTTCAGCCGCGCGATGGCGTCCTCCAGCGGGATCTGCGCCAGGTCCGGCGGCGCCTCCAGCGCCAGCCCGCCCTCGCCCTCGTGCTCATGGCCGAGCGGGATGTAGCAGGCCTCCCCTGGCGCGACCGCCAGGGAGACCCCGCACAGGTTGGCGCTGCTCGCCGACAGGGCGTCGGTCTCGGTGTCGAAGGCGACGATCCCCTTGGCGGTGGCGCGCTCGATCCAGGCTTCGAGCGTCGGCAGGTCGCGGACGCACTGGTAGGCGTTGACGTCGATGGCGGCGTGCTGCGGCGCTGTGGGCTCGGCCTTGCCGGCCGGCGCCGGCGTGGCGATCGGCGCCGCTTCGCCCGAGAGCGCCTCGGCCGTGCGTCGCGCCAGGGTGCGGAACTCCATCTGCTCCAGGAAGGCGGCCAGCACCGCGGGGTCGGGGTCCTTCACCGCCAGCGCGTCCACCGGCTCCGGCAGGGGCGTGTCGCAGTCCAGCTTCACCAGCTCGCGCGAGAGCCGGATCTGGTCGGCGAACTCGATCAGCGTCTGTCGCCGCTTGTCCTGCTTGATCTCGCCGGCGCGGGCGAGAAGCGTGTCCAGGTCGCCGTACTCGGTGATCAGGGCCGAGGCGGTCTTCACGCCGATGCCCGGCGCGCCCGGCACGTTGTCCACCGAATCGCCGCACAGGGCCTGCACATCGACGACCTTGTCCGGCGTTACGCCGAACTTCTCGAACACCTGCTCGACGCCGATCTTCAGGTTCTTCATGGTGTCCAGCATCGAGACCTGCGGCCCTACGAGCTGCATCAGGTCCTTGTCGGACGAGACGATCACCACCTCGCCGGCGTGCTGGTCGCGCACGTGGCAGGCGTAGGCCGCGATCAGGTCGTCGGCCTCGTAGCCGGGCAGCTCCAGGCAGGGCACGCCGAACGCCCGCGTCGCCTCGCGCACCAGCGGAAACTGCGGGACCAGGTCCTCGGGCGGCGGCGGCCGGTGGGCCTTGTACTGGTCGTAGAGCTTGTTGCGGAACGTCTCTTCCGAGTGGTCGAAGATCACCGCCAGGTGGGTGGGCGCCTCGGCGCTGGCCTTCATGTCGACCAGCAGCTTCCACAGCATGTTGCAGAAGCCGGAGACCGCGCCCACCGGCAGGCCGTCCGACTTGCGGGTCAGCGGCGGCAGGGCGTGGAACGCCCGGAAGATGAAGCCCGAGCCGTCGACGAGGTAGAGCCGGACGGCCGGCCCGTCCTGCGTCGGCTCGCGCGGGATCTCGGCCAGGGTTTCGGGAGCGGCGTCGAGCGTGTCGGTCATCGCGGCAAGATAGGGCCACGGCGCGCCGAGGTCATCAGCCCTGCGGCGCCGCGAACCTCTTGTTGAGGTTGCCGAGGCCCTCGGTCATGAACGGCGCCGCGAGTCCGTCGGCCAGGTAGGCGCGGACGGCGTTGGCGAGGTGCGCGTAGACGCCGCTGAACGGCCGCCCGCCCGAGCTCAGCCGCCGGACCCCCAGCGCCTGCAGCCGCGCGGCGTCCGGCAGCCCGGCGATCAGCATGATGTTCATCGGCCCCTCGATCGCCGCCGCCAGCCGCCCGATCAGGGCGTCGTCGGTCGGGCCCGGCACGAAGGTCCCGCTGGCGCCGGCGCTGCGGTAGAGCGCGGCGCGGCGCACCGTCTCGGCCTCCGCCGCCTCGCCCTCGAAGAGCCGGCGCAGATAGGTGTCGACCCTGGCGTTGATGAACAGCGCCACGCCCGCGGCGTCTGCGGCCTTGCGCGCGGCTTCGACTTTTCGCGCGTGGAGCTCGGGGTCGCGCGAGCCGTCCTCCAGGTTGATCCCCACCGCGCCCGCGCCGATCACCGCCTTGATGGTCTCGGCCAACTGGCCCAGGTCGTCGGTGTAGCCGCCCTCGATATCGGCCGTGACCGGGACCGAGACGACGCGCGCCACCGCCTCGATGGTCGAGAGCACCTTCGGCAGCGGCAGCAGGTCGCCGTCCGGATAGCCGTGGGCCCAGGCCACCGCCGCCGACGAGGTCGCCACCGCCTTCGCGCCCGCATCCTCCATCACCGCCGCGCTCGCCGCGTCCCAGGCGTTGGGCAGCACCAGGATCTCGGGGCCGCGGTGCAGGGCGTGAAACGCCTCGGCTGTCGTCTTCTGGTCCATCGCGCCCTCCGTCGGCTAAGCTGAAGGACGTAGATAGGCGCCCGCGTGTGACACTGCTGGCGGAAACCGGACTTCGACGGAGATCAGGCGATGCCCGAGCCCACCGCGACGGTCTGGCCACTGGACGTCACCCACGTCGCCATCCTCGCTGATTGCCACATCCATCCCGGTGGCGGACCGGCCTTTCCGGCAGGCCTGTTCGAGGCGCTTGAGGGCGCCGACCTGATCGTGACCCTGGGCGACATGGGGGAGGCCGCGGCGCTCGACCAGCTCTCGGCGATCGCGCCGGTGATCGGCGTGCGCGGCCAGGACGATTCCGACGATCCGCGCACCGACTCCCCGCTGCTGGTGCTGGCGGGCGACGACGTCACGGTGGGCTGCGTCTTCGACGCCATCGCTGCGGGCCTGGCGACCTCGTCGGATCCCTTCCGGCCGGTCGCGGACTTCGCCGCGGCCTCCGCGCGGGTGTTCGGCCGTCCGATCGACATCCTTCTCTTCGCCTCGACCCACAAACCGGAGATCGCCGCCGCCGCCGGCTGTCAGGTGCTGAACCCCGGAAGCGCCGTGCTGCCGGGCGAGGGGGCACGGGCCACCTTCGGCACGCTGACGATCGAGGACGGCGCCGCCAACCTCGGCCTCGCCCACCTGGACTAGCGCCGCTTCGCCCGCGCTCCCAAAACCCGCTATGACCGCGCCGTGACCGCCGCGGCCCTCTCCCGCCTGACCCTGACCGACTTCCGCTCCTATGAGCGGGCGGACCTCGTCATGGACGGCCGGCCGGTGTTCCTGGTCGGTCCGAACGGGGCGGGCAAGACCAACCTCCTGGAGGCCATCAGCCTGTTCACGCCGGGCCGGGGCTTGCGCGGCGCGAGCATCGCCGAGCTGGGCCGCCGCCTGCCGGGCGAGGCGCAGGGCCGCGCCTGGGCGGTCTCCGCCAGCGTCACGGCCGCGGGCGAGGAGACCCAGCTCGGCACGGGCGTCGGCGAGGCCGGCGCGGCGAGGCGCACGGTGCGCGTCTCAGGCGAGACCGTGCCGCCCGGCCGTCTCGCCGACCACCTGCGGCAGGTCTGGCTGACCCCGGCCCAGGACCGCCTGTTCCTGGAAGGCGCCGGCGAGCGGCGGCGGTTCTTCGACCGGCTTGTGTTCGCCGCCATCCCGCGCCACGCCGCCCACGCCCAGGCCTACGAGCGGGCGATGCGCGAACGCATGCGGCTGCTCAGCGACGAGACGGGTCCGCCCGACGCCGCCTGGCTGGACGCCCTGGAAGCACGTCTGGCCGAGGCCGGCGCCCTGATGGCCGAGGCGAGGGCCACGACGCTCGCCGCCCTGCAGGCGGAGATCGACGGCCGGGGCGAGCGGCCCTTCCCGCAGGCCCGCCTCTCGCTGGCCGGCGAGTGGGAGCAGATGTCCGCGGTCGGCGCCTCGATCGCCGACATCGAGGCGAAGCTCGCCGAGGCGCTTGCCGCCGCCCGTCCGCGCGACGCCGCCGCCGGCCGCGCCCTGACCGGCCCCCATCGCGGCGACCTCGCCGTGGTGCATGCCGAGAAGGACCGCCCCGCCGCCGAATGCTCGACCGGCGAGCAGAAGGCGCTGGTCCTCAACCTGGTGCTGGCCCAGGCCGCGCGCCTGGCCCGCGCCGAGGCCGCGCCCGCGCCGCTGCTGCTGCTGGACGAGGTCGCCGCGCACCTCGACGCGCGCCGCCGCGGCGCCCTCTTCGAGGAGATCACGGCGCTTCGCCTGCAGGCCTTCCTCACCGGTACCGACGAGCTGCTGTTCGCCGACTTCGCCGGCGCCGCCCAGGGCCTGCGCGTCGAGGGCTCGCAGCTGACGCCGCTCTAGCGGCTAGTCCGCCTCGGGCAACGCGCCGAACCGGTCGACGGCCTGCAGCAGCTTGGTCACCAGGCCACGCTCGGCCAGGCTCAGTTCGGGGCGCCAGACGTCGAAGATCAGCACCACCCGCAGGCGGTCCGGGTTGCGGTTCCAGGCCTCGTGCTCGATGGAATCGTCGAACACGCAGGCCTCGCCCTCGCGCCAGGCGCGGGTCTCGGAGCCCACCCGCATGGCGCAGCCCTCCGGCACGATCAGCGGCAGGTGGCAGACGAAGCGCGCGTTGGTGAAGCCGTGGTGAGGCTGGATGTGCGCGCCGGGCCGCAGCAGCGAGAACAGCACCGAGGGCGTCCGCCCGGGGATTTCGCAGAGCGGCGCCTCGGCCAGCGCCGCCAGCGTCGCCGGGCAGCGCGCCGCGTTCTCCGCGATCCGCTCGCCGCCCTTGATCAGGTAGAAGGCGCTCCAGCTCGGATTGCCCAGCATGCCGTGGTCGTCGAAGAACGGCCGGTTGGGCTCCGCCTCGACGTAAGGGGCGAACGCGCCGTCCTCCTGCAGCACGGCCGTCAGCTCGGCGCGGATCTCCGCCGTCGCCGCCTCGATCCGGTCCAGCCAGGGGAAATCCGTCCGCTCGGCATATTCGACGTTCGGCAGTTCGGGGAAGTAGAAGCCCTTCGGCTCCTGCTCATAGCGCTGCGCCTTGCCGAGCAGCAGGTCGAGCGCGCGGCGCACCCGCCGGGCCTGCTGTCCATCGACTCCCGCCGCGGCGAGCTCGGCGCGCAGGTGGCCCTCGTAGAGGCCGGCGAACTGCTCGCGCATGCGCTCGGCGCGCGCCACCTCGGGATGGAAGGCCGGCCCAATCGCGCCCGGCGCCGCCGCCAGCTTGACCACGGTGTCATAGAAAGTGGACGCCGCCCGCGCGTCGCCCGCCGCCGCGTGCACGTCGGCCATCTGCATCAGGGCGTGCGGGTTGCGTGGCTCCAGGGCCAGAGCCGCCTGCAAGGCCGCGATCGCCCCCGGGGTGTCGCCGAGCGCGCCGCGGGCCATGCCGAGGCCGACCCAGATCGTCGCCGTGGGTTCGCCGCCGGCCAGCACCTGCTCGAAGGCGGCCAGGGCCTCGGCGGGGCGGCCCTCGCGCAACGCCCGCGCGCCCCCGCTCCAGATGGCCTGGGGATCGCTGGACGACAGGCTGTCGGAGGGTCCGCTCACCGCCCGATTAGACCCCAAGGCCGCGTTGCCGCCAACCCGCCGGGACATCGGGCCGGAACGCCGCAAATAGGTGCAGAATCAGCCTCTAATCCCTATATAGAGGCCACCTGCGGCGGGCCGCCCTGCGCCCGCGCCCGACGGCTGCCTTGCAAGGCGCCCGCCACCCCCGACCGGACAGCGAATGAGCGAAGACAACGACCTCCCGGAAGACGCCGAATCCAACGGCCCCGATTCCAACGGCCCCGACTCGAATGGGCAGGCTGAATACGGCGCGGAGTCGATCAAGGTCCTGAAGGGCCTCGACGCCGTGCGCAAGCGGCCCGGCATGTACATCGGCGACACCGATGACGGCTCGGGCCTGCACCACATGGTCTACGAGGTGGTCGACAACGCCATCGACGAGACCCTGGCCGGCTGGGCCACCCGGGTGGAGGTGATCCTCAACGCCGACGGCTCGTGCACCGTCACCGACGACGGGCGCGGCATCCCCACCGACATCCACGAGGGCGAGGGCGTCTCGGCGGCCGAGGTCATCATGACCCAGCTGCACGCCGGCGGGAAATTCGACCAGAACTCCTACAAGGTCTCCGGCGGCCTGCACGGGGTCGGCGTCTCGGTGGTGAACGCGCTGTCGGAGGAACTCGAGCTGCGCATCTGGCGCGACGGCTTCGAGTGGACGCAGACCTACGAGCGCGGCAAGCCGATGACCGAGCTCAAGAAGGGCACGAAGACGGACCGCCGCGGCACCTCGATCACCTTCCTCCCCGATCTCGAGGTCTTCGAGACGATCGACTACGACGACACCGTCCTGACGCAGCGCTTCCGCGAGACCGCGTTCCTCACGCGCGGGCTGAAGATCGAGTTCGCCGACGGCCGCGGGGAGGGCGAGAAGCACTCGTTCCAGTACGAGGGCGGCATTGTCGACTTCGTCCACTACCTGCACTCGCAGGGCACGCGCTCGCCGCTCTCCAAGAAGGTGGCCTACCTCCACGACGAGTCCGGCATCGGCGAGGTCGAGGTCGCGCTGCAGTGGAACGACGGCTACCAGGAGTCGCTGCTCTCGTTCGCGAACAACATCAACACGCACGAGGGCGGCACGCACCTCTCGGGCTTCCGCTCCGCGCTCACGCGAACGCTGAACGCCTACGCGCGTTCCTCGGGCGAGCTGCGCGAGAAGGACGACAACCTCTCGGGTGAAGACGTGCGCGAGGGCCTCACCGCGATCATCTCGGTGAAGCTCGGCGAGCCGCAGTTCGAGG
>JBJMQX010000046.1:0-31689 GCA_045802455.1 Phenylobacterium sp. | reverse complement strand
GATGCATCTGATAAATTCCTTGCAGCCTTAGCCGGGGTTACTGATCCCGAGGCCAAGCGCAAGACGATCGGCCGCCTCTTCATCGACGTCTTCGATGCCGAAGCCAGGGCCGTGGGCGGCGCCGAGTTCCTGGCTCAGGGCACCCTCTATCCCGACGTGATCGAGAGCGTCTCGTTCACCGGAGGGCCGTCGGTGACGATCAAGTCACACCACAATGTGGGCGGCCTGCCGGACTACATGAAGCTGAAGCTGGTCGAGCCGCTGCGCGAGCTCTTCAAGGACGAGGTCCGCGCGCTGGGCGTCGAGCTCGGCCTGCCGCCGGCCTTCGTGGGACGCCATCCGTTCCCTGGCCCGGGGCTGGCCATCCGCATCCCGGGCGAGATCACGCCCGAGCGGGTCGCGGTCCTGCAGAAGGCGGACGCCATCTACCTCGACGAGATCCGCAAGGCGGGCCTCTACGACTCGATCTGGCAGGCGTTCGCCGTCCTGTTGCCGGTGAAGACCGTGGGCGTCATGGGCGATGCGCGCACCTATGACGAGGTCTGCGCGCTGCGCGCCGTCACCTCCACGGACGGCATGACCGCCGACTTCTTCGAGTTCCCCTGGGAGGTTCTCGGCCGTGCCGCCACCCGGATCATCAACGAGGTGAAGGGCATCAACCGCGTCGTCTACGACGTGACCTCGAAACCGCCCGGCACTATCGAGTGGGAGTAGCGGCCGCGCCGTGTTGATGCTCTGATCCTCCCGCGTGGCGGGCGGCAGGGCATTGGGGGTCTTCGGGATGGCCAACCTCAACACCAAGGCGAGGCAGGCGAACACCTACGACGCGATCGTCGTGGGCAGCGGCATGAGCGGCGGCTGGGCGGCGAAGGAGCTCTCGGAGAAGGGCCTGAAGACCCTGGTGCTCGAGCGCGGCCGCATGGTGCGCCACATCGCCGACTATCCGACCGCCAACGAGGCGCCCTGGGAGACCCGTTATCCGCGCGGCAAGCTGCCGGACGCGCTGATGAAGGCCCACTATCCGAAGCAGGAGCGAACCGGCTACGCGCTCACCGAGTACACCCAGCACTTCTTCGTCAAGGACGACGAGCACCCCTACAGCGAGACGCAGCGTTTCGACTGGATCCGCGGCTATCACGTGGGCGGCCGGTCGTTGCTCTGGGCGCGCCAGACCTACCGCCACAGCCCGATCGACTTCGAGGCGAACGGCCGCGAGGGTGTCGGGGCCGACTGGCCGATCCGCTACGAGGATATGGCGCCCTGGTACGACTATGTGGAGCGCTACATCGGGGTCAGCGGCCAGCGCGAGGGCCTGCCGCACCTGCCGGACGGCCTGTTCCAGCCGCCGATGGAGATGAACTGCGTCGAGAAGGATCTCAAGGCCAGGTCCGAGGCGAAGTTCCCCGACCGGCGCATCACCATCGGCCGAGTGGCTCATCTGACCGAACCCACGGCTGAGCAGAAGGCGCTCGGCCGCGGCCGCTGCCAAAGCCGCAACCTGTGCAGCCGCGGCTGCCCCTTCGGCGCCTTCTTCAGCTCCAACGCGGTGACCCTGGTCGCCGCCGAGCGCACGAAGAACATGACGCTTCGGCCGCATTCCACCGTCACCTCGCTGATCTTCGATGAGAAGGCCGGCAAGGCGACCGGCGTGCGGGTGCTGGACGACACGACCGGCAAGGAGACGGAGTGCTACGCCAGCGTCATCTTTCTCTGCGCCTCGGCGATGAACACCGCCTGGATCATGCTGAACTCGACCAGCCGGCGTTTCCCGAACGGCTTCGGCAACGACAGCGACCAGGTCGGCCGCAACATCATGGACCACCACCTGGGCGTGGGCGCCGCGGCCGAGGCGCCGGGCTACGAGGACATGTACTATTCCGGCCGCCGGCCGAACGGCCTCTACATTCCGCGCTTCCGCAACCTCGGCGATGCCGCCAGCAAGCGGAGCGACTACCTGCGCGGCTTCGGCTACCAGGGCGGGGCAGGGCGGGCGAACTGGGACCGGCCGGCGGAGGGTTTTGGGGCTGCACGCAAGGCGGCGCTCAGCCAACCGGGGCCGTGGCTTGTGCGGCTGGGCGGCTTCGGCGAGACCCTGCCGAACTCCGAGAACCGGATGGTGCTGAACCATGCGGTTAAAGACGCCCAAGGGCTGCCGACGATCACCTTCAACGTCGGCCTCGGTCCCAACGAGCGGGCCATGCGCAAGGACATGAAGAGCGCCGCGGCCGAGATGCTGGAGGCCGCCGGCTTCAAGAACGTGCGCGAGCTGGACGGCGACTACGGGCCCGGCCTGGGTATCCACGAGATGGGCACGGCCAGGATGGGACGCGATCCGAAGACCTCGGTGCTGAACGCCCACAACCAGGTGCACGCCTGCAAGAACGTCTATGTGACGGACGGGGCGGCGATGGCCTCGTCCTCGTGCGTCAATCCCTCGCTGACCTACATGGCGCTGACCGCGCGGGCGGCGGACCATGCGGTTGCGGCCGGCAAGCGGGGAGAGCTCTGATGGCCGGTCCTGTGCCGATGAACCGCCGGCAGGCGGCGCTGACCTTCGGAGCGGTGTGGACCACCTTAGTCATCCCCGCGAGGGCGGGTGCTCAGGCTGCGGCGACTCTGACCTGGACGCCGAAGGGGCTCAACCCGCAGCAGGCGAGGGTGTTGGACGCGGTCGCCGAGCTGATCATGCCGGCCACCGACACGCCCGGCGCCCGCGAGGCGGGGGTTCCGCAGTTCGTCGACCGTGCGGTCGCGGACTATTGCCCGCCCGCGCAGGCACAGGCGATCCGCGCTGGTCTCGACCGTATCGAGGCGGACGCGCGCGCGGCCCACGGCGCGGCCTTCACGGCGCTGACGCCGGCGCAGCAGACGGCGCTGCTCACCCGCTATGACGCCATGGCCCGCGATCCACGCCCCGCCGCGCCGCCGGTGGGTCGAGGGGAGACCGAGACAGGCCTTTCCAACCGCGTCGGGCCGGCCGCGCCGGCCCAGGCCACGCCGTTCTTCGCAGCGCTGAAGGAGTTGGTCACGGTAGGCTATTTCACGTCGCGGCTCGGGGCGACCAAGGCGGTGCGCTATGACCTGACGCCCGGCGCGTACAGGGGCTGCGTGCCGCTCGCCCAGATCGGGCGGGCCTGGGCGCTGTGACGGTGCGCCTGACGAGCCTGCTGGCCGCCACAGCCCTGGTCCTCGCACCGGCCGCGGCCCAGGCGAAGGACGCCTGGCGCTCGATCTTCAACGGCCGCAACCTCGACGGCTGGGTGGTCAAGGTGAACCATCGTCCGCTCGGCGAGAACTGGCGCGACACCGTCGTCGTCAAGGACGGGACCCTGCGCATCGACTACAGCCGCTATCCCGAGTTCAAGGACGAGTTCACCCACCTCATCTATCGCAAGCCGCTTTCAGCCTATCGACTGCGGCTCGAGTACCGCTTCCTGGGCGCCTCGCCCCCCGGAGCGCCCGCCTGGGCCGTGCGCAACTCGGGCGTGATGATCCACGGACAGGCGCCCGAGGCGATGGCGCTCGACCAGCCCTACCCGGTCTCGGTGGAGGCCCAGCTCCTGGGCGGCGGGCCCGGCGAGACACGGCCGACCGGCAATGTCTGCACGCCAGGGACCACCGTCTCGATCGACGGCGCGCCGCTGAAGGCTCACTGCCTGGATTCGAAGTCGAAGACCTTCCAGGACGGCGAATGGGTGCGTTTCGAGGTTGAGGTGCACGGCGGCCGGCTGGTGCGGCAGTTCGTGAACGGCGAGCTGGTCATGGAATACAGCGACCTGAAGCTGGATCCGAGCGAGTTCAAGCGGTTCGCCAACATCGATCCCGGCGCCCAGACGGTCGCCCCGCTGACCCGCGGCTACATCTCCCTGCAGGGCGAGAGCAGCCCGATCGAGTTCCGCAAGATCGAGCTCCTGGAGTTGCCCGACTAGGCTAGTTGCCGCCTTCCTCGCGCACCACGCCGCGGTTGCCTTCCACGGGCCGGCCTTCCTTCTCCGCCTGGCGTGCGCCGCCCAGAATGCCGCTCATGGCGTAGTTGCCTTCGTGGCAGGCGTATTCGTAGATCCGATCCTTGGTGAAGTTCAGCGCTTCCTCGCCCTTCACGGGCTGCGCGTAGGCTGGGCTCCTCAGCTCGAACTGGTAGAGGATCTGCTGAGGCGAGACGCGGGTGAAGCGCTCGATCACGGTCATGTCCTCCGCGGGGCCACGCAGGCCCTGCTCGCGGCGCAGATTCGCGGTCTCGACGACCAGGGTGTCGCCCTCCCAGTGGCCGACCGAGTCGCCCATCCACTGGCGGATCGCGGCCGGTTCGTGATCGCCGCGCAGGTGGATGATGCGCGCGTCATGGACCATCTCGACCACGACGACGACGGCGTCCCTGGTCTGCTGGATCTGGTAGTGGTTGTTGTAGAGCACCGGCAGCATCGGCGGGCCGGATGTGCCGCCGAAGCCCACGATGCAGCGCTCGCCCAGCGCGCGGTTCTCCGGATTGTCGAAATTCCCGCCGAGCTGTGCGCGAGACCGGTTCGCGACTGCCGCGGGCGCGGGGAACCGGCCGTTCTTGGGCTCGGTCAGGATCGACGTGCGCGCCTCGCCGCCAATGCGGATCAGGCGCGTGCCGGGATCGGTCCAGAAAGCGTTGTAGCCGCAGGCCGCGCCTTGCGCGCCGCTCTGGCACTCGGGCAGCTTGTCCGGATCCTTGATCGAGGTGTCGGTGTTGGCGCGCAGGCGGGCGTTCCGAGCGTCGCTCGTGTTCTCGATCGCCTTGGCCTCGTCGGGCGTCAGCGTCAGACGTTCGCCGTACTTGGGGTCGCGTTCCAGGCGGGTGATCGTCGCATTGCTCCAGACGCCGGAGAGGTCCGGCTGGCCGAAGGCGTTGCGCGGCGCCTTGTAGCCCTTGGCGATGGCGGTGGGACTCGTCTGCGCGAAGGCCTGAGCGCCCGCCGAAGCTGCGAGCGCCGCGCCGAGCGCTAGCGCCAAAATCCGATGGTTCATGGCGTCCGATCTCCCAGCCGCCATTCTGTGTGCGGCGCGCCAGTATAGCAGGAAGGCGTGAGGGCCTGTGGTCAAGTCTGCTCGCTGCCTGATCGGCCTTCAGCCATGGCCCACTCTCTGCCCAGGCGATAAGACTGCGGAATTGCAACCCAGAGGGGAGAGGCCGCTTCGCCGGACCACAGGCTCTTCTTCGCCCTGCAACCGGATACGCCGACCGCCGAGCGCATGGGGCGGATCGCCGAGCAGGCGCGACGACGCCATGGGCCGGGCGGTCGACCGACGGCGGCTCCGCGCCTCCATCTATCGTTGAACTTCGTGGGAAGCTTCCGGGGGCCACCGCCCAGGGCGGTGATCGACAAGGCGAGGGCGGTTGCGAGTGAGGTCGCCCATCCGCCATTCGTCATTGCGCTGGACCGCGTGGAGAGCTGGAAGGGCGATCCGCACCCGCTGGTGCTGGTGGGCGGCGACGGCGTAATCGGCGTCGAGGCGCTGCACGGAGCGATCCACAGGACGATGGCCGCCGCCGGCATGGCGCCACGGCGCGAGCCACAGTTCTGGGCCCACGTGACCCTGCTGCGCGACAGGCGCGAGGCGCCCGCCGAGCCCATCGAGCCGGTGAGCTGGACCGTCCGGGAGTTCGTTCTGATCGACAGCGTCTTCGGCGAAGGTCGCCACGAGCTACTGGGTCGCTGGCGCCTTAACGCCGCAGCGGCTTGATCGCCCGTGCGAACCGCGCCTTGATCGGTGGATGACCGCGACGCTCTACGGCATCCGCAACTGCGACACGATGAAGAAGGCCTGGACTTGGCTCGACCAGCACGGCGTGGCCTACGGTTTCCATGACTACAAGAAGGCGGGGATCGACCGAGCCATGCTGGAGGCGTGGGCGGGCAGCGTCGGCTGGGAGACGCTGCTGAACCGATCCGGCACGACGTTCAGGGCGCTGCCGGAGGACCAAAAGGCAGGGCTCACCGAGGCCAAGGCGATCGACCTCATGCTGGCCCAGCCCTCGATGATCAAGCGGCCGGTGCTCGATCTTGACGGGGGCCTGACCGTCGGCTTCAAGCCCGAGGCCTACACCGAGGTCTTTGCGTAGCGGTGGCCCGCAGCCGCCCGGTCGGCGACCGAGCTTGAGTTTGCGGCGCCTCGGCGTTATCTCCGGCCCGTAACCGGAGGCCTGAGCGCCCGTGATTACGATCCGTCGTCTGAGGCCGTGAGCCTGAGCGGGCTTTGGCCCGCCGCTCGCGAGACTTGTCCGGCCCCGCCCTCTTACCGGGATATTGGGCGGCGTCTGGGCGCCTTCACCGAACGGACACTCCATGCCCAAATCAATCGACCTCCGCACGCCTGCGCGCGAACCCACGCCTTACGGCGACCTGAACGCCGTCCTCTCACACCTGCTCGAAGGCGCGCAGCGGGCGCTGGGCGACAACTTCGTCGGCGCTTACCTGCAAGGCTCCTTCGCGGTCGGCGACTTCAACGAGTACAGCGACTGCGACTTCATCGTGGTCACCCAACGCGACCTGACGCCCGACGAGCTCGCCTCGCTGCAGGCGCTGCACGCCGGCATTCATGAACTGCCGTACGCCTACTGGCGAAGCGGGCTCGAGGGCTCCTATGCGCCGGCCGCCGTCCTGCGACGGCTGACGGATGGACCGCGCGACCCGCCCGGCGAGCCGCGCGGCCGAGACTGGGCCGACCCCGGCATGTCCGGGGCGCCCCCGCGGGCCTACCCCTTCTGGTACCTGGACAACGGCGCCGACCACCTGGTCCGCTCGGAGCACGACAACAGCCTGGTCGTGCGCTGGTGCCTGCGGGAGAAGGGCGTGGTGCTGGCCGGCCCCGATCCCCGCGAGCTGATCGATCCCGTGCCGCCCGCGGCGCTCAGGGCCGAAGTGCGCCGAACCATGGACCTGGTGATGCGGCTGAACCTTGAGCCCATGGCCCTGGTGGCCTGGCAGGCGTTCTGGGTCGGCCTCTTCTGCCGGATGCTGCACACGCTGGCTACGGGGGCGGTGTGGTCGAAGAAGTCCAGCATGGCCTGGGCGCAAGGCGCGCTGGATCCGCGCTGGCGAGAGCTGATCGTCAGCGCCGCGGCGGTGCGTAAGGGCGATGCCGAGCAGTCCGGCGCGGCGGCCGATCGAGACGAGGTCGCCGCCACCCGCGAGTTCGCCCGTTATGCCGTGGCCTACGCCGACCAGCAGGCCCGCGGCCGTGAGATCCTGGAACGCCGCATTGCGGGTAGGCAGGGCCACGGCGGCGGCCTCCAGGGCGGGCGGCCGGGCGGACCTCCGCACGGAGGCGGCGGGCGCGGCGGCGGCCAGTTCACGCCGCCACCGGTGAAGCCAGGCGCGCGGCGCGGCCGTGGCTAAGCTGTCCATGCGGCAGTAGGCTCGCGCTCGGCTGCATCCGGTTGGGGCGGCGGCGGCGACTAGGGACGAAATGCGGACTTGCGGGACTGTCCGCGGCCGCCGCCTGAAGGAGCGCACCGCTCATGGAAGAAACCTTTCGCAGCTACTGGTGGCTGCTTTTCCCCATCGGCGCGTTCGTCTTTGGGGCCTGGGACCGCTGGCTCGCCTACAAGCGCAGCCGCGATCACCTGGAGCTCCTGAAGCACTACGCCGCCCAGGGCAAGGAACCGCCCCCCGAGATCATGCAGGAGCTGCGCGGCGGCCCCGATCCCGCCGCGCCACCGCCGCCCGGCTACGGCGGCTACCCGGGCTATGGCTATGGCGGCTACTGGGGCTATCCGCGCTACATGCGCCGAGCCTGGCGGGGCTACTACCGCTGGGGCCCGTACTGGCAGTGGCGCAGCGTGATCGTCACCGGCGCCATCGCGGCAGGCTTCTGGTGGGCGTCGGACTACGCCGACTGGCCCGGCGCCGAGGGTCCGTTCAGGATCGTCGCGATCATCCTGACGGTGATCGCGGCCGGTAACCTGATCAGCGCCATCCTGTTCTCCACCTTCCGGGGCAAATGATCCTGACGAGCCTCGACGAGAGCCTGGTCGCCGCCGCGCAGGGCGGATCGGCGGAGGCCTTCGCACGGCTCGTGGATCGGCATCAGCAGGCGTTGCGCGCCTTCCTGCGCCGCGCCTGCGGGGACTGGGCGCTCGCCGACGACCTGGCGCAGGAGACCTTCCTGGCGGCCTGGTCGCGGATCGGGCGGCTGAAGGACGGCGCCAGCGTCAGGGCCTGGCTGTGCGGCATCGGCTACAACAAGCACCTGACCATGCGCCGCTCGGCGGCCCGTAACCGGACGCGGGAGGCGCTCTACGAGGCGGAGAAGCCGGTGGGTCTGGGCGCGTCGTCCGAGGACAAGCTGGCGCTGGAGGCGGCGATGGCCGGCCTGCCCGAGGAACAGCGGGCCTGTGTCGCGCTTTGCCTGGCGGCGGATTTCAGCCATGCGGAGGCCGCCGACGCGCTCGGCATTCCGCTGGGCACGGTGAAGAGTCACATTTCCCGGGGCCGCGCGCGGCTCCTGCAAGCGTTGGAGGCCTGCGATGACGCAAGCTGATGATCGTCTGAAGGCGCTGTTCGCCCTCGACGAGCCGCCCGCCCGCGACCCGGCCTTCTCCACTGCGGTCCTGGAAAGGATGATGCGCCGCCGGTTCCAGGAGGAGGTGCTGATGCTCTGCGGCGTCACGATCCTGGGCGCCGTCGGCCTCTGGGTGATCTGGCCGGTGCTGGAGCCGGCGCTGGTGACGCTGTCGCAGGGGTTCGCGCCGGCGCTGGGGGCGGTGGCGCTGGGCGTCTGCGCCTGGATCGTGCTGGGCGGCCGGCCCGCGGCCGCGATCGGCGCAGTATCATGACCAAGAATTCACGCTTATTCATGCATCTGCGCGCCACGGCCTAGGTCTCTTTCTCATCAGAGACGGGCGCTACGGGCCTGCCAGACGAGAGAAGGAACAGATGTCTATTGCAGCAATCCTCGGGACCCTGGTCCCGTTCGGTTTCATGGCCATGATCGCCGCCATCGTGATCATGCCCCGCTACTTCCGCAGCCAGGAACGGCAGAAGATGGCGGAGCTGATGAGGGCGGCCATCGAACGCGGCCAGCCGATGCCTCCGGAAGTCGTCGACGCCATGTCCAGCAACGTGCGCGCGCCGGGCTTGCCGCCATCTCCTTCGCGCGACCTGCGCACCGGGCTGATCTGGCTGGGCGTCGCCGTGGGCCTGGCCTCGATGGGTCTGGCGATCAGCTTCGAGGATCCCGACGCCCTCTTCCCGTTCCTGGGCTTCTCAGCCTTCCCTGGGTTCATCGGGGTGGCGTTCATCGTGATGTGGGCGGTCGCCCGGGAACGCAAGTAGGCGCCAGGCCGGGGGATCAGCCCATGCCGGGCAGACAATCCAGGTTCGCGAGCCTGCACGACGTGGAGCTTTGCAGCCACGCCGCGCTGGGCGAGCGCGCGGCCTTCGGCGAGCTGGTGCGCAGGCACGGCTCGGCGGTGCGCGGCGTGCTGCGCCGGATGGGCGCGGCGGCGGCCGAGGCCGACGACGTGGCCCAGGACGCCTTCCTCACCGCCTTCGAGCGGATCGCCGAATTTCGTGGCGAGGGGACCTTCGCGGCCTGGGTCAAGAAGATCGCGGCGAGGCTCTATCTGCGCCGCCTGCAGCGGGAGCGGAAGCTGGGCGCGCTGGCGGCCGAAGCCGCCGACGAAGAGGTGACGCCGAAGCGCGGCGACGCCGATGCATCCATAGACCTGGACGGCGCGCTCAAGGCGCTCGGAGACGCCGAGCGGCTGTGCGTCACCATGTGCTTCGGGGCCGGACTTTCGCACACTGAAGCTGCGGAGGCCTTGAACCTGCCACTTGGAACGGTCAAATCGCATGTCAAACGTGGTTTGGATAAACTCAGAGCGCGACTGGCGCCTGACGGTGATACGGTACTTGAAGGGAGGCGTGGCAATGGCTGAGGTCGAGTTCGAGCGCCGCCTCGAGCGCCTGTTCGCGGAGTCTCCCGAGTTCGCCGACGCTGGCTCGTTCGCCGAGCGCGTCGAGCGCCGGCTGGACGCCGGCTGGACAGCGCGGCGCTGGCTGATCGGCGCCGCGGGCGTGATTGGCGGCGTCATCGGCGCCAGCCAGCTGATGGTCTCCAACATCTTCCAGCGGGTCGAGGCGGCGAGCGATTCCGCGCGCCTGCTGAGCACGGGCCTCAACCACATCTCCAGCGGGACGGATTGGTGGGCGGCCGTCTCCACCGGCGGAGCGACCGTGTGGATTACCGCCGGTCTGGCGGTGGTGATGATGGGCTTCGTCCTGACCCGGGTGATCGGGGAGATCTGATCGGTCCCAGCCGGCGGCTTTGGCAAGCATGGCCACGCGGTTCGAAGTCTGTTTCGCGGCTTGCTGGATAGGCCATTCCGCCTCAGGCGCGTCGGTTGCGGCGCGCTGCGCTGCGCTATAGGTTCCCGGCCTCTGGCGCGAGGCGCCTAGATCGCTCTGGAGTCCCCGTTGACGGATCTGTTTGAAGAGGTCGAGGAGCAGCTTCGCTCCGAGCGATACGGAGCGCTCGCGCGGCGCGTCCTGCCGTGGGTGCTCGCGCTCGCGGCCGGCGCCCTGCTCGCGGCGCTCGGCATCTGGGGATGGCAGCAGTACCGTCAGCAGGTCACCGACAAGGCTTCCATCCAGTACACCGCCGCCCTTGAAGCCGCGCAGCAGGGCAATGTCGCAGAGGCGGCCAAGCAGCTGGGGGAGGTCGCGAAGTCGGGCTCGCGGGCCTACAAGACCCTCGCCTTGATGCAACTTGGTGGGCTGAAACTCTCGTCCGGTTCCCCGGCCGACGTGAAGGCTGCGACCGCGCTCTTCGACCAAGCCGCCGACGCCGCGCCCGACGATATCCTGGGCGACGCCGCCCGCCTCAAATCCGCCTTGGCCATCCTCGACACCGCTCCGTTCATTGAGGTGGAGGGGCGTTTGGCGCCGCTGTTGAAGGAAGGCCGTCCCTATCGGGTGCAGGCCCGTGAGGCGCTGGCGTTCGCCAAGCTGATGAAGGGCGACGACAAGGGTGCGCGCGGTGACTTCGTGGTGATCCAGAACGCGCTCGACGCGCCGGAGAGCGCCCGCCAACGGGCCGGCGCCGCGGTCAACCTGATCGACTCCGGCTCTGCCAAGGCCGTGCCCGCGCTGGTCAAGGCGGCGATCGCCATGCCGCCGCCGATGCTGGTCGCGCCCGGCGGCACGCCCATCGGCCCCGAGGCCGCGCCGCAGCAATGACGCCGAGCCGCAGGAGTCTCGTCGCCGTCGCCCTGATCGCCGTCCTCGGCGCGGGCGGCTGCTCGACGATCAACAAGATCAATCCGTTCAAGGGCAAGGGCGGGCCGGCGGAAACCGCCGCCGAAGGCGAGCGCATCTCGATCGTCGCCGAGGACCAGAAGCTCGAGCCGGCCGAGGCGCTGAAGGGCGTCGACTTCGCGTTGCCTCCGCCGGAGGCCGTGACTGACTGGCCGCTGCCGGGCGGCACCGCCGAGCAGTCCGTGACCAACGCCAATGCGCCTGCTGGACTCTCGATCGCCTGGCGCCGCGGTTTCGGCCAAGGCTCCAAGGGCGGCGAGCAGGTGACAGCTCCCCCGGTGGAAGCCGGCGGCAAGGTGTTCGTGATGGATGGCGTGGCCACCGTCTCGGCGCGTGACGCCCGCTCCGGCGCTGAAGTCTGGCGCACCAACATGCGCCCCACTGACAACAAGCGCGACCGCGAGGCGTTCGGCGGCGGCTTGGCCTATGCCGACGGCAAGCTCTACATGACCTCCGGTTTTCGCTTGGTCGCCCAGATCGACGCCGCGACGGGTCGGCCAGGTTGGCGCACGCGGACCGACCAGCCGGTGCACGGCGCGCCGACGGTCGTCGCCGGACGGGTGTTCGCGGTGGCCATCGACAACACCCTGCTGAGCTATGACGCCGCCACCGGCGCACCCGGCTGGACCTACCAGGCGCTGTCCGAGCCGGCGCGTATCCTGAAGGCTTCGAGCCCGGCGGTCTCGGGCGACACCGTGGTGGCCGCGTTCGGCTCGGGTGAGCTGGTTGCGCTCAGGACCGCCAACGGCAACGACCTTTGGAACGAGGCGCTGTCGCGGGCCAGTCGCACCAGCGCGCTTTCCGAGATCCGCGACATCGCCGGCCGGCCAGTGATCTACCAGGGCGACGTGTTCGCGGTGAGCCACTCCGGCGTCTTCGCGGCCACTGACCTGCGCACCGGTCAGGCGCGCTGGACGCTTCCAGTGGTGGGCATCACGACGCCGTTGCCGGCCGGCGACGTGGTCTACGTGGTCGCCAAGGACGGCCACCTGATCTGCGCGGCCCGCGAAAGCGGTCAGATCTACTGGGTCAAGGACCTCAACGCCGGGATGGTCGTGAAGAAGAAGCGCGGCGTGACGAGCGGTTTCGGGGTCTTCAGCCGAACGCCGCCCAAGCCGATCTGGACCAGTCCGATCCTGGTCAACAGCAAGCTGATCCTCGGCGGCTCCAACGGCCAGATCATCGCGGTGAACGCCAAGACCGGCGAAGTGGAGCGGCGTGTCGAGGTCGGCGCGCCCGTGCTCATCTCGCCGATCGTGGCGGGCGATACGATCTATGCGGTGACCGACGACGCGCAGTTGATCGCGCTGCGCTGAGCTTTCGCCTAAAGACGACGCCATGGCGCTGAAAGTCGCGATCGTCGGGCGTCCGAACGTCGGCAAGTCCACGCTGTTCAACCGGCTGGCGGGGCGCAGGCTCGCCATCGTCGACGACCAGCCGGGCGTGACCCGCGACCGCCGCTTCGGCGCCGGGCGGATCGGCGACCTCGACCTGGAGCTCATCGACACCGCGGGCTTCGAGGATGTCGCCGACGAGAGCCTGGAAGCGCGCATGCGCGCACAGACCGAGCGGGCCATCGACGAGGCGGACGTCTCCCTCTTCGTGATCGACAGTCGCGAGGGCGTCACCGGGCTGGACGAGGTGTTCGCCGAAATCCTGCGACGCAAGGATCGGCCGGTGGTGCTCGTGGCCAACAAGGCGGAGGGCAAGGCCGGCGACCAGGGCGTTCTGGAGGCGTTCGGCCTAGGCCTGGGCGAGCCGGCGCCGATCTCCGCCGAGCATGGCGAAGGGATGGCCGACCTCTATGCCGCCCTGCTGGCGGTGGCGCCCAACCAGGACGAGCACGCGGACGATGAGAGCGACAAGGCGGTGAAGATCGCCATCGTCGGGCGCCCGAACGCCGGCAAGTCGACGCTGGTGAACAAGCTGATCGGCGAGGACCGGCTGCTCACCGGACCCGAGGCCGGCATCACCCGCGACGCGATTCCCGTGGACTGGGAATGGGACGGGCGGCCGGTGCGGCTGGTCGACACCGCGGGGCTGCGGCGCAAGGCCAAGGTGCAGGAGAAGCTGGAGAAGCTCTCGACCCACGACTCCATCCGGGCGATCACCTTCGCCGAAGTCGTGATCCTGGTGATGGACGCCACCCACCCGTTCGAGATCCAGGATCTGCAGATCGCTGACCTGGTGGAGCGCGAGGGCCGGGCGCTGGTGTTCGTGCTGGCCAAGTGGGACCTGGTCGAGGACCCGCAGGCGAAGCTGGCGGAGATGGTCGAGGAGGCGCAGCGGCAGCTTCCGCAGGTGCGCGGCGCGCCTATCGTGGCGCTGTCGGCGGAGACCGGGCGCGGGCTCGACCGGCTGATGCCGGCGGTGTTCAAGACCCACGCCGACTGGTCGACCAAGGTGAAGACCCGCGACCTCAACGACTGGCTCTCGATGGCCACCCAGCGCCACCCGCCGCCGGCGGTGAACGGGCGGCGGATCAAGCCCAAGTACATGGCCCAGACCAAGGCGCGGCCGCCGACCTTCGTGCTGTTCGCCAGCCGGGCGGACCAGCTGCCGGAGAGCTATCGGCGCTATCTGATCAACTCGATCCGGGAGAGCTTCGACCTGCCGGGCGTGCCGATCCGGGTGACGGTCAAGTCGAACAAGAACCCCTACGCCGAGGGCGAGGAGAAGGCCGGCCAGGGCTCGGCGCGCGCGCCGTTCGGCGAGACCCTGCCCACCACCGGTCTGAAGGCCAAGACCCGCATCGCCGCCTCCGCCAAGGCCAAGGCGGGCGCCAGCGGCAAGCCGAAGCGGCCGCCCAAGGGCAAGCCGGCCGCCAAGAAGGGCGCGGGCGCGCCGCGCGGCCGCACCGCCAAGCTCAACCGGCCCGGCGTCAAGCCGAAGCGAGCGTCCCGCGGGCCTTCCAGTCCGCGAAGGTCACGGTAGCGGTCGGCAGGCCCAGGTCGGCCTGCGCGAGCTCCACCACCAGAGGGCCGATTTCGGACGGGTCAGGCAGGGTCATCGGATCCTCACCGGGAAAGGCTTCCGCCCGCATCCTGGTGCGCATCGGGCCCGGCGAGAGCAGGGCGGCGCGGATCGGCGTCTGCTCCAGCTCGTCGGCCCAGGTGCGGACCATGTGCTCCACACCGGCCTTGGTGATGCCGTAGGGGCCGAAGAAGGCGCGGGGCTGGGCGGCGAGGCCGGTGGTCAGGAAGATCGCACGGCCGGCGCTCGAGGCCCGCAGCAGCGGCTCGAAGGAGCGGATCAGCCGGTAGGCGGCCGTGAGGTTCACGGCGACGACGCGCTCCCAGTGCTTCGGCTCGATGTGCGACACGGGCGTCACCGGGCCAAGGATCGCGGCGGCATGGACCAGCACGTCGATCCGGCCGAACCGCTGGTGCAGGGCGAGGCCCAGGCCATCGAGAGCGTCGCCGTCGGAGACGTCGAGCGGCACGAGGGTCGCCGGCTGGCCCGTGAGGCCACGGATCTCGTCGTCGAGCTCGGTCAGGCCGCCCTCGGTGCGGGCGATGGCGACAACGTGGGCGCCGGCCTTGGCGAGCGCGACCGCGGCCGCGCGGCCGATGCCGCGGCTGGCCCCGGTGACGACGGCGATCCGGTCGACGAGCGGCGGGGAGTCGGAAGCGGGCTGAGGCATCGGGGCGCTTCTCTAGCCCGCCTCGGCCGCGACGTCTGCCCGGTTTGCGTAGCGCTGGGCGATCACCGCGCAGGCCATCAGCTGGATCTGGTGGAAGATCATCAGCGGGATCATGGCGACGCCGGCGACCGCGGGGCTGAACAGGGCGGCCGCGATGGGCGCGCCGCTGGCCAGAGACTTCTTCGAGCCGCAGAAGACGATGGCGATCTCGTCGGCCTTGGAGAAGCCGAGTGCTCGGGCGGCGATCATCGTCGCGGCCAGGACCACCCCGAGGAGGCCGATGCACAGGCCCAGGAGCCGCACCAGGTCGAACGCGCCCAGGCGGCTCCAGACGCCGCCGACCACCGCGCCTGAGAAGGCCGTGTAGACGATCAGCAGGATCGTGCCGCGGTCGAGCCGGCTGAGCGTCTTGTTATGGCGGGCGACGAAACCGCCGATCCAGGGCCGCAGCAACTGGCCGGCGGCGAACGGCGCGAGGAGCTGCAGCACGATCGTCCAGAACGAGCCGGCCCCGACCGCGCCCTTCGCGTCCATCAGGAGGCTGGCGAGGAGCGGGGTCAGGAAGACGCCCAGGACATTCGACAGCGAGGCCGAGGCGACGGCGGCCGACACATTGCCGCGGGCGACTCCGACGAAGGCGATGGAGCTCTGGATCGTGGACGGCAGGCAGCCCAGGAGGACGATTCCCGAGGCGAGCTCCGGCGGCGTGATCCAGGCGGGCAGCCGGACGATCCCGAGGCACAGCGCCGGGAACAGCACAAAAGTGGCGGCGAGGATCGTCAGGTGGAGGCGCCAGTGCAGCAGGCCACCCAGCACCGCCTCACGCGAGAGCCGCGCGCCGTGCAGGAAGAAGACCAGGCCGATAGCGATCTTGGTCGCCCATCCGAGGTCGACGGCGACCTGGCCGCGGGCCGGCGCCAGCGTGGCCGCCACCCCCATGGTGATGATCAGGACGAGATACCAGTCGACCTTCAGCCCGGCGAGGAGGCCTCCCGATTTCGCTTGGCTCACTAAGCGTCGACCAGGAAGGAGAGCTGGCGGTCGGCGATCTCGTTGCGGCCTTCGGCGATCTCGCGGTCCAGGAGGCGGGTCGGGTAGTCGCCGGTGAAATAGTGGTCGGTGAACTGCGGGGTGACGGGATCGCGCGGGCCGGCGTCCATCGCCCAGTAGAGGCCCTCGACCGAGAGGTAGCCCATGGAGTCGACGCCGAGGATCCGGGCGATCTCGTCCACCGAATGGTTCGCGGCGAGCAGCTTCTCGCGGTCGGGCATGTCGATGCCGTAGTAGTCGGGCCACTGGATCGGCGGCGAGGCCGAGCGCAGGTGCACCTCGGCCGCGCCGGCCTCGCGGACCATGCGCACCACGCGCACCGAATTGGTGCCGCGCACGATCGAGTCGTCGATCAGCATCACCCGCTTGCCGGCCAGCACGCTGCGGTTGGGCGATAGCTTCATGCGCACGCCGGTCTCGCGCGCGCCCTGGGTCGGCTGGATGAAGGTGCGCCCGACGTAGTGGTTGCGGATGATGCCCATCTCGAACGGCAGGCCCGCGGCCTGGGCGAAGCCGAGCGCGGCCGGCACGCCCGAGTCCGGCACGGGCACGACGACGTCGGCCGGGACCAGGCTCTCCTCGGCGAGGCGCCGGCCCATCCGCTTCCTGACTTCGTAGATCGAGTGGCCGTTCACCACCGAGTCCGGCCGGGCGAAATAGACGTATTCGAAGATGCACGGCCGGGCCTGCGTGGCCGGGAAGGGCCGCGTGCTGGTGACGCCGTCGGCGTCGATCACCACCAGCTCGCCGTGCTCGATGTCGCGCACGAAGCGGGCGCCGATGATGTCGAGCGCGCAGGTCTCGGACGCCAGCACCGGCTTGCCGTCGAGGTCGCCCAGCACCAGCGGGCGGATGCCCAAGGGATCGCGCACCCCGATCAGCTTCTTGTTGGTCAGCGCCACCAGCGCATAGCCGCCCTCGATCTGCGCGAGCGCGTCGATGAACCGGTCGATGAAGCGGGCTTTCCGCGAGCGGGCGATCAGGTGGAGGATCACCTCCGAGTCCGAGGTGGACTGGAAGATCACCCCGTGGCCGACCAACTGCTCGCGCAGGGTCAGGAAGTTGGTCAGGTTACCGTTGTGGGCGAGGGCGACGCCGCCCGCCTCCATGTCGGCGAACATCGGCTGGACGTTGCGCACGAAGGAGCCGCCGGCGGTGGAGTAGCGGGTGTGGCCGATGGCGAAGCGACCCGGCATCCGCTCGTCGAGCCCGCCGCCGCCGAACGCGTCGCCCACCTGGCCCATGTGGCGTTCGGTGTGGAAGCGCTGGCCGTCGAAGGAGGCGATGCCGCAGGCCTCCTGGCCGCGGTGCTGCAGGGCGTGCAGGCCGAGCGCCGTCAGCGCCGAAGCCTCCTCCACGTCGAATACGCCGAACACGCCGCACTCGAGCCTGGGCGAATCGTCGAGCGGATCGCGCTCGGGCGGCGACCATCGCTCGTGCCGGCTCATCGGGATTTCTCCACCAGGTCCTCGATCTCGCCTCGTTGCCGCGCGTCGTAGCCTTCTGACTTCAATCTGTCATCCAGCGCGTCGTGCGCCGCGGAGTGGACGGCCCGGTCGAACGCCGGCTTCAGGCGGCCGGCGATGTCGAGCCCCTTCGGCGCGAGGGTTTTCAAGGCCTTGCCCATGTCCTGCGCCAACGGCCAGGTCGTGGCGCCCACGATCCAGTGCGGGCGAAGGTCGGCGGGCGTCGCGGCGATGAACATCAGGTCGAGGGCTCCAAGCACGATCAGGCCGCGGACCAGGCCGATCGCCAGGCCGACGCTGCGGTCCAGCGCGCCGACGAAACGGGTTTCCTGCACCCGGCGGGCGATCACCCCGCCGGCCAGCCGCAGGGCGATGTAGGCAGCCACGAACACCACCACCAGGGCGCAGGCCGCCGCCAGCCACTGCGTGTGGATGACGTGGCGCGCGACTCCGCTGGAGGGGCCGAGCAGGAAGATCGCCGCGGCCGCCGCGCCCAGCAGGGCCACGAAGGCGGCGATCTCGCGCGCGGCCCCGCGGGCGAATCCGACGGCGGCCGAGATGGCCAGCAGGACGAAGACCAGGACGTCGAACTGGGTCATGTGCATTCGCCCATGTCCTAGTCCCACATCCCGTCGCCAATGCGGCGCACGGCGTCGGCGAGGCGGCTCGCGCCGATGGCCGTCATGCCGGCGCCGGCGTCGAGGTCGGCGGGGCCGAGCGCGCGGCGGAAACCCAGCTTGGCGGCCTCCTTCAGGCGCGCGTCCATGCGGCTGACGGCGCGGACCTCGCCGGAGAGGCTGATCTCGCCGAACACCACGCAGTCCTGCGGCAGGGCCTGGTCGAGGGCGGAGGAGGCGAGCGCCGCGGCGGCGGCCAGGTCGGCCGCGGGCTCGGCGATGCGCAGGCCGCCGGCCACGTTGAGGTAGACGTCCCGGTCGCCGAAGCCCAGGCCGCAGCGCGCCTCCAGCACGGCCAGCACCATCGCCAGGCGCCCCGAGTCCCAGCCCACCACCGCGCGGCGCGGTGTGCCGTAGGCCGACGGCGCGACCAGCGCCTGGAACTCGACCAGCACCGGCCGCGAGCCCTCGATGCCGGCGAACACGGCCGCGCCCGCCGCGCGCTCGCCGGAGGTGTTGAGGAACAGGGCCGAGGGGTTCTTCACCTCCGCCAGGCCGGCGTCGCCCATCTCGAAGACGCCGATCTCGTCGGTGGCGCCGAAGCGGTTCTTGGCGCCGCGCAGGATGCGAAACGGGTAGCCGCGCTCGCCCTCAAAGGCGAGGACCGCATCGACCATGTGCTCGATCACCCGCGGACCGGCGATGGTCCCTTCCTTGGTGACGTGGCCCACGAGGACGATAGCCACGCCGCGCTTCTTGGCCAGCCGGACCAGCTCGCCGGCGGCGGCGCGCACCTGGGTGACCGAGCCCGGGCCCGCCTCGTGGGCGTCGCTCCACAGGGTCTGGATGCTGTCGATGACCACCAGGTCGAAGGTGTCGCGCTTCAGCCCGTCGAGGATTTCGCGCAACGAGGTCTCGGCGGCGAGCTTCACGGGGGCGTCGGCCAGGCCCATGCGCTGGGCGCGCGCGCGGATCTGTTCGACCGCCTCCTCGCCGGAGATGTAGGCGCAGGCCGCGCCGCGCCGCGCCGCCTGGGCGGCGACCTGCAGGAGGAGGGTGGACTTGCCGACGCCGGGATCGCCGCCCAGCAGGATGGCCGAGCCCGGGACCACGCCGCCGCCGCAGACCCGGTCGAACTCCTCGACCCCCGTGGCGATGCGGGGCGGGGCGGGCGTCTCGTCCTCAAGCCCCTCGAAAGCGAGGCCACGGGCCCGGCTGGCCTTGGTGGGCGCCAGCGCGCCGGGCGGGCGGCTGGTGACCTCTTCGACCAGGGTGTTCCAGGCGCCGCACGCCGGGCACTGGCCCGCCCACTTGGTCTGGACGGCCCCGCAGGACTGGCAGGCGTAGACGGCGCCGTCGCGGGCCATGGGCGGGGAGGGCTCCTGATTCGGTGTGACGGTCAGTTTAGCGGACCGGGGCGCGATGCGGCGCGGTCAGATGGTCGCTTGTGGGTGACGCGCGATGCCGGGCACGCAAGGATTTGAACCCCACGAACGTGGGACGTGGGCGGGACGCCGCGGGAGCGGCGGCTCAGGGGTTTTTTTGAACCACGGATTACACGGATTGCACGGAGGATGTCGGCGCCCCCCGTGCTTCGGCGTGCATGCGGGTGTTGCGGGCAGGCGCCCGCTGCGCGGGCCTCTCCAAGCGAGGTCCCGATCCGTGTAATCCGTGCAATCCGTGGTTTGATTTCCGCAGGCGCCCGCTCCGCGCGGGGCTGCGGGGCTTAGGAGCTGTCGTGAGCCCCGTGGGTGGGGCTTGCCCCCTCCACCATCGGCTCTCCGGCCGATGGTCCCCCTCCCGCCAATGCTGCCGCATTGGGGGAGGTAGGGGCGGCGGGAGCTTCGGGCCACTCCAGGCCGAGCTGGCGGGCGAGGCGGGGGACGAGGACTTCGATGGGGGTTTGCAGAAAGGCGGGGTCGCAGGATTCCTCGTCGACCAGCCAGTCGAGGGATTCGATCAGCTGCTCGGCCTCGTCGCTCTCGCGCTCGTGCTCGTTCCAGATCAGCTTGCGAAGCGGAAAGCAGACCCGCTCCTGGTGGCGGTCGAGGCGGGCGCGGATCGCGGCGGTGCGGTCCCCTTCCTCGACGCGGGCGTCGCCGCGCGCCTCGCGGGCGAGCTTCGACTGCAGCGCGATGGTCTGGCGGACGCCTCGGCCGAGCTTGGCGGCGACTTCGCCCAGCCTGGCCTTCTCGGCCCGGTCGTCGGAAGCCTCGCCCTCGTCCAGCAGGTGGCAAGCGTACTTCATCATCCGGTCGGCCAACCGGCCGAGCGCCTGCTCGTGGGCTTCAGACATGATCGCCGCGTCCATGAACAAAACAAGAACACATCGCGCGCCGAGTGTCAAGCTTTTTCGTTGCTTGAAGCCGGCCCCCATTGGGCTACCTTTCCGCACGGGCAGGCTGGGAGAAGGGCGTCATGAGCTCGGTGGAACCTGGGTCGCGCGCTGAGCACATGCTGAACCGCGCCAAGGAACTGATCCTGCGGCCCGACGAGACCTGGGACGTCATCGACGGCGAGGAGGCCACGATCGAGGGCCTCTACCGCGGCTGGGTGCTCCCGCTGGCCGCCGTGCCGGCGATCTGCAGCGCGCTGGGCCACCTGGCGTTCGGGCGGTTCCAGATCTTCGGCGTCCGCTTCCATCCGAGCGTCATCGGCATCGCCACCCAGGCGGCGACGAGCTATGCGCTGACCCTGGTGGGCGTCTATGTGATGGCCCTGGTGGTGGACGAGCTGGCCCTGCGTTTCGGCGGCGAGCGCAGCCGCACCCAGGCGTTCAAGCTTTCCGCCTACTCGGCGAGCGTCGGCTGGCTGGGCGGGATCTTCCTGCTGCTGCCGACGCCAGGCGGAGTCCTCGCGGTGCTGGCCGGCCTCTACGGACTCTACGTGTTCTACAAGGGATTGCCGAAGCTGATGCGCTCGGACCCGGAGCAGACACTGACCTATTTCGCGCTCACCCTCTTGGTGCTGATCGGCTTGACGGTGCTGTTCGGCATCCTGACGAGCTGCGTCGGAAGCTGGGGCGGGCCGGTCTCGATCTACTAGCTTTCGCCGAGGTACACCCGCTCGGCGCGCCGCGAGAGGCGGACGAGGACCTCGTGGGCCACGGTCCCGGCGGCACGGGCCAAGTCGTCCAGGAGGGCGTTGGGCCCAAGAAGCTCGACGGCGTCGCCGGGAGCCGCGGGCGCGTCGCCTATCTCGACGACGGTCAGGTCCATGTTGATCACCAACAGGCGGCGCCGCGCGCCGGCGAACCAGGCGTAGCCGCCGGACTTCGCCGCGCGGATCACACCGTCCGCATAGCCCGCGGCGACGACGGCTACGCGAGTAGGCTCCGCGACGCGAACGCTCTCGCCGTAGCCGATGGCCTCGCCGGGTGCGACGATGCGGACGTCGAGGATGGGCGCGGTGAGGGTGGCGACCGCCTTGAGCCGCGGGTCGGGCGTCTCGCGCGCGCCGCCGCCAAACAGGCTGACGCCAGGCCGGACGACATCGAAGCGGTAGTCGGGGCCGAGGAAGATGCCAGCCGAAGCGGCGAGGCTCGCCCGCGCCTGCGGGAACAAAGCCCGGCCCGCAAAATAGTCCTGTAACTGCCGGGCGTTGCGGGGGTTTTCCGGCTCGGCCGCCGAGCCCAGGTGGCTCATGACGAGCGCGACGTCGAGGCCGTTCAGGCGATCGACGGCGGCCCCGGCTTCCTTGAGGGAGAGGCCCTGCCGGTTCATGCCGGTGTCGATGTGGAGGCCGACGGTTAGCGGTTGGCCCGCGCCCGCGGCGAAGGCGGCTGCGGCGTCCGCCTGCGCCAGGCTGAGGAGGACGGGCGTGAGACCGGCCGCGGTGAGCCTGGGACCCGCGCCGGGCGTGAAGCCGTCCAGCATGTAGAGGGTCGCAGGACGGTCCGGGCCCAGCGCCGCGCGCAGGGCCTCGCCCTCGTCGAGCCGGGCGACGAAGAAGCGCCGCGCGCCCGCGGCCCAGAGCCTGCGCGCCACGGGTCCTGCTCCCAGCCCGTAGGCGTCGGCCTTGAGCACCGGTGCGATCTCGGCGCCGGCGGCCTCGGCGGCCAGGACGGCGTGGTTGTGGGAGAGCGAATCGAGGTCGATGGTCAGGCGCGCCGGGCCAGCGCCTGCGGCGGGCTCAGCCATGCCGGTTCAGCGCATGTCGTAGCGGTTGGCGTCGCGGGCGAGGTTGCCGAACTTGGTGATGTCCTCGTTGTAGCTGAGCTTCACGTTGCCGATCGGGCCGTGGCGCTGCTTGCCGATGATGATGTCGGCCTGGCCGCGCACCTGGTCCATCTGCTCCTGCCACTTGAAGTGTTCCTCGCTGCCTTCGCGCGGCTCGAGGCGCGAGAGGTAGTAGCTCTCGCGGTAGATGAACATCACCATGTCGGCGTCCTGCTCGATGGAGCCGGATTCGCGCAGGTCGGAGAGCTGGGGCTTCTTGTCCTCGCGGTTCTCCACCTGGCGGCTGAGCTGGGCCAGCGCCAGCACGGGAACCGAAAGCTCCTTGGCGAGCGCCTTGAGGCCTTGGGTGACCGCGCTCACCTCCTGCACGCGGTTGTCGCTGCGCTCGCTGACGGTGACCAGCTGCAGGTAGTCGACGATCAGCAGGTCGAGGCCGACCATCCGCTTCAGGCGCCGGGCGCGGGCGGCGAGCTTGGCCATGGAGATGCCGCCGGTGGCGTCGATGTAGAGCGGCGCCTCCTGGATCTCCAGGGCGGCGTCGCGGACGCGGCCGAACTCCGAGGCGTCGATCTCGCCCTTGCGCAGCCGGTCGCCGGAGACGCCGGAGGCCTCGGCCAGCAGGCGCATGGCGAGCTGCTCGGCGGCCATTTCGAGGGAGAAGAAGGCGACGACGCCGCCGCGCACGGTCTTCTTCGAGCCGTCCGGCTGCGGCTCCCAGGCATAGTTGCGGGCGACGTCGAAGGCGATGTTGCAGGCCAGCGACGACTTTCCCATCGAGGGGCGCGCGGCCAGGATCACCAGGTCGGAGGGGTGCAGGCCGCCGATCTTGCCGTCGAGGTCGATGAGGCCGGTGGAGAGGCCCGCCAGGCCTCCGTCGCGGCTGTGCGCCTCGGCGGCCATGGTGACCGCGCCGTGCAGGGCGTCGGCGAAGGAGACGAACCCCTGCTGGGCCCCCCCGCTTTCGGCGAGGGTGAAGAGCTGCTGCTCGGCCTGCTCGATCTGGTCGCGCGCGGAGAGCTCGGCGTCGCCCTGGGTGGCGAGCGTGGCGATGTCGCCGCCGATGCGGATCAGGTCGCGGCGCAGCGCGAGGTCGTAGACGGCCCGCGCATAGTCGGGCGCATTGGCGGCGGGCGGGGCGCGGTCGACGAGGTCGGCGAGGTAGCGGACGCCGCCCAGCTCCTCGAAGCCCACGTCGCGCGAGAAGGCTTCGGCCAGCAGGATCGGCTCGGCGAGCTGGCCCTTGCGGATGTTGCTCTCGACGGCCGCGAACAGCCGCTGGTGGAACGGCTCGAAGAAGTGGCGCGCCTGCAGGCTGTCGGGGATCCGCTCGAAGGCGGCGTTGTCGTAGAGCAGGGCGCCCAGCAAGGCCTGCTCGGCCTCGATGTTGGCCGGCGCGTGGGCGATGACGATGCCGTTTGAGACGGGGTCGTTGGAGACGGGGCGCAGGTCGAGCGCGGGAACGAGGGCCATGGGCTACCGATAGCTCAAGGGCGGGCCGGCGCGTACGGACACAAGCGCGCAGGCGCCGAATCGCCCACACCATTCTGCGGCCTGTGGACAGCTTGGCCATGCCCTCAGGGCGAACGAAAAAGGCGGGCCGGAAAACCGGCCCGCCCGTTCGCATCGGCGATCGCTGCGATCAGCGTTTCAGCTCACCACTTGTAGGTCAGGCGCGCGTAGACGAAGCGGCCGTTGAAGCCGAACGGCGAGAAGCTGGGGAAGCCGATCGGGCCGTTGGTGTTGACGTTGATCGGCGTCGCGTTCGGGTACTCGTCGAAGAGGTTGTCCGCGCCGATCGCCACCTCGATGTTGTGCGGCAGGGTGTAGCGGCCCTCCAGGTCCGCGACCGTGTGCGAGCCGGTGTGGTAGTCGAGGCTGGCGGCGTTGTTGGGCACCAGCACATCGCCGTAGTAGGTGGCCTTGGCGGTGACGGCGAAGGCGCCCAGCGACCAGTCGGCGATGAAGGTGTGCTTCTGGCGCGGCGTGCCCTGTTCGAAGGTCAGCACGTTGCCGCGGTCGAAGAGGATCGGCGGCACGGGCAGGGCCGAGAGCTGGGCGGTGTGCGGCACGCTCTTCACCTCGGTGCGGTTCCAGTTGAACGCCGCGGTGAAGTCGAAATTGCCGATCGTATCGGTGCCCAGCCGGTAGCGGCCGACCACGTCGACGCCCTTGGTGGAGGTGTCCACGCCGTTGATGAAGAAGCGCGCGGCGCCCAGGCCCGACGTGCCCGGCGGGTTGATGAGATTGAAGATGGCGATCGAGGTCGCCGTGCCCGTGGGCGCGCCCTGGATGTTCTCCGAGAGCACGATGCGGTTGTCGATGTCGATCTGGTAGGCGTCGACCGTCAGCTCGAACGGGCCGGTGTGGTAGACGGCGCCGACCGAGTAGTTCTTCGACTTCTCCGGCTCCAGCGGCTTGCCGCCGAGGGCTTTGGCGATCGGCGAGATCGACGGGAAGGTGCCGACCTCGACCGGCGTGTTGACGCCGTTGATCAGGATGAAGTTGGTCGAGGTGGCGGTGAAGAACTGCTGCTGCAGCGCCGGCGCCCGGAAGCCCGAGGCGATGGTGCCGCGAAGCGCGAAGCTGTCGGTGAACGCGTAGCGCGCCGAGAGCTTGCCGTTGGTGGTCGAGCCGAAGTCCGAATAGTACTCGTAGCGGACGGCGGCATCGACGTCGAAGGCCTCGGTCACCGGCAGGTCGAGGTCGAGGTAGGCGGCTTCGGACCAGCGGGTCACATTGACCTCGTTCGACGGCCGGAAGCCCGGGAAGCCCTGCGCGCCCGCGGCCTTGCCTGCCACCGGACCCAGCACGTAGGAGGCCACGTCGCCCTGGCGGATGCGGTAGGCCTCGTGGCGGTACTCGCCGCCGAACGCCAGCGTCGCGGGCTTGGCCATGCCGAGGTCCATCGGCTTGGTCACGTCGACCGTGCCCACGTACTGGTCGTAGATCATCTTGCCGGCGTCGAAGCTGGTCGGAGAGGCGGCGCCCAGCGAAGCGTTGACCGAGTTGACCACGCCGTAGTGGACCTGGTTGTAGCCATAGACGAGGGCGGCGTTGACCTCGAAGCCGTTCACCGCGCCCTTCACGCCGCCCGCCATGGTGAAGTCGTCGATGTCGGTGGTGATCAGCGGCAGGAAGCCGTTGGGCCAGATCGACAGGACGTTGTTGGCGTTGTTGGCCAGGCGCGGGTTGGCGGCGCTGTCGGTCTTGCGGTTCTGGAAGCCGGCGAAGGCGAAGGCGCGCCAGTCGGCGCTGATCGGGATGCCGGCGTTGCCGTAGAAGGTGGTGTCCTGCTCCTGCGGGTCGCCGTAGCGCGAGGTGATCTTCGAGGGCGTGATGCGCGGGTCGAGGTCGCCGCGGCTGGTCGGGTTGCGGAAGCGGTACTCGCCGGTGAGCGTCAGGAAGCCGTCGTCGCCGAGCGGCAGGCCCTGGTAGCCCGCGACGCTCCAGGTCGGACCGTCGGTCTTGTGGCGGTCGCCCACCTGGCGGGCGGTATGCACCTCGGTGTCGTAGACGCCGTAGCTGCCGATCAGCTCGCCGCCCGTGCGCGCCTCGCGCAGGTGCAGGTTCATCACGCCGGCGATGGCGTCGGAGCCGTACTGGGCCGAGGCGCCGTCGCGCAGCACCTCGACCTTGTCGAGGGCGATGGTCGGGATCGAGTTCAGGTCGACGGCGGCCGAGCCGCGGCCGATCGAGCCGTTGACGTTGACCAGGGCCGAGGCGTGGCGGCGCAGGCCGTTCACCAGCACCAGGGTCTGGTCGGGCGCGAGGCCGCGCAGCGTCGCGGGCCGCACGCTGTCGGTGCCGTCGGTGATCGCCGGGCGCGGGAAGTCGAGCGATGGGGCCAGGGTGGCGAGCGCGCTGGCCAGCTCCTGGGTGCCCTGGTGCTGGACGGCGGTGGCGTTGATCACATCGACCGGGGCCAGGGATTCGAGGCGCGTGCGGCCTTCGGCGCGGGTGCCGGTGACGACGACCTCGTCGACGCTGGCGGCGGCCGCGGCCGGCTCAGCCGCCCAAGCGGCGCTGGGCGCGAAGGTGGCGGCGGAGATCAGGCAAGCGGTCGAAGCCGCGGCGAACAGCAGATGGCGATGATGCATGAGTAGCCCTTGAGTTGACGAACCAACCTCTGCCGTAACTCGTCGGGCTATTCGTGGACGGCGTAAATGACATATCGGCCACATCTGAAGCAAATCAGACGCGTACGCACAAAAAAGGCGGACCGGAGCGGCCCGCCTCTTTGCTGTTAGCCGATCGGACCGCTCAGGTCACCAGAGGACCGACAGCCGGCCGTAGACGAAGCGGCCGCCGAACCCGAACGGCGAGAACGAGGTGAAGGGCGCGGCGCCGGTGGTGTTCAGCGCCGGCGGGATCTGCCGCGGATAGGCGTCGAAGATGTTGTCGGCGCCCACCGAGACCGTCACGTCGTGCGGGAAGGTGTAATGGCCCTCCAGGTCCCAGACGCTGCGCTTGCCGGTGTGGATGTCGGCGCTGCCGTCGGCGAGCGTGCCGGGCGACAGCACGTCGCCATAGAAGGTGGAGCGCACGGTCGCGCCCCAGCCGCCGTTGGTCCAGTCGGTCTGCAGGGTGACCTTGTCCTTCGGCGTGCCCTCCTCGAAGCGCAGCACCGCCTGGCGGGCGAACAGCGACACCGGCGTCGGCAGGATGGTCTGCTTGGTGACCGGGGTCTTGGTGACCTCGAAGTCGTTGTGGTTGGCCGCGGCCATGAAGTTGAAGTCGCCAAGCCCGGTGTCGGGCAGCCGGTAGCTGGCCACGAAGTCGACGCCCTTGGTGCGGGTGTCGACGCCGTTCAGGAAGAAGCGCGCGGCCGAGGCGCCGAAGGGCTTCAAGAGGTCGAAGATCACCCGCGCGTTGGTGCCCAGGGCCGCCGTCGCGCTGCCGGTGAGCGTCTCGGAGAGCACGATGCGGTCGTTCACATCGATCTCATAGGCGTCGAGCGTCGCCTCGAAGCGGCCGGCGTGGAAGACGCCGCCCACCGAGTAGTTCTTGGACTTCTCGGGCTTCAGCGGCTCGCCGCCCAGCGCCAGGCCGGTCGGGCTGACCGACGGGAAGGTGCCGGTGTCGAACGGGATGCCGTTGATGAACAGGATCGCCGTCGAGGTGAAGTACTGCTGCTGCAGGCTGGGCGCGCGGAAGCCGCTCTCCGCCGAACCGCGCAGCGCGAACGAGGGCGAGAGCTCGATACGGGCCGACAGCTTGCCGTTGGTGGTGTCGCCGAAGTCCGAATAGTGCTCCTGGCGGATCGCCGCCGAGCCGGTGAACCAGTCGGTGAGCTTGCCTTCGAGGGCCAGATAGACGCCGACGTTGGTGCGGGTCTTGTCGATCTCGTTGGCCGGCTGGAAGCCGGTGAAGCCGCGCGAGCCGATGGACAGCGTCGGTGCGACCGTGCCGCGGATGTAGGAGCCGGGCTCGCCGGCGCCGATCTTGTAGCGCTCGCTGCGCGCCTCGGCCCCGAAGGCGACGTTCAGGGGACCTGCCAAGCCCACGTCGAAGTCGTGGCTGAAGTCGGCGTTGCCCACCACCTGGTCGTAGGTCAGCTGGCCGGCGTAGAACGACTGCGGCGACGTCGGGCCGAGCGTCGGGTTGATGGTGTGCTCAACGCCATACTTCAGCCGGTTCCAGCCGTAGTCGACGGTGAACGCCGACTTCCAGCCGGAGATGTCGCCCTTCAGCCCGCCGCCGACCGCGAAGTCGTCGGAATGGGTGTTGATCAGCGGCAGGTAGCCGTTGGGATAGACCGACGGGATGTTCTGGGTGGCGTCGGTGGGCGTGCGGAAGGTGGCCGCGGTCTCGGAGTGACGGCGCTGACCGCCGCCCCATGCCGAGGCTTCCCAGCCGCCGCCCAGCGGCTTGCCGGCGTTGAAGTAGAGCGTGCCTTCCTCGACGTCGCCGTCGCCGAACCGCGAGGTGATGCGGGTGGGCGTGACGCGCGGGTCGAAGTCCGAGCGGTTGGTGTGGTTGAAATCGCGGTACTGCGCCGAGATGGTCAGGAAGCCGTCGGAGCCCAGCTTCAGGCCTTACCAGCCGGCGACGGTGGTGTCGGCGCCGTCGGTGATCCGGCCATTGCGGCCGTAGAAGCCGCTGAAGCCCGTGTAGTGCTCGCCGTAGGTCAGGTTGGCGCCGCCGCCGTGGTCGGCCTGGCGCAGGCCGATGTTGATCACGCCGGCGATGGCGTCGGAGCCGTAGATCGCCGAGGCGCCGTCACGCAGCACCTCGATGCGGTCGATCGCGACCGAGGGGATGGTGTTGAGGTCGACGGCGGCCGAGCCGCGGCCCACCGAGCCGTTCAGGTTGACCAGCGCCGAGGGGTGGGCGCGCATGCCGTTGATCAGCACCAGGGTCTGGTCGGGGCCCTGGCCGCGCAGCGTCAGCGGGCGCACGGCGTCGGTGCCGTCGGTGTTCGACGGGCGCGGGAAGTCGAGCGAGGGCACGGTGGCGGCGAGCGCGGCGGCGAGCTCGGTCTGGCCCTGCTTCTGCAGCGCTGTGGCGGTGACCACGTCGACGGGCGAGAGGCTCTCCAGGCGCGAGCGCGGCTCGGCGCGGGTGCCGGTGACGACCAGCTCCTCGACATCGGTGGTGGAGACCGTCTTCACCGGGGCGGCGGCGCTGGCCGCGACGCGGGGTTGAGCCACGGCGGCGGTGGCGAGCAGGCTCGCGGCCGAAACCGCAGCGAAAAGCGCAATGCGAGATGTCATGGAAAGTCCCCCAGATCGCCGCCCGTACAGCGGAGCGGGCTGAATTGGCCCTTATCGCTGGTTACCTAGGCAATCGGCATCCGGCCCGAAATGACAATTTTACAACAGGCTAAGCAAAAGGAACGGACGTTTCCGGGCCTTGCTCAGCAAGCTTGAGTTGATGCGGCGTTACGCCTCGGCGAAGCTTGAGCCGGTTACTGCTGCATCTGCATCAGCTGCTGCATGGGCATCATGTTGTGGCTCAGGTGGTTCATGATCCAGATCGAGCCGCCGACGAGCAGGAAGACGACCAGCGTGCCGAACGCCAGCGCCAGCACGTTGTTGGTGTTGTCGGGTCCGGTGGTGATGTGCAGGAAGAACACCAGGTGCACGCCCATCTGGGCGATGGCCAGGACGATGATCGCCACCGGCACCGCCGGCCCCCAGATCAGGTGCGTGGCCGCCGCCCAGAACGAGGCGATGGTCAGCAGGCTCGCGAAGCCCAGGCCCACGAGGTAGTTGCGGACCCAGTGGCCGGCGCTCTCCTCGGGCTCGTCGCCGGGCGCGTGGTCTTCGCGCCGGTCAAGGACGCCGTCATAGCGGTGCGGATCGAATTCGAGGTCGCTCACGGCGAGGCCCCCATCAGGTAGACGACCGAGAACAGCGCGACCCAGATGATGTCGAGGGCGTGCCAGAAGAGGTTGAAGCAGATCAGCCGGTGCATGATCTCGTGGCGGAAGCCCTTGACCTGCAGCTGGGCCATCATGGTGGCGAGCCAGAGCCCGCCCACGGTGACGTGCAGGCCGTGGAGGCCGACCAGGGCGTAGAAGGCCGACAGGAAGGCGCTGCGCTGAGGCGTGGCGCCTTCCTGGGCCAGGCCGATGAATTCCTGCAGCTCGAGCAGCACGAACACCAGGCCCAGCGCGCCGGTGATGGCCAGGAAGACCTGCGTCCAGAGCTTGTTGCGGGCGTTTGTCGCCGCGAACGACAGGCCGCAGGTGAAGCTGGAGAGCAAGAGCGCCGTGGTCTCGACCGCCACCCGGGTCTTGTCGACGATCTGGGCCGGCGTGGGCCCGCCCGCGGTCGATCCCTGCAGCACCGCATAGGTCGCGAAGAAGCAGGCGAACATGATGATGTCGCTGAGCAGGAAAATCCAGAAGCCGTAGCCGACGATGATCCGCTTGCTGGCCGGGCCGGTCGCGCCCTGGCCGGTGCCGGGCAGGGCGTCGCGCTCCGGATGGCCGCGGTGGCCAAGGCGGTGGGGATCCTCGCGGATCCGGCGGATCGCTTCGGTGCTGGCGGGGAACGGCGTGTCGGTCACGATCTCGCCCCTTCCGTGGCCGCGAGCCGCTCGAGGAAGGCCGCGCGGGCGGCCCGGCGGGCGTTGTCGACCCGGGCAACCTCCGCGGCGGGCACTTCGAATTCGTGCACGTCACGCCAGGCGAAGACCACGAAGCCGGCGAACGCGGCCACGAGGCCGAGCCCCGCCAGCCACCAGATGTGCCAGATGAGCGCGAAGCCGGTGAAGCTGGCGAAGAGGGCGGTGAAGAAGCCGACGGAGCTGTTCAACGGCATCTCGATGGGCTGGTAGACGGGCTTTGGGGAGAGCTGCTGGGTCTCGATGGCGCGCAGCTTGATGCCCCAATAGGCTTCCTCGCCCTCGACGTTGGGCATGACCGCGAAGTTGAAGAACGGGGCAGGCGATGGCGTCGCCCATTCGAGGGAGCGCCCGTCCCAGGGGTCGCCGGTGACGTCGCGCAGCTGGTCGCGCTTGAGGATGCTGTAGACGAGCTGGACGACCTGGCACACCGCGCCGGCGACGAGGATCGCCACCCCCACGAGGGAGAGCTGCAGGTACGGCCGCCATTCCTCGACGTTCACGTGCTGCAACCGGCGCGTCATGCCGGCCATGCCGACCACGTAGAGCGGCCCGAAGGTCACCCAGAAGCCCACGAAGGCGAACCAGAAGGCGGCCTTGCCCCAGCCCTCGTGCAGGCGGAAGCCGAAGGCCTTCGGGAACCAGTAGTCGAGGCCGGCGAAGAGCGCGAAGACCACGCCGCCCACGATGACGTTGTGGAAGTGGGCCACCAGGAACATCGAGTTGTGGACCAGGAAGTCGGCCGGCGGTACGGCGAGGAGCACGCCGGTCATCCCGCCGATCACGAAGGTGAAGATGAAGCCCATGGACCACAGCATGGGCACGCTCATCCGCACGCGCCCGCCGTACATGGTGAAGATCCAGTTGTAGATCTTCACGCCCGTGCCCACCGCGATGAGGCTGGTCGCGATGCCGAACACGCCATTGACGTCCCCGCCCGCGCCCATCGTGAAGAAATGATGGAGCCAGACGGTGAAGGAGATCAGGCAGATGGCCATCGTCGCCATCACCATCGAGCGGTAGCCGAACAGCGGCTTGCGCGAGAACGTGGAGAAGATCTCGGAGAAGACGCCGAAGGCCGGCAAAGCCAGGATGTACACCTCCGGATGCCCCCAGGCCCAGATGAGGTTGACGAACATCATCATATTGCCGCCGGCTTCATTGGTGAAGAAATGGAAGCCGAGGTAGCGGTCGAGCGCGAGCATGGCGAGCGTCGCGGTCAGGATCGGGAAGGCGGCGACGATCAGGAGATTGGCGGCGAGAGCAGTCCAGCAGAACATCGGCATGCGCATGTAGGTCATGCCGGGGGCACGCAGCTTCAGGATGGTAGTGACGAAGTTGATGCCGGTGAGAAGTGTCCCCGCCCCGGAGATCTGGATC
>JBJMQX010000045.1:0-17413 GCA_045802455.1 Phenylobacterium sp. | reverse complement strand
CCGGCATCGCCATGGGCCTGATCCTGGAAAAGGACGGCTTCGCCGTGCTCTCCGACATCCTGGGCGACGAGGACCACCTCGGCGACATGGACTTCAAGGTCGCCGGCACCGCCGACGGCCTGACCTCGCTGCAGATGGACATCAAGATCGCCGGCATCACCAAAGCGATCATGAAGCAGGCGCTCGCCCAGGCTAAGGGCGGCCGCGAGCACATCCTGGGCGAGATGACGAAGGCCATGGAGGCGCCCCGCGCCGAGCTGGGCGAGTTCGCGCCGAAGATCGAGACCATCAAGATCGCGGTCGACAAGATCCGCGAAGTGATCGGCTCGGGCGGCAAGGTGATCCGCGAGATCACCGCCGAGACGGGCGCCAAGGTCGACATCGGGGAGGACGGCACGATCAAGATCGCCGCCGCCGACCAGGCGAAGATCGATGCCGCCCGCGACTGGATCAAGTCGATCGCGAGCGAGCCGGAAGTGGGCCAGATCTATACCGGCAAGGTGGTGAAGATCGTCGACTTCGGCGCCTTCGTGAACTTCTTCGGCGCCAAGGACGGCCTGGTGCACGTCAGCCAGATCGCCGATCGCCGTGTCGAGAAGGTCTCCGACGTCCTGTCGGAAGGCCAGCAGGTCAAGGTGAAGCTCCTGGGCTTCGACGACCGCGGCAAGACCCGGCTCTCCATGAAGGTCGTCGACCAGGAAACCGGCGAGGACCTTTCGGCGAAGACCGAAAAGGCCGAGGAGCCGGCGGGAGCGTAAGGCCTCTCCACATCGGTGAATTGGAAGGGGCGGCCGCAGCGATGCGGCCGCCCTTTTCGTTAGCGCGCCTTCCTGGCGGCGTAGCGGGCGTCGCGCTTGGCCTTGGCTTCGGACTTGGTGAGCTGCTTGCGGGCCTTGCGGTCGGCGCGCCTGTCGGAGAGCTCGGCCTCCTCGCCTGCGGCGACCGCGGCCTCATGCGCGGCCCGGCGCGCAGCTGCATCCTCGGCGGCTGCGGCCTTGGCCTGGACCCTGGACTCGCGGACAGCCTTCAGCTCGGCCGCCTTCATCGCCGCGCGCTGCTCGAACAGCGGGTCGGTGACGGTGGGCTTCGGCTTCAGCTTGGCGAGCAGGGCGGCCTTGGCGTCGGCGGCGGCCGCCAGGCGGTCGGTCAGGCGCGAGCCCTTGAGGTCTCTCATGGATAGCCTTCAGGCGAGGCGGCCGCAGTTGCGCGGGCGCCGCCACCCTACAGCAGTTCGGCGAACCTCAGCCGCGGAGTTTCCGCAAGAGCACGTCGACGTCGCGGGCGATCGTCGGGTCTTCGGTCTTCAGCTGCTCGATGCGGCGAACGGCGTGGAGCACCGTGGTGTGGTCGCGCCCCCCGAACCGGCGGCCGATATCCGGCAAGGACCGCGTCGTGATCTGCTTGGCGAGCCACATGGCGACCTGGCGAGGCCGGGCCACGGCGCGGGCCCGCCGCTCCGAGATCAGGTCGGCCTGCTTGAGGTTGTAGTGCTCCGAGACCGTCTTCTGGATCTGGTCGACCGTCACCTTGCGCTCGTTGCAGGAGAGGTGCGGCCGCAGGATCGTCTGCGCCTCGTCCAGCGACAGGCGCGCGACGTCGCCGCCGACCCGGGCCACCAGCGTGTTCAGCGCGCCTTCCAGCTCGCGGACGCTGTCGGTGAAGCGGTCGGCGAGGAACTGCATCACCTCCGGCCGGGCGGAGGGCAGGAAGCCGCCCTGCCGGGCCAGGGTCTGCAGCTTGCGCTCCAGGATGCCCATCCGCAGGTTGCGGTCCGCCGGCTCGATGCCGCAGACCAGGCCCGCCTGCAGGTGCGAACGCAGCCTGGGCTCCATGTCGGTGAGCTCGGTCGGCGAGCGGTCGGCGGTCAACACGACGCGGCGGCCGTCTTCGACCAGGGCGATCAGCGTATGGAACAGTTCTTCCTGGGTCGAAGTCTTGCCGGCGACGAAATGGGCGTCGTCGATCAGCAGCAGGTCGGCGTTGCGCAGCTCGTCCTTGAAGGCCGCCGTCTGGCGGTCCTGCAGCGCCTTCACGAACGTGGTCGTGAACTTCTCGGCCGACAGGTAGACGACGCGCTTTTCGGGCGCGCTCTTCATCGCTTCCCACGCCAGCGCGTTCAGCAGGTGGGTCTTCCCGAAGCCATAGGGACCGTGGAAGACGACCGGGTTGAAGTGGCCGTCGGACCAGGCCGCCACGCGGCGGGCGACAGCGAAGGCGAACTCGTTGGAGGGGCCGGCCACGAAGCTGTCGAAGCTGAAGCGTTCCTGCAGGCCGGCGAGCCGGCCCTGGCGCGCGGCGGCGAGGGGAAGCTCGGCCTCGACCTCGAAGATCTCAGGGACGGCGACGGGCGCAGTGACGGCGGCGGTCACGGCGAGCGCCGGGATGTCGGCGACGGGCTCGGAGTCGAATTCCATCCGGGACTTCAGGTCGAGCCGGCGGCCCATCGGGTCGTTCTGCGCCCACAGCTCACCGATGCGGCGCCAGGCATGGCGGCGGATCCAGTCGCGCGCGACGCCGGTTGCGGCCACCAGGCACACCTCGTCGCCGCTCTCGCGCAGCGCCGCCTGGCCCAGCCAGGAGCCGAACGTCGCTTCGCCCAGTTCGCGTTTCAGGACCACGCAAGTCTTGGTCCACACGACTCCGGCCGGTGCGCTCGCCATAGCTCCCGCAACCCCCCCGCTCATCATCACCGCCAACCCCGTCCTGCCCTTGCCGCAGACAGTGCCCCACGCACCGGCCGCGCCCATTTTCTCAACGCACACAGGCTCTTATCCGGCGAACGCTTGCGCTCCGCCGGCGCCCCGTTTCGATCCGGGATCAGATGCAAGACGCCTGTTGGGAGGCCAACATTAGTGGGGGTCAGACCCCGGTCAACGGGCTTTTTCTGAGGCCACGGTTGATTCTTTGGTTGACACCACGGGAGGCCTTTGGAGCCAAAGGGAAACGCGATTTTGCGATCTGTGAACTGAGAAGTTTCGCCGCACGCGTCGAACCACCGCGATGTTCCGGACACAGCGAAAAAGGCGCCCCGCAAGGCGCCTTTTGCAAGATCAATCCCGATGGGAAAGGCGGGGTATCGTCCCGCCGCCGGAGTCCGTCCTAAGCGGACATCTTCTTGAGCTGGGCGGCCAGGCGCGAGACCTTCCGCGAGCCGGTGTTCTTGTGCACGACGCCCTTGGTCACGGCGCGCATCAATTCGGATTGCGCCTGCACGAAGGCGTCCTTGGCGGCCGCCGCGTCGCCCGAGGAGACCGCCTCGTCGAACTTGCGCAGGAAGGTGCGCACGCGCGAGCGGCGGGCGGTGTTGACTTCGGTGCGGCGGGCGATCTTGCGGACCGCCTTCTTGGCGCCGGGCGTGTTGGCCATAGGTCAGGTGCTCTTCAAACGGGCGCGCCCGGTGGGCCGGGCGAAATGGGAGGCGCGGATATACGGAAAAGGGCCTCGGCGGTCAATGCGCGCGCGGCTCTTTTGCTGACCAACTACCGCCCCTTGAACTCCGGCTTCCGCTTGGCGACGAAGGCGGCCATGCCCTCCTTCTGGTCCTCGAAGGCGAAGAGGGAGTGGAACAGGCGCCGCTCCATGCTCACGCCGGTGGCCAGGGTGGTCTCGAAGGCGGCGTTCACCAGCTCCTTGTTCATGGCGACCGCAAGCGGCGACTGGGCGGCGATCTTGCCGGCTGCGGCCAGCGCCTCTTCCAGCAGCTTGTCGGCGGGAACGACGCGGGAGACCAGGCCCGCACGCTCGGCCTCGGCGGCGTCCATCATCCGGGCGGTCAGCACCATGTCCATGGCCTTGGACTTGCCCACGGCCCGCGGCAGCCGCTGGGTTCCGCCGATGCCCGGCATGACGCCCAGGTTGATCTCCGGCTGGCCGAACTTGGCGGTCTCGGCGGCGATGATGAAATCGCAGAGCATGGCCAGCTCGCAGCCGCCGCCCAGGGCGTAGCCGGCGACCGCGGCGATGATCGGCTTGCGGAAGCCCTCGATGCGGCGCGCGCCGGCGCCGAAGAAGTCCGCGGCGAACATCTGGGCGTAGCTCTTGTCGGACATCTCCTTGATGTCCGCGCCGGCCGCGAAGGCCCTCTCCGAGCCGGTGAGCACGAGGCAGCGCACGGCCTCGTCGGCCTCCGCGGCGTCGAGCGCGGACACCAGCTCGGTGAGCAGCTGGCTGTTCAGCGCGTTCAGCGCCTCGGGCCGGTTCAGCCGGATCAGGGTGACGCCCGGCTGGGGCGTCTCGACGATCAGGGTCTCGTAGCTCATGGCGGGCTCCGCGGCGGGTCAGTCCCGCGACTTACGGCCCCGTGACCGAATAGCCAAGGGCGCGCAGGCGGGCCGGCACGCTGTCGGGGCCGATCAGGTGACCGACGCCGACCACGACGACGGTGTGGCCGTGACCTTTCATGCGGGCGTCCAGCACCTGCGCCCAGCGCGCGTTCCGGTCGGTGACCAGCCGGCGGTAGAGGCTGGGCGAGGCCTTGCGCAGCGGGTCCAGCGCCTCGCGGCGGAGCGCGGCCACATCCCCGCTCACCCACGCTTTGACCAAGATCGAAAACTCGTCAGGCTGCTCGTCCATCTCCTGGACGGTCTGGCGCAGTGACGCGATCTGCTCCTCCAGCGGCCCGCCGGAAAGCAGGCCGATCTGCTCCGCCGGGGTCTCGAACGCCTGCCGCCGCGCGGTGGGCGCAAGCGCGGAGATGGCCTGTTCGACGCCCGAAGCCGCGTCCGCGCCGACCCTGCGATAGGCGCCGGCGGCGAGCGCTATCTCCGCCAGCCATGGCTTCAGCCGGTCGAGCAGCAGGGGCGAGACGTCGAACGCCGCCGCCACCTTGGCCAGGCGCTGGGCGTCCGCCGGCGGCAGCAGCTTGAACAGCGATTGATCGGGCGGCAGGACGCCGCTCGCGGTCGCCAGCTGCGAGGTCTCGGCCTGGCTCTGCGGGTCGATCGGCAACTCGAACCAGAGATCGTCGGCCGCATTCAGCGCCTGGGCCAGGGCCGGCGGCCGCCAGGCGAGGTCATGGGGCAGGACGTGCACCGAGCCGAAGAGGACGATCTCGGAGTCCTTGTCGCGGACGACCCAGACGGGCGGCAGGGCGGCGGCGGGCGTGACCAGGCCAAGCGTGACCAGCGTCGCCAGAGCCGCCGGCCAGAAGCGTCGCATGGGGGTCATTTCTGGCACCTGGGGCAATAGAAGGTCGAGCGGCCGGCCTGGACCTTGCGGGCGATGACGCCGCCGCAGCCCGGGTTGGGACAGGGCCGCCCCTGGCGGTCGTAGACCCGGAAGCGGTGCTGGAAGTAGCCCAGGGCGCCGTCGGCCTGGGCGTAGTCGCGCAGGGTCGAGCCGCCGGCGGTGATCGCCTCCTGCAGCACGTCACGCACGTCGGCCACCAGCTTGGCGAGCCTCGGCCGCGAGACCGCGCCGGCGGCCTTGAACGGCGAGATGCGGGCCCGGTGCAAGGCCTCGCAGACATAGATGTTGCCGAGGCCCGCCACGATCCGCTGGTCGAGCAGCAGGGTCTTGGGGCCCTGCCTGCGCCCCTGGAAGGCCCGCTTCAGGTGTTCCGCGTCGAAGGCGGGGGACAGCGGCTCCGGACCGAGCCCCGCGAACCACGGGTGCAGCGGCAAGGTCGCGGTGTTGATCAGCGCCATGTAGCCGAACCGGCGGGGATCGTAATAGGTCACCCGCGCGCCGGCCTCGGTCTCGAAGACGATGTGCGCGTGCTTGGGGTCCGGATCGGCGGCGTAGTGGAATTCGCCCGGCCGCTCGGCGCCTTCGGGCCTCGCGATCTCGAAGCGTCCGCTCATGCCCAGGTGCATGACCAGCGTGTCCTCGCGGTCGAGCGTGGCCAGCAGGTACTTTGCGCGGCGGGCGAGACGGATGACGGTCGCGCCGGTCAGGACCTGCACGAAATTGGCGGGCAGGGGGAAGCGCAGGTCGGGCCGGCGGGCTTCGACGCGGGCCAGCCGGTGGCCCTCCAGCACGGGGGCGAGGCCGCCCCGCACCGTCTCGACCTCGGGAAGCTCGGGCATGGCCAAGGGCTTGGCACGCGCCGGCGCGCGCGCCAAGGGCCTTGGAGGGGCGGGAGGCGGGGGCTAAGACGGCGCCCATGACGGGGCCCTCCGCCACCTTCGGCTTTCGCGACGTGGACCCGGCCGAGAAGCCGCGCCTGGTCCGCGGCGTCTTCGACCGCGTGGCGCGCCGCTACGACCTGATGAACGACCTGATGAGCGGCGGCGTCCATCGGCTGTGGAAGGACGCGGTCGCCGCCCGGCTGAACCCGCAGCCCGGCGAGACGATCGTCGACTGCGCCGGCGGCACGGGCGACATGGCCCGGCGCTTCGCCCGCCTGGCGCGCGCGGCGACGGCGCGGCGCGGGGGCGTTCCTGCCCGGGTGCTGGTCATCGACTACAACGCCGAGATGGTCGCCGCCGGCCGGGAGAAGGGGTCGGAGCCGGAGATCGCCTGGGCGGTGGGCGACGCCCAGGCCCTGCCGCTGCCGGACGCCAGCGCCGAGGCCTATGTGATCGCCTTCGGCATCCGCAACGTCACCGACATCGCAGCGGCGCTCCGCGAAGCCCGGCGCGTGCTGAAGCCCGGCGGCCGCTTCCTTTGCCTGGAGTTCTCGCGGCCGGCGACCGAGGCGCTGCAGAAGGCCTACGACGCCTATTCCTTCAAGGTGATCCCGGCGGTGGGCGCGCGGGTGACCGGCGACCGCGAGGCCTATCAGTACCTCGTGGAAAGCATCCGCAGGTTCCCCGACCAGCGGCGGTTCGCCGCGATGATCGGCGAGGCGGGATTCGGCCGCGTCGAGTTCACCAACTTCACCGGCGGCGTGGCGGCCCTGCACACTGCGCGGGCGGCCTAGCCGATGAGCGGGATGGCGGCGTTCGGCCGGCTGATCGGCGCGGGCTGGACGCTGGTCCGCAACGACGCCCTGCTGCCGCGCGAGCTCGCGGCGCTCTATCCGTCCTGGCTGGACACGGTGTCGAAGAGCTTGCGGATCTTCGCCGGCCGCGGCGCGAACGAGGGGCGGCCCGGAGAGCGGCTGGCGCGCTCGCTCGAGCGCCTTGGCCCGGTGGCGATCAAGCTGGGCCAGCTGCTCTCCACCCGCGCCGACATCTTCGGCGCCGCCTTCGCCGAGGACCTGTCGCGGCTGAAGGACCGCCTCGCGCCCTTTCCGACGGCGGTGGCGCGCTCCGAGGTGGAATATGCCCTCGGCCGGCCGATCGAGAGCCTGTTCGCGAGCTTCGGCGAGCCGGTCGCCGCCGCCTCCCTGGCCCAGGCGCACGAGGCGGTGCTGACCGACGGGCGCAAGGTCGCGGTGAAGGTGCTGCGGCCGGGGATCGCCCGCCGGGTCGCCGAGGACGCCGAGGTGCTGGCGCTGGCCGCCCGGCTGATCGACCGTGGCGTCCCGCTGGCGCGTCGCCTCGAGCCGCGGGCGTTCGCCGCCACGGTGATCCGCGCCACCGAATTGGAACTCGACCTCAGGCTGGAGGCGGCCGGCGCGGACGAGCTCGGCGAGGTGATGGCCAAGGACGGGTTCATGGCGGTCCCGGCCGTCGTCTGGGAGGGCGTGGGAAAACGCGTGCTGACGCTGGAGTGGGCGCGCGGCTGGCCCCTCTCGGAAGCCGGCGCCCTGACCCAGCCGGGCCTCGACCGCCAGGCGCTGGCCGACAACCTGATCCGCGCCTTCCTGTCCCAGGCGCTGGACCACGGCGTGTTCCACGCCGACCTGCACGAAGGCAACCTGTTCGCCGCGGCGCCGGACCGGCTGACGGCGGTGGACTTCGGGATCATCGGCCGGCTGGGCGCGCCCGAGCGGCGCTACCTGGCCGAAATCCTCTGGGGTTTCCTGGAGAAGGACTACGCGCGGGTGGCGCAGGTGCATTTCGACGCCGGCTACGTGCCGGCCCACCACAGCACGGCCGCGTTCGCCCAGGCGCTGCGGGCGGTGGCCGAGCCGGTGTTCGGCCGGGCCGCCAGCGAGGTGCCGATGAGCCGCGTGCTGACCCAGCTCTTCGAGATCACCGCCCTCTTCGACATGCGGCTGCGCCCCGAGCTGGTGCTGCTGCAGAAGACCATGATGACCGTCGAGGGCGTGGCCCGCAGGATCTATCCCGACCACGACATCTGGGCCGCGGCCGATCCGGTCGTGCGCCGCTGGATGGCCCGCGAACTGTCCCCGGCCGCGCGCGTGAAGCGGTTCGCCGAAGAAGGCGCCCAGGCGCTTCGCAATCTCGCCCGCTTGCTGGAGAACCCGCCGCCCGCGGTTCCCGTGGACGTGAAGGACGAGCCGGCGACCGGGTCGCGGCTGCTGTGGTTCGCGCTCGGCGCTCTGATGGCCGGCGGCGCCTTCCTGGTCGCGGCGCTGCTGCTGCGCTAGCTGCGCGCCTATTCCTCGATCCGCGTGCGGGCCATCCACTGCTCGGTGGTCAGCACCTCGGCGGACGCGGTGTCGTAGAGCTCCATCCGCCCGTTGCGGAACACGGTGGTCTTGCCGATGGAGGGCATGTCAGCCACCTCGATACCCGCGGTATGCTCGCCGGCGGTCAGGTAGACGAGGTCGCCGGGTCCCACGCTGCGCACCGAGTGCACGACCCCGTCTGTGGGGAAGCCCACGAAATCGCCCGGGCCGATCGGATGGGCTTCGCCGTCCAGCACCACCTCTCCCCGGCCCTCCAGCACGAACGCGAACTCTTCCGAGAGCGTATGCGCATGCGGGATGAAGCTCTCCTTGCCGGGAGGGATGCGGATCAGGCTCGCGCCCACCCGCTTCATCCCCGTCGGCCCGCCGAGCGGCACGAGCTGCATTTCGGACGTGGCATTGAAGGGATGCCGGCCGCGCCACACCTTCGACCAGTCGGTCCCGCCGGTGCGCACGATGTGCGTCGGGTCGGCCATCGGTCAGGCCTGGTCGTCCGAGGACCGCGAGCGGCGCGCCGAACGGCGGGCTTCTTGGTCCTTCTGCTTCTCCCAATAGGCCATGCCGCCGTCCGGCTTGAACATGGTCCGCGGCGCGCCCTCCTTGTTGGCTACCGCGAAGATGTTGCCCTTCGGGTCGTAGAACAGGGTGTCGCCGTTCTTGCGGGTCATCGTCAGCGTGCCCTTCGGCGGATGGCCCACGAAGGCGTGCGCCTTCTTCACGAACTGGTCGACGGTCTTGGCGTCGAAGGCCTCGCCGTTGCGCTCGAAAGCCTTTTCGGCCCCTTCCTCGGCGGACTTCGCCTTGCTGGGCGCCCAGACCGGCTTGCCGTCGTCGGCGGTGGCCACCACGTCCTTGCGGTGATCGACCTTCGGCTGGTCGCCGGACCGGCCGGCGCCGTCGTTCGACCCATAGGTCCGTTCCGGCGCATTGGCCGTGGCCATCTGCGTGCCCGCCGCCTGCTGGCGCACCGCCGATGGGCCGTTGTCGCAGGCGCTGAGCAGCGCCAGCGCCGAAACCCCGAACGCCAGGGGCAGTCCCACCTTCCACATCCTCAACCCAGCCATCATTCTTCTCCTGAAACTGCAGAGCTTGGAACAAAGAAAGAACAAAGAACGCGGCTTGTCGAGTCCAAATTTGTCGGAGCCGACTTCGGCCCCCATCTGGTATGAAGCGGCCCACGTCGGCGTGAGGGCGGAAGACGTTGCCGGACAACGAGAAACCAAGACGGGTCCTGCTGATCGTGGGCGGCGGGATCGCGGCCTACAAGGCGCTCGAACTGACCCGGCTGCTGCGCAAGGCCGGCGTCGCCGTCCGCCCGATCCTGACCGCCGCCGGGGCCGAGTTCGTGACCCCGCTGTCGCTGTCGGCGCTGGCCGAGGACCGCGTCTATTCCGAGCTCTTCTCGCTCACCGACGAGGCGGAGATGGGCCATATCGAGCTCTCCCGCTCGGCTGACCTCGTCGTGGTCGCGCCTGCGACAGCCGACCTGATGGCCAAGGCGGCGAACGGCCTGGCGAACGACCTGGCGTCGACCGCCCTGCTGGCCACCGACAAGCCGGTGCTGATGGCGCCGGCGATGAACGTGCGGATGTGGGAGCATGCGGCCACCCGGCGGAACCTCGCGACGCTGCAGGCCGACGGCGTACGGTTCGTGGGTCCTGACGAGGGCGCCATGGCCTGCGGCGAGTTCGGAGCGGGCCGGATGGCCGAGCCGCCGGTGATCCTGGAGGCTATCCTGGCGCTGCTCGCCGGCGGCGCCCGGCCGCTGACCGGCAGACGGGCCATCGTCACCGCGGGGCCCACCGCCGAAGCGATCGATCCGGTGCGGCTGATCACCAACCGCTCGTCGGGCAAGCAGGGCTACGCCATCGCCGGCGCGCTCGCCGCCCTGGGCGCCGAGGTGATCCTGGTGAGCGGGCCCACCGCACTGGCGACCCCGGCCGGCGTCCGGCGGGTCGACGTGGAATCCGCCCGCGAGATGCTGACCGCCTGCGAGGCTGCGCTGCCGGCCGACATCGCCGTCTGCGTCGCCGCCGTCGCCGACTGGCGGCCCAAGTCCGCCGAGGGCCAGAAGATCAAGAAGGACGCCGCCGCCCGGGAGCACGCCATCGCCTTCGTCGAGAACCCCGACATCCTTGCCTCGCTGTCGAAGGATGTGCGCCGGCCGCGCCTCGTGGTCGGCTTCGCCGCCGAGACCAACGACCTGGAGGCCCACGCCAAGGCGAAGCTCGGCAAGAAGGGCTGCGACTGGATCGTCGCCAACGACGTCAGCGTCCCGGGGACCATGGGCGGCGACGAGAACGCCGTGGCCATCGTCACCGCCGGTGGAATCGAGCGATGGGAACGGCTGCCGAAGGGCGAGGTCGCCCGCCGGCTCGCCCAGCGGATGGCCGCCGAACTGGCCTGAGGGAGCTTCGCTTGCCGCCGACCGTCCCGATCACCCGCCTGCCGCACGGCGAAGGCCTGCCGCTGCCGGCCTATGAGACGGCGCAAGCGGCCGGCATGGACCTGCGCGCCGCGGTGCCCGACGACGAGCCGTTCGTGCTCCGCCCCGGCGCGCGGCATCCGATCCCCACCGGCCTCGCCTTCGCCCTGCCGGCCGGGTTCGAGGGCCAGGTGCGGCCGCGCTCGGGATTGGCGGCCAAACACGGCGTCACCTGCCTGAATTCGCCGGGCACTGTCGACGCCGACTACCGCGGCGAGGTGAAGGTGATCCTGATCAACCTGGGCGAGGAGGACTTCGTGATCCGCCGCGGCGAGCGGATCGCCCAGCTGGTCATCGCCCCCGTCGTGCAGGCGGTCTGGCATGAGGTAGCCGGGCTCGAGGACACCGCCCGCGGCGCCGGCGGCTTCGGCTCCACGGGCCGGTAAGAGGCGCCGGATGAGCGAACCGTCCACCCGCAAGAGACGCCTGCCGCTCCGTTGGCTGACGCTGGCGGAGTTCGTCGGCATCGTCGCCGTGGTGATCGCCGCCCTCGGCTACTGGGACAGCCATCGCGAGCGCACGCTCACCGAACGCGAGCGGATCGCCCAGGAGCGGGAGCATCAGGCCCAGGCCAGGGTGGGCGCCGCCAAGCCCGCGTTCCTGATGACCGGCGCGTCCGAGGGCTCCGGCGACCGCATCCGCCTGACCGCCGTGCATCCCGACCAGGTGATCCAGACCCAAAGCCTGAGCCTGCCGTCGGAGGTCCGGGGCGAGGCCGTGGAGACCACCGGCAATCCGCGCATCGAGGCCGGCTGGCTGGAGGGCGGCCTGGAAAAGTCGCTGCATGCGCGGCGCCTGAAGCAGACCCGCGGGCGCGTGCCGGTGGGGATCGTCAGCGTCTACATCGAGGACGGCCAGCCGAAGACCGATCGCGCCATCTACCTCCTGGGCTACAGCCTGCACCCGCGCGTCCTGCGCAGCGCCAAGGTGGAGCTGGAGGGCCTTTCGCTGCTGCGTCGCGGCGTCGGCGAGGACGTCCAGAAGGCGGTGGACGCCCAGTGGGACAGGATGGCGCCGAAGCCGGCCGGCTAGGTCTGCGCGCCTAAGGTTGCATGGGCGGCGCTGTGAAGCCGCGGACGTTCTCGTCGATGGCCTGGGCCAGCGCGAGCGTCTTGGCGTCGCCGTTGATCGGTCCGATCAGCTGCACGCCGACCGGCAGGCCCGAGGCCGCGGTTCCGGCCGGGATCGCGGTCGCCGGGAGATGCAGCGCAGTCGCGAGCGCGATCCAGTTCAGCATGGCCGTGTAGGGGACCTGCCGGCGGTCGGAGAGCGTCAGCCGCCGCTTGCCGAAGGCGCGGTGGTCGTGCGGGAAGGCGGCCACCGGCGTGATCGGGCTGAGGACCACGTCGTAGTGCTCGAACGTCGTGGCGACGTCGCGGCGCAGCCGCCGGCGCACCGCGTCTGCAGCCATCCACTCGCGATGGGTGGCGGTGTAGGCGAGCGTCATGGCGGCCGGAGAGGTCGGCCCGGCTCCGCGGCTCATCTGCCACTTCGCCCAGCCGCGCATGCGTTCCATGCTGCGCAGCGCGCCCGCCGGCATGTCCTCGCCCAGCACCGCGCCCAGCAGGGTCTGGTAGGCGCCGATCAGCGTCGGCGCATGCACGGGCGAGGGGATCGGAGTGACCTGGGCGCCGGCGGCGCTGAGCTCGGCGGCGAAGCTCTCGATGACGGTGCGGACCTCGGGATCGAGCGGGAAGCTCGGCTCGTCGAGCCAGAGCGCGATCCGCGCCTCCTTCAGGTCCGAGGGCGGCGCCTTGGCGGCCATTGGCCCGTCCTCGATCACCGCCAGCAACAGGCGCAGGTCGCGCGCCGAGCGGGCCATCGGCCCCACGACGTTCAGGTCGCGCTCGCTCCAGGAGCCGGGGGAGGGCGGCACATGGCCGTGCTGGTCCACCAGGCCCCAGGTGGGCTTGTGGCTGTAGACGCCACAGAAGCTCGCGGGCACCCGCAGCGAGCCGCCGATGTCCGAGCCGATCTCCAGCGCGGTGACGCCCGCCGCCAGGGCCGCCGCCGCGCCGCCCGACGAGCCGCCGGTGGTCCGGGTGACGTCCCAGGGATTGTTCGTGGTTCCGTAGAGGGCGTTGTAGGTCTGCCAGTCGCCGGCCAATACCGGCGTGTTGGTCTTGCCCCAGACGACGGCGCCGGCTTCGCGGACGTGGCGCACCACGGGCGCGTCCTGCGCCATCCGCCGCCGCAGCGCCTCCAGTCCCGAGGAGGCGGCGAGCCCGGCCACGTCGATGGTGTCCTTCACCGTCATCGGAAGCCCGGCCAGCAGGCCCACAGCCTCGCCACGGGTGCGCAGGTCGTCGACCGCGGCGGCGTGCGCCCTGGCCTTCTCGAGATCGGTGGCGACGACGGCGTTCAGCGCCCCGTGCGTCTCCTCATGACGCGCGACCGAGGCCTGCAGCAGCTCCACGGCCGAGACGCGTCTGGCGTTCAGCGCGGCGAGCTGCTCGGTGGCGTCGCGCCGCAGGAGTTGGTCCACGCCTCAGCCCTTCTTCGAGAAGCCCAGCACGTCGCGCATGTCGTAGAGCCCAGGCGGCCGGTCGACCACCCAGCGGGCGGCGGCGACCGCGCCGCGGGCGAACAGGCTGCGGTCACGCGCCGAATGGCTGAGCGTCAGGATCTCGTCCTCGGCGACGAAGCTGACCGAATGCTCGCCGACGATCCCGCCGCCGCGCATCACCGAAAAGCCGATCTCGCCCTCGGGCCGGGCGCCGGTGATCCCGTCGCGGTTCCGTCGCGCCGTGTTCGAGAGCGAGACGCCACGTCCCCGGGCGGCCGCCTCGCCCAGCATCAGGGCCGTGCCGGAGGGCGCATCCACCTTGCGCCGGTGGTGGGCCTCGAAGACCTCGATGTCGTAGGCCTCTGGCCCCAGGACGCGCGCCGCCTGCTCGACCAGGCCCAGCAGCATGTTCAGGCCAAGCGAATAGTTGCCGGCGCGCACGATCGCGACCTTTGCGGCGGCCGTTGCGACCGCGGCCAGCTGGGCCTCCTCGAAGCCTGTCGGGCCGATCACCAGCGCCGGCCCGCCCCGTTCGGCGGCGGCCTGCGCCAGTTCCACCGAGGGGGCCGGCAGCGTGAAGTCGATGATCACGTCGCAGGACGCCAGCGCCTCTTCCCGGCTGACCAGGCCCTCGCCGGTAGCGTCCGGCCGATCGAAACGGGCGGCGACCGTCAGCGCCGGATCGGCCTCGACCGCGGCGGCGACGGCGCGGCCCATGTGGCCAAGGGCGCCCGCGATACCGATCTTGATGGGGAGAGACAGCGGCAGGCCTCCGGTTCGGGAGCGCTAGTCTCGCGAGCCGGAGGCGCCGGTCAATGCCTAGCTTAGGGCGGTTGGCCTGAAGGAGCGCGCCTAGGAGCCGCCGCGCCCTATGCCGGCTGCGGCTTGACCATCAGGCGCTGCAGGGTCGTCTTCTGCACGCTGGGCCGCTCGGACATGCGCTCCAGCCAGCCGAGCAGCGGCGATCCGGCCATCATATCGGCCCCCTCGGGTGTCATCGGCAGCATGTCCAGGTGCGACACCGCCATCAGGTCGGCCAGCGAGACCTGATCGCCGGCGAAGTAGGGCTTCGCGCCGAGCGCTTCCTCCAGGGCGGCGATGCAGACCTTCGCCTGCGGCAGAGCGGCGGCGATTTCCGCGTCGTCCGGCGCCATTCCGAGGATCGGCCGGATGACGCGGTTGAAGCCGATCCCGCGGGTGATCGACGGCATGACGTACCAGTCCATGACGCCCATCACCTGGTTCATCCGCGCCCGGGCCTGCGGGTCCGCCGGCGTCAGGCTCGGGCCCTCGAACACCTGGTCGATGTAGCGGAGCATCGCCTGCGCCTCGTAGAGCTTGAAGTCGCCGTGCTCCATGGCCGGGATCCGGCCGAACGGGTGGCGCGCCAGGTGCTCCGGCGACTTGGTCGTGCCGAAGGCCATTGCCTCCAGTCGATAGGGCGCGCCCTTCTCCTCGCAGGCGAGCAGCGGCATGCGCACGTACGGGCTGCCGGGAATGCCGTGGACGATGATGCTGGACATGAGACGTCTCCTCGGTGCTGGCGGTCAGGAATCGGCGACGGACCGGTAGGCGTCGAGGATGGCTCCCCAGCCGCCGTCCATCGACGTACGCGTCTGCTGCGCGGCCTCGCTCTCGCCGAAGCGCTCCAGGTCGCGGTGCTCGAACTCGATGCGGGTGGCGTCCCCCTCGGGGACGAAGCGAACCTCGACCTCCGTCAGCAGGTTGGGGTCGTAGCCCCACTCGTGCGTGATGCGCCACGCGAGCACCAGCCTTCGCGGCGGGTCCCAGGCCAGCACCTCGCCCCACCGGCGCTCGACGCCGTCCTCGTGCAGTCCGTACCAGCGGCCGCCCACCCTGGGCTCCAGCACGACTTTCGTGAGCGGCGACGGCCCGAGGTAGTGCGTCCTCGGCCACCAGCGGTCGAAGCCGGCGGTGAACACCTCGAAGGCCTTCTCCGGCGTGGCGCGGACGGTGAAGCTCTTGCGGATCGCGGCCGGCTTGATGGTCTGGCTCATGATGTCCCTTCGTCTTCGTCGTCACGCCGTTCGACCTCGGCCTTGAAGGCGTCGAGCGCCACGTCCCAGAACCGGTCGAGCCAGGCGCGCAGCTGGCCCAGTCCCTGCGGGTCGATCTGGTAGACGCGGCGCGCGCCGTCCGGCCGATCGGTCACCAGCCCGGCCTCCTTCAGGACCTTCAGGTGCTGCGAGACGGCCGGCCGGCTGACCGGCATCCCGTCCGCCAGCTCACCCACCGCCCGCGGCCCGTCGGCCAGCCGCTCGAAGACGGCCCGGCGGGTCGGGTCGGCCAGCGCCGCCAAGGCCAAAGCGTTAGTCATGACTTACCGTAAGCGATGACTAACATTTTTGTCAAGCGGCCAGACAGAAACCGCCGCCCGCGGGTTCGCAGGCGGCGGCTCGTCCGGTCAGAGAGGTTGCCCGCTACTTCTTGGGCAGCATCTTCTTGAGGTCGGCTTGCGTGGCGTTGATCGTCGCCGCCCCGCCAGACACGCCCAGTTTGCTGGTCTCCACCGCGAAGGTGTCGGAGCCCATCGTGATGGTGGCGACCCCGTCCTTGACGGACTTGATCTCGCCGATCAGCGCCCCGGTGTTGTCCTTCACCGACATGCCGCTGGTGACCGTCGTGGGGGCGCCGGTGTTCGCCGCGGCGTTGGCGCCGACGGCCGCCGAGGCCGCAGGAGCCGGACCCGGATCCGAAGCCGGCGGCGTCGGGCTTGGCGTGATGCTTTGCGGCGCGGCGGAGGGCGCGGCGTCGCTCGGGGCGGCCGAGCTCGGCGCGCCGGTCGTCGTCGGCGGGGCCTTCGAGGCGGCGGGCCCCGGATTCAATCGAGCGGCCGGGGCCTTCGAGGCGGCGGCGGCGGGCTGCTGAGCGGCGGCCGCGCCCGCCAGGGACAGGGACGCGGCAAGGATGGCGTAAGGCAGGATGTATCGCACAAGGAGCTCCCGTGGCTTGGCAACAACCCCCAACGAGCCCCAACAGCCGTGCCGTGCGAATGTTCCGTCGGGCGTCCGACTCTGTGGCGAAGCTCGACCGAGGTTGTTTCGCGGGCCTCGCGTCTGTAGGTTCGCGCCCTCATCGCCTCCGACGCCCAAAAAGGACCCGCCGCCGCCATGAGCGACGCCGAGAAACGCACCTTTACCGACGAGGAAGCGCTCGACTTCCACAGGCACCCGACGCCCGGGAAGATCGCCATCGCGGCCACCAAGCCGATGGCGACGCAGAGCGACCTCAGCCTCGCCTATTCGCCGGGCGTGGCCGCGCCGGTGCTGGCGATCGCCAAGAATCCGGACGACGCCTACGAGTACACCTCGAAGGGCAACCTCGTGGCGATCTTCTCGAACGGCACGGCCATCCTCGGCCTCGGCAACCTCGGCGCGCTCGCCTCCAAGCCGGTGATGGAAGGCAAGGCGGTGCTGTTCAAGCGCTTCGCCGACGTGGACGCCATCGACGTCGAGTGCGTCGCCACCGATCCCGACGAGGTCATCACCGTCGTCAAGAACATCGGCCTGACCTATGGCGGCATCAACCTGGAGGACATCAAGTCCCCGGAGTGCTTCCGCATCGAGACCGAGCTGCAGGAGCTGCTCGACATCCCGGTGTTCCACGACGACCAGCACGGCACGGCGATCATCTCCGCCGCCGGCCTGATCAACGCCTGCGAGATCACCGGGCGGGACATCAAGGACGTGAAGGTGGTGCTGAACGGCCCGGGCGCCGCCGGCATCGCCACCCTCGAGCTGATCAAGGCCATGGGGGTCGCGCCGCAGAACGTCATCGCCGTCGACCGCAAGGGCGTCCTCTACCGCGGCCGGGCCGAGGACATGAACCAGTGGAAGAGCGCGCATGCGGTGGACACCGACAAGCGCACGCTCGCCGAGGCGCTGGACGGCGCCGACGTGTTCATCGGCCTGTCCGGTCCCGGCGTCGTCTCGCTGAAGGACATCAAGGCCATGAACCGCGAGCCCATCGTGTTCGCCAT
>JBJMQX010000044.1:0-17963 GCA_045802455.1 Phenylobacterium sp. | reverse complement strand
TGGCTCGTCCCTTCCACCGCTCGCTCTGCGGCGCGCGGTCCCCCTTCCCCATGAATGGGGAAGCAAGGGTCACGCCGCATGGATCGCGCTCTGCGGCGGCGGCACGGCGACGCCGGCGTCGCCGTATTCCTTCAGCTTGTTGCGCAGGGTGCGGATCGAGATGCCGAGGATGTTGGCCGCGTGGGTGCGGTTGCCCAGGCAGTGATCGAGGGTCTCGATGATCAGCTGCTGCTCCATGGCCGCCACCGTCTGGCCGACGAAGCCGCGGGTGGCGGTCTCGGCGGCGATGGAGGCCGCCTGGGCGGTGCGGGCCAGCGGATCGGCGGCGGCCAGCGGCTGGCCGTCGGGAAGCCGGATCGCCATCTCCTCGATCTCGGCGCCCGGCGAGAGCAGTACGGCGCGGTGCATCGCGTTTTCCAGCTCGCGCACGTTGCCCGGCCAGCGGTGCCCGACCAGACGGCGTCGTGCCTCGGCGCTGAGCGGCTTCTCGGCCATGCCGTTGGCCGCGGCGTATTTGCGAACGAAATGCTCGGCCAGCGCGACGATGTCGCCCGGACGCTCGCGCAAGGGCGGCAGGCGCAGGTTCACGACGTTCAGCCGGTAGAGCAGGTCCTCGCGGAAGGTCCCGTCCTTCACCGCCGCCGCGAGGTCGCGGTTCGAGGTGGCAAGGATACGGATGTCGACCTTGACGGGCTTGGCGCCGCCGACCCTGTCGATCTCCCGCTCCTGGATGGCGCGCAGCAGCTTGGCCTGCAGCCGGCCGTCCATCTCGCTGATCTCGTCCAGCAGCAGGGTGCCGCCGTTGGCCTCCTCGAACTTGCCGATGCGTCGCGCCACAGCGCCGGTGAAGGCGCCCTTCTCGTGGCCGAAGAGCTCGCTCTCCAGCAGGTTCTCCGGGATCGCGGCGCAGTTGACGCTGATGAACGGCCGCGATGCGCGGCGGGACTTCTGATGGACGTAGCGGGCGATGACTTCCTTGCCGACGCCGCTTTCGCCGGTGATCAGGATCGAGGCGTCCGACGGCGCGATCTGGTCGGCCATCTGGATGACCTGTTCCATGCCCGGATCGCGCACCACCATCGGCCGGTTGTCGTCGGAGACCGCGGCCAGCACGGCGGCGATCAGCTCGGCGTCGGGTGGCAGGGGGATGAATTCCTTGGCGCCGGCCCGGATCGCCCCGGCCGCGCCGGCCGCATCGGCGGCCACGCCGCAGGCCACCACCGGCACGCGGATCCGTTCCGCCTCGTTGGCCGCGATCAATCCGGCGATGTCGAGCTCGTAGTCGACCATCAGCAGGTCCGCGCCCTGGCCGGCGCGCAGCGCGTGGGTGGCCGCCGCCGTGGTCTCCACGTGGCTCACCTTGGCGCCCGCGCTCATCGCCATCTTCACGGCGGTGGAGAGCTGCCCGTTCAGTTTTCCGACGACCAGAAGCCGCATGGATTAGTCTCCCTCGGACTGGGGCCGGTCAGGCCGCCGAGTCGCCGTCCTTGATGATTTCCGTCATGGTCACGCCCAGCCGCTCGTCGACGATGACGACCTCGCCGCGCGCCACCAGGCGGTTGTTCACATAGATGTCGATCGCCTCGCCGACCTTGCGGTCCAGCTCGAGGACGCTGCCCTGGCCAAGCTGCAGCAGCTGGGCCACCGACAGGCTGGCGCGGCCGAGGACGGCGGAGATGTTCACCGGCACGTCGAACACCGGCGCGAGGTCGGTGGCCGACTTCTCCTCCTCGCCGCCTTCGGGCAGCGAGCCTTCGCCCTGGGCGAACTCGTCCAGCTTCAGCTCGGCGCCTGCGGGCGTTTCTACGGTCTCGGGATCTGGGGTCTCTGACATGGCCTAGCTCTCGGGTGTCATGGGGTCACCGGCGTCACCGGGGATCAGGGGTTCGGCGTGCAGGCCCTCGGCGGCCAGAGCCGCGTGCAGCGCCTGGGTGACGCGCTCGGCCGCAGCCTGCGGATCGAAGCTCGCCGAGCCGTCGCCGAAATCGAGGGTGAAGGCGCCCGGCGCGGCTTCCGCCGAGGGACGCACCTGGATCGCGCCGCCGTAGCCCACCGCCTGCGCGGTATCTTCCAACGCCGCCTGCAGCCCTTCGGCGAGCTCCGGGTCGGCGACGACAACCAGGCGCGGCGCGGCGTCGATCTCGCGAGCCAGGGCTTCCAGCGCGGCGCGGACAGGCGCCTGCGGAAACTGATCGAGGGCTGCGGCGGCGATCGCCCGCGCGCAGGCCAGGGCCAGCTCAGCCGAGCCCACCCGATGCTCGTGCGCCACCTGCGCGAGCCTTGGCAGGGCCTGGCGGCAGGCCTGGGCGATGGCCTCGAGCGCGGCGGCCTCGCGGGCGGCGATGCTGGCCATCGCCAGGCGGTCCCCGTCGGCGTTGGCGGCGCGGCGGATCGCTTCCACCTCGTCGGCCGTATAGCTGCGCTTGGGGCGTGGAACCGAGGACGCGACCTGCCCTCCGTTGTCGAACACGGTGTCGAACGCGAACTTCTCGAGCGGTCCGGAAGGGGCTGGGGCGACAGGCATCAGTACACCAGCTCGTCGTCGTCGCCGCCGGCCCCGACCAGGACGATCTCGCCCTTGTTGGCCAGGTCCTTGGCAACCTGGACCATGGCCATCTGCGCCTGCTCCACCTCGCGCAGCCGAACCGGACCCATGCTCTCCATGTCCTCGCGCATGATCTTCGCGGCGCGTTCGGACATGTTGGTGAAGAACATCTCCCGCAGGCTGTCTGAGGAGCCTTTCAACGCCAGCGCGAGCTGGTCCTTCTCGACGCCTCGCAGCAGGGTCTGCACGCCGCCGGGATCGAGCTTCGAGAGGTCCTCGAAGACGAACATCAGGGCCCGGATGCGTTCGGCGGCCTCGCGGTTACGCTCTTCCAGGGCGGTGATAAAGCGGGTCTCGGTCTGGCGGTCGAAGGCGTTGAAGATGTCGGCCATCATCTCGTGGCTGTCGCGCTTCGAGGTGCGGGCCAGGTTCGACATGAACTCGGTGCGCAGCGTCTGTTCGATCTTGTCGAGGATCTCGCGCTGCACGGGCTCCATGCGCAGCATGCGGGTGACGCATTCGAGCGCGAAGTCCTCGGGCAGCGCGGTCAGCACGCGCGCGGCGTGCTCCGACTTGATCTTCGAGAGCACCACGGCGACGGTCTGCGGATATTCGTTCTTGAGATAGTTGGCGAGCACGCCCTCGTTCACGTTGCCCAGCTTGTCCCACATGGTGCGACCCGCCGGACCACGAATCTCCTCCATGAGGGTGTCGACCTTGTCCTCGGGCATGATCGAGGACAGGAGCTTCTGGGTCAGCTCGACCGAGCCGGTGATGGCCCCGCCGCCCATGCCGGAGACGAATTCGACGAGCAGGTCCTCGACGACACTGGAGGTGACCTGGCCAAGGCCCGCCATGGCCTGGGAGATCACCTTGATCTCCTCCTCGTCCAGCTGTCGCCAGACGCCGGCGTGGTCTTCGCCCAGGGCGAGCAGGACCACGGCGGCCTTTTCCGGTCCGCTCAGGCGGGCTGGGTCGACGATCGCCTTGGACTTGGAAGCGCGCGCGCTCATGCCGACTCGTGCAGCCAGGTGCGGATGATCGAGACCGACTCTTCAGGATGCTTGTCGACGAACTCGGCGACGCGCTTGACGGAGCTGGCCTTCACCTGGCCCTCGATGCGGGCGATGTCGATCTTCTGTTCGATGCCATCGGCCCCGGGGGAAGGGAGCGCCATCTGCTGGCCGGTGACGGGATCGACGGTGATCTGCATCGGCTGGCCGTCCGGGCTGACGCCGAGGCGCGTGACCTGCGGGCTTCCCAGCATGGCCATCGGGCCACCCGCCACCGCGCCCTTGAGCAGCGGGCGGACGATGAACAGCATCATCAGCACGCCGACGATGCCCATCACCAGGATCTCGGCGGCGCGCATGATGTCGTTCTTGTCGAAGCCCAGCAAAGGGTTGGCCGAGGCGACGCCCTCGCCGTCATCGGCCGAGGGGAAGCGGACGTTGACCACCGTCACCTGGTCGCCGCGGGTCTGGTCGTAGCCGACCGCGGCGCGGACCAGCTGCTCGATCTGCGCCATTTCGGCGACGGGTCTTGGCGTATAGGCGCCGGCCTTGCCGTTCTTGCCGGGCGGCGCGGTGACGCCGTCGACCGCGACGGCGACCGAGATTTTCTTGATCTGGCCGGGCTCGGTGACCTGGGTGGTGACGGTCTTGGAGATCTCGTAGTTGGTGGTGGATTCTTGCTTGCCGCTGGCGTTGCCTTCGGCTGCGCCGGGCGCGCCGCCGCCGGGGATGTTGCCGGCCGCCGAGGTCTGACCGATGGCGCCCGCGCCGCCTGCCCCGCCGCTGCTGGAGTTTTCCTTGGAGTTCTCGTCGGTGGTGATCTCGGAGCGGACCACCTGCCCGTCGGGGTCGTAGATCTCCTTCTGCTGAGTCACGTGGGCCATGTCGACGTCGGCCGAGACGTTGACCCGCGCCCGGCCGGCGCCCACGACGCCTTCGACCAAGGTCTTCACCTGCTTGGCGATGCGCTGCTCGATCTCGCTCTTGCGGCCGTCGGCCTCGGCGGCCATGCCGGTGTCGCCGCCGGAGAGGGTCTTGGCGTGCTGGTCGACGACGGTGACCTTGTCGGGCTTCAGTCCCGGCACGGCCCCGGCCACGAGGTTCTGGATGGCGCGCACCTGGTCGGGACCGGGCTCGCGGCCGCCGACCCCGATGCTGACCGCGGCGGAGGGCTGCTGAGCCTCTTCCTCGAACAGCTGCCGCTTCGGCAGCACGAGGTGCACGCGGGCGGAGGTGATGCCGTCCAGGCTGTGGATGGTGCGGCCGAGCTCGCCCTCCAGGGCGCGCTGGCGGTTGATCTGCTGGACCATGTCAGTCTGGCCGAGCGCGCTGGTGTTGTCGAAGATCTCGTAGCCGACCGAGCCGGACGTCGGCAGGCCCTTGCCCGACAGCAGCAGACGGGTCGAGGCCACCTGGTCGCGCGGAACCAATATGGTCGAGCCGTCTCCCTTGACCTCGTACTTGATGCCGGCCTGGTCCAGCGCCTGGGTGATCGAGCCGGCTTCCTTGAGGTCGAGGTTGGAGTAGAGCAGGGCCTTCGGCTGGCCGAAGCCCATGGTCATGGCCGCCAGCACGGCGGCGACGCCGGCGCCGATGCCGAGGATGGCGGCCAGGCGGCCGATCCCGAACCTCTGAAGCGCAGCCAGGATCTGGTTCAACGCCGGCGTCCCCTGCCCAAACGAAAGCGGCGGACGAACGGAGCTCGCCTGTCGCTAGGCAGGAATTACCCAGTGCTTGGTAAACGCCGAGTTTAGGTTTGCGCGGGTTTGCCGGTTCAGCCGCTCCAGGGACTGAGCGCGCCCCAGAGCCACAGCACCACCGATATGGTCGCGTAGACCAGCACCGTCACGGTGAAGAACGCCTTCCTGAGGTGCGTCCAGCTGTCCACCCGCCGGCCGCCCCGCCAGATCGCCGGCAAGGCGACGATCGTGGTGATGGTCAGGGCCGAGGACACCAGGGCGCAGGCCGAGGCGGTGATCATCAGGATTCCAGGCCACCGGTACATCAGCTGCGCCGCGTCGCCGGTCTTCGACGCCCAGAGCCCGAACAGCGCCATGGCCGCAAGCCACAGCACGGCCTGGATGTTCTGCACCAGGCTGGCGCGGGTCTGGACCTGATTTTCGCGGAACTCGCGGCGGTTGCGGATCACGACACCGGCCAGGGTCGCCAGGGCGGCGGCCGCTGTCAGCGCGGCCAGCAGGGCCAGCGTGCCGGGCTGCTTCCAGGCGGTCGCGCGCTCGAACAGCTGGGTTCCGCTGGAGACGTGATAGGCCTTGGCGGGCCCGTCGCCGCGGTCGAAGGCGAGCCGCTCGTCGCCCAGCACGGAGATGAACCGGCCGTCTTCCGCAGGGCCCTCCGCAACCCAGGTCTTGACCCCGCCCTGGTCGCTCGTCACCAGCCGCCCGTCGCGGGTCACCGCCACCGAGGCGCCGCCCTGGATCTGGCCGACAAAGCCTTCCAGGCCGGAGTAGGCCCGCCGCGTCGTGAGGTAGAAGCCGGTGAACTCGCCGCCCCGGTCCGCCAACTCGCTCGTCCCGGCGCGCGGGAAGATGTCGGGCGGCGCGTAGAAGTGGGCCACGAGCCGGTCGGGCAGGCGGTTCACCAGCGGCCGCCCGGTGTCGGTGTTCGTGGAGATGAAGATCCCCAGGCCCAGGTCGGGCACGACGACCATGTTGGAGAAGAAGGAGAGCGTCGCCCCGCCGTGACCGTAGGCGCGGTGGCCGCCGGACAGGTCGAAGACCATGAAGCCATGCGCCCAGCCGTTGATCCCTGTGGGCGTCTTGCGCAGCGGCGTCCGGAAGGCCTGGGCGGTCGTGGCGTTGTAGATGGTCGCGCCGTTCAGCTGCCCGCCGCCCAGCTGCATCAGCATGTACTTCGCCATGTCGCCGGCGGAGGCCGAGGCCGCGCCCGCCGGCGCGATCTGGCCGATGTACTCGTAGTCGCGCTTCACGAAGCCGGTCGGCGTCCAGCGGTAGCCGTCGGAGACATCCGCGGTCAGGCGCTCGGGCATCGGGCCGGGCAGGCCGGCCTTGGGCGGATGCGGCTCACGGAACGTGGTGTGGGTCATGCCCAGCGGTGTGAGGATCTCGTCCTCGATCAGCCGCTCGAATGGACGGCCGGAGGAATAGACGACCGCCTCGCCGGCCAGCGCCGCGCCATAGTTGGAGTAGCTCGAGACCGCGCCCGGCGTGTGGACCCGGCGGGGCCGCTCCTGGCGCAGGTAGACGTCGAGCGGGCGCACGCGGTCATAGTCGCGCTCAAAGAGCTGGCCCAGTGCGCGATCCTCGAACCCGGCGGAATGGTCCATCAGGTTCGCGACGCGCACCGGCTGGTCATAGCCCTGGTCGCGGACCTGCACCTTTTCCGGCAGGTAGAGGTTGACCGGCTGGTTCAGCCGCATGCGGCCGGCTTCGACCTCCTTCATCAGCGCGATCCAGGTGAAGGTCTTGGAGATCGAGCCCACCCGGAAAAGCGTCCGGTCCGGGTCGACGGCTTTCTGCGGGGCGAGGCCGGCGAAGCCATAGCCCCGCTTCATGACCACCAGGCCGTTCTGCACAACCGAGACCGTGACGCCCGCGATATGCTCGTGGGCCATCGCGTCATTGACCATGCCATCGACGAACGCCTCGAGCTCGGCGGCGGGGATCGCCTGGCCCGGCGCGAACCGGCCATTCGCGGCGGCGACGGTAGGAGCGGCCGGCGTGGCCGCGGCGAGCGGCGGGGACGGCGGTGGGGCCTGAGGGTGCGGCGCAGGCGCGGGGACCACGGCGAGCGCCGGCTTGGCGGGTGGTGGCGCGGGTGGCTTGGTCGCGGGCGCGACGGCCGATGACGCCGCCGTCGTGGCCGTAAAGGCGGCGTCGGCGGGCGGTTTCGGTTTCGGCTTGGGCTTAGGGTGCAGCTTCGTGTAGGGCACCGGCCCCTTGGGCAGGCCCGCGTCGGCGTCCTGCGCCACCGCGCTCCCCTGCGGGACGAGCAGCAGCGCCAGCACGGCGGCGTCGGCGGCGGAAGCAATGGACCGCATCAACAACACCTGCAGGGAACGGAGAGCCTGGATCGCTTGTAGGGCGCCCGACCGAGTCCCTCAAACCCGGCGCGACCCCTAGTCGCTGCCCGGTCGACCGCCGCCGGCCGGGCGAGCGGCCCCGGCGAGCGTATAGAGCGGCAGCAGCGGCTTGATCCCCGCGCCGATGAAGAGTTGCGGCTCAGACGGCGGCTTCATGCCTTCCTTGACCTCGCGGGCGGCGACGCAGCCCTGCACCGTTCGGCCGAGCGCGGCAAAGTCGTTCGACTGGGGCAGCGATTCCAGGACGCATTGGTCGAAGTAGGGGTACTTGTCGGCCTCGCCGCACCCGAAGGAGCTGCGGTCGGGCCGGGCCGCGGTCAGCACCATCCGGTTGGGCCCGGCCAGGGCCGGTACGAATACGCCCGAGAAGCAGGCGGAGATGATCACCACCGTCGGCCGAGACCCGCAGGTGTGGTTCAGCATCTCGGCCAGCACGCCGGGCGGCAGCAGTTGCTGGTCGACCAGCACGCCGGCCGGGGCGCCGTGCGAAGAGAAATAGATCAGGCAGCCGCCTGTGGCCCGCGCGGTCAGGTCCGCCAACGTGTCGTAGATCGCCTGCGGCGCCGACTTCCCGAGGTCGGGCTCCTTGTAGCGTTCCGGCCGGACGGAGAACTGGCGCAGGTTGGCCGGCTCGAACCCCACTCGCTCGAACGCCTGGGTCACGTCGCGCCGCGCGTTGTCGAAGGCCTCCGACGGACCGCCGGAGTGTGCGTGCCAGTCGCCGGCGACCACGATGGCGGTCCAGTCGCCGAACGCGCCGGCCGCGGCCGCCGGGTTCGCCTGGACGAGCAGAAGGCCCGCGAACAGCCAGGCCAGCCGGGCGAGGACGGCCCGCAAGGCCGCTACTTCTTGTAGACTTGGAACGGCGTCGGGATCGCCGTGCCGGTGGCCTTGGCCAGCAGGCGGCCCTCGGCGTCGTAGAGCTCGCCCTCGGTGAAGGCGACGCGGCTGCCCCAGCGCACCACCTTCCCGACCCCGCGTAGCGTCCCGGGCATGCCGGGGCGGAAGAAGCTGGTCTTCATCTCGGCGGTCGGGGCGACGTGGGTCATGCCCGAGGCCACCATGCAGGCGACGCTCATGCACTCGTCGAGCATGGCGCAGAGGTAGCCGCCCTGGATCTGCTTCATCGGGTTGAGCAGGAGCTCGGCGCGGGCTTCGAATTCCACCTCGACCTGCTTCTCGGCCTGGCTGACGGAGAGCATCCGGAAGCCCAGCGTCTGCGAGCCGGTGGGCTGGTTTTTCGTCCGCAGGAAGCGTTCCAGGATGGCCGCATCGGTCAGCGGCTCGGCAGTCACCTTCTCCGCCGCGCCGGGTTCGGTCGTCCGAGCGTCGGACATCACTTCTTCCGGAATTGATCGAGGGAGACGATCTTGGCCTCGCCCTCCGCCGGGCCGGTGGGCTCCGCCTCAGGCGCGGCCTTGGCCTCCGCCGGCTTGCCATCGGCGGCTGCGGCGGGCGCTTCGAACTGCAGCAGGAACTGCACGCTCGGGTCATAGAACCGGGTGACCGCGGCATAGGGGACCGAGAGCCGCTTCGGCTGGCCGCCGAACTGCAGGGTCACCGAGAAGAAGGTCTCGCCGGGCGCGAGGTCCCAGTACTGGTGCTGCAGGACGATGGTCATCTCGTCCGGGTACTTGCCCAGGAGGTCGGGCGGGCCGGAGACGCCCGGGGCGTCGGTCTTGAAGGTGATGTAGAAGTGGTGCGCGCCGGGCAGGCCGTCGGGCGCGGCGGCGCGCTTCAGCGCGGCCTTGACGACGCCGCGCAGGGCGTCCTGGGCCATCGCCTCGTACCGCATCAGGTCCTGGGCGGGCGGATCCTGGGCCATGACGTCTCCAACACCAAGCGCCGAACCTAGCGCGTGAGCCGCCGCGCGCAAGGCGGCTTCGCAGATGCGAAACGAAAAGGGCGAGCCTCTCGACCCGCCCCAAATCGGTGGAGGGATTCTGTTGGCAGGCTCCCTCCAGGCCCCGCCCAGGGATCTGAACCCCTAGGACTTAGATTGAGAGTCGTCGAACCGCTTACGCGGCCAGGCGAACTTCTCCAGCGAAGTTATCGTTCGCAGTTAGTTTAAGACCCGGAACGGTGGGTCAGGCCGGGAGAAAGCAACGCCTTTAGACGTCTGTCGATGCTGATCGGCCCCTCACTTCTTGAAGCCTACGTAGGCCGCTCCGGCGATAACCCGGAAGAAGATTGGTGGAGCCGCCGGGAATCGCACCCGGGTCCAGTCCGCTTATTACGCGCGCGTTTATCTCCATAGTCAGGGCAAGCCCCGACCCTTCCAATATAGGGCTTTCGGGTTGCGAAATGAAGAACCGACCGTTCGCGAAGCGCGAATGGCGGCCGAATTTCCGCGAACCGCCACGCGGCCTTCGTGAGCGGCCTGGGGCGGTCGCGGCCTCCGCAGATAGGCTCCAGGGATCAGTTTTCCTTGGAGTTTCCGATGAACAGCCTGCTCTACGCGCTTCGCCCCCTGGCGTCCGACTTCCTGCCGACCATCGCGTTCGCGGTGCTGGCGGCCATGCACGTCGACGTGCGCATCGCCGCGGGTGGGGCGCTCGGCGTCTCGATCCTGCAGATGCTGGTCCAGCGCCTGCTGAAGCGGCCGATCCCCTTGCTGCAGCTGGCCTCGCTGGGTCTCGTGATCGTGTTCGGCGCCGTCAGCATCGTGGCCAACGACGCTCGCTTCCTGATGATCAAGCCGTCGATCATCTATGTCGCGGTCGGCGTGGTGATGCTGAAGCGCGGCTGGATGCTGCGCTACCTGCCGCCGATCGCCAGCGGCCACGGCGACGCGCTGATGGTCGCCTGGGGCTATGCCTGGGCCGGCCTGATGTTTGTCTCGGCCGCAGCCAACCTGGTCGTCGCCTGGACCCTGCCGGCCCTGTGGCCGGCCTACCTCGCGACCGTGCCGCTGGCGTCCAAGCTCGTGCTCTTCGCAATCCAGTACGCCTCGATGCGCTTCGTCATTCGCCGGAAGATCCTGGCCGAGATGGCGCAGCCGTCGCCGGCGCCGCTGGCGGCGTAGTCGCCGCCTCGTCGGGGGCCGGCGCGACGCCCGGCGGCTGCACGCGGCTGCGCGGCTCGGCCTTCAGCGCGCCGCCGGCCTGGGTCAGCTCCTGGTAGGCGGACCGTTCCGAGGCGAAGCTCGCGCCGCCCGGATAGATCGCGTCGAACCGGGTGTCATGGCCGATCGCCGCGCCCAGCACCGCCTCCAGGATGTCGGCGGCCTGGCCCACCGCCTCGGCGTCGCAGGCGCGGCGCAAGGAGCGCGAGCGCCCCGGCACGACCAGCGTCAGGTCGTAGGACGTGCCGGAGATGCAGACGGTGTCGGCGGTGTTGGCGGCCTGGCGCACCTGCACGTCGCGCGGCTGCGACCAGAACGGATGGCTGCGCATCGCCAGGAACTTCGCCGCGTCGCTCGACGGCAGCTCGGCGTCGAACCCCATCCGCCGGGCGATCTCGGCCTCGCAGCAGGCGAGTCCCGCGCGCGCCTGCACGAAGGCCTTGCCGTCCCGGCGCACGGTCACCCGCACCACGCTCTGGCGCACGCTGCGCGCGGGCCTGACCCAGACCTCCAGGATCATCTCCTGGCCGCGCAGCAGCTGCCATTGCAGCGGCATCAGGCCCCAGAGCCGGTAGGTCGACGGATCGACGCCGTTGTCGAGCGGGACCAGCCGCTCGCCGCGGCCCATGCGCCGGCCGCCCAGCGGGTCGGCGGCCTCGGCGGGGACCGGCCGCTTATCGTTCCACCAGGCCTTGGGGTCGGGCGGCGGGAAGGGCCAGATCTCCGCCTCGGCGGGCGGCAGGTCCTTGGGCGGCGGCTTGACCGGGCCGGCCGGCGCGCGGCGCAGGAACTGCGCCTGGGCGGGCGCGGCCAGGGCGATCAGCAGCAGGGCTATGAGGAGACGGCGCACGACAGCAAAGCCCGCCACGGAAGGCGACGGTTCCCGATCCGGCTAGAACACCTCGACCCCGCGGGAGATCGACAGCACCCCGGTGCGCGAGACTTCCACGAGGCCCAGGGGCCGCATCAGGTCGACGAACTTGTCGATCTTGGCCGGCGCGCCGGTCAGCTCGAAGACGAAGCTCTCGTGGGTGGTGTCGATCACCTTGGCGCGGAAGATGTCGGAGACCCTGAGCGCCTCGACCCGCTCCGCACCGGTCCCCTTGACCTTGACCAGGGCCAGCTCGCGCTCGAGCCCGTGCGGATCGCGGGTCACGTCCTGCACGTGGCGCGTCGAGACCATCTTGTTCAACTGCGCCTCGATCTGGGCCAGGACCTGAGGCGTGCCGCGGGTGACGATGGTCACGCGGCTGGTGTGCGCCTTGCGGTCGGTCTCGGCGACCGTGAGGCTCTCGATGTTGTAGCCGCGCGCCGCGAAGAGCCCGACCAGGCGGTGCAGCACGCCGGGCTCGTTGTCGACCAGCACCGCGAAGGTCGCCAGGCTCTCCGGCGCCTCGTCGTGCGCCAGGTCATAGACGGAGGCGGGCTGGGCGGGCGCGGCGGCGGGCGTCTTGGTCATGGGAATTTCCAGGCGAACGGCGCTGGGCCGTCGGCGCTCAGGTGTCACACCGAACCCGCGCGGGCAAGCGCGCGACCGGGTGGGTGATCCAAGTCAAGGGGAAGGAAGAGCAGAGGCTGCATGTCCCGCATCCCCCGATCGCAGCCTGCGTCCCAGGGATACCGGCCCGCCTCGTCCGACAGGAATAGCTGGTAGGCGTCGATGTCGACACGACGGCCGGCCTTGACCTCGGCATGCGCCTTGGCGAAGCGCATCCAGTTGAATCCCATGACCTGGCTCTCGTGAACACGTCGCCAGCAGCACGGGAAGCCGAGATCGTTCCAGATCAGACCCTCCCGGAGCGCCAGGCGTCCGTCCGCGAGTTGTCGCCGTGCGTCTCCCAGGATCTTTGCGGCGCCCGCCGCCGGCGCAAAGCAAATGACCTCCGGCGCACCCAGGGTCTCCGGAAAGCCAATGGAATAAGCCCAGGACAGCGCCCCTTCGACCTGCACCGTGGTCCATCCCCGTTCGTGGACCAGGCGCATCGCTTCGCGTTCCAGCCGGTCGGTCCAGGAGGGCTCGATGGAGGGCAGATACAACGCCGGCTGTCGCACCCTTACGGCCTCGTCGTACCCGGTCTCCCAGGGAAGGCGGCCCTGCTGATCGGAAAGGACGAGCTGAAATACCTCCAAGTCGGTTGAAGCACCGTGGCCGCGCGCGCGTCGCGCGGCCGCCACGTTGAACCAGGCATCCGGACTATCGACTTGGCTTGCATGCACCTTACGCCAGACCGCCGGATGATCGGGATCGCCACCTTCCCACCTCTCGCCATCTTCGAGCGTCAGCTTGCCCGACTTCAGCTCTTGGAAAATTTCCCACAGAAGCGCGTTCGCCTGGGCCTGCGGAACGTCGAACAAGACGATCTCAGGCTGGCCGAGGGTCTCCTGAAACCCCACGCTGTAGATCCAGCTTGGTGCGGTCTCGTAGCTGCCAACGCTCACGCCGGCCCAGCCATGTTTCCTCACGGCTTGCTCGACGCTGCGCAGATAAAGGGTGTTTCGAAGCCAGCTCAGCATTCACGCCTCCCAAAGGGAACAATTCAAGAACTCCGGGGAGACTGTCAAGCTTGAACCGCTCTGGCTGAGGCAGCCATCGAGGGCCCGCGGCGCCGCGCTGCTGCCAGCACGCTGTCACGAGACGCCGCTACGAGGGCTCCGAAGCAGCAAGGAGCCTGACATGAACACTGAAGACATCGCCAACGACCTGGTCGCGCTGTGCAAGGCGGGCAAGTTCGCCGAGGCCGGCGAGAAGTACTGGGCCGCCGACGTCCGCTCGATCGAGCCCGGCGAGGGCGACATGGCCGAGCTGAACGGGCTCCAGGCGGTGCGCGGCAAGACCGAGTGGTGGGAAGCCAACAACGAGGTCCACGGGGTCGAGATCGACGGTCCGTACATCAACGGCGACCAGTTCGTGGTCCGCTACAAGATGGACATGACGCCCAGGGGCGGGGCGCGCCACACGATGGACGAGACCGGCCTCTACACGATCCGCGACGGCAAGATCGCCGAGGAGCGGTTCTTCTACGGCGGCTGAGCCTTCGGTCGGCTCCCGCGAAGGCGGGTCCCATAGGGCCACCTGGAGCGGTCGCAGCTCTTCGTCATAGCCTGACTGCCAGGGCAAGAAGCCTTGGGGGTCGCGCAGGACGAATTGGAAGGCCTCCAATCCGAACCGCTTGCCCGTTCGCTTCCATCGCGCGTGCTCGGCGAGCGTGAGCCAGCCGTCGCTGATCCTGGCCGGATCGACTTTCCGCCACGCCCCGCGGACGTCATCGTCCTCGGGCCATTCGAGGCCATCGGCAAAGGTGAAGACGCCGGATTTCAGCTCCTCGTAGACCCTGGCGAACAGGCGGCTCGCGGAGGCTCCCCGCACGTCGAAGACGACGACTTCCGGCTGGTCGAGGGTCGCATCAAAGCCGACGGTGTAACCCCAGGTCGGCCTAGAGTGGTAGTCGCCCACGTAGATGCCGGTCCAGCCGCGACGCCGGACGCGGCGAGCGAGCTTCCATCCTTGGAAGGCCAAAGCCAGACGGCCGAGCATTCCCGAACAAAAAGCGAACAGATGACCGTTGTCAAGGCGCCGCTTGCGCCGTAGCGGCAGTGCGCCAACATGGGCGCGATGTCGTCCCTCCGCATGCCTCAGGCCTTCGCCCGCCGGCTCGGCGTCGAGACCGGCGAGGCGGTGCTGCGCTACGAGCTGCTCGAAGAGCAGGCCGCCGCGCTCGGCCGCACGGGGCGCAAGGCGGAGGCGGCGCTGGCCGCGCTCAGGGCGCATGAAGGCGAGGGCCGCGCCCAGGTGCTGAAGGCCGCGTGCGACGCCGTGTGGTGCTTCCTGGTGCAGCGCGAGGTCATGGGCCTGCGCGATCGCGCGGCGATCGTCGCGGCCTACGACATCCCCAAGGAAGTTATGGCCCGGCTGGGCGCGCGGTAGGGTCCGGACTCAATTGCAATAGCCAAGAACGGCTGTCATCCCGGCCGGAAGACCGCCTTGGGGGCAGTAGAGCTTGGGATCCAGGAGCAACCGCACAGCCTGAACCCCTCGGTAGTCGCGCCTTCTTGCCGCCCAGTGCTCCGGTCTCCTTTCGGGCCGCAAGGCAATGATCGCTTTCGGTCCCTAGCCGCGCCTCGGAGTGTCTGCTCTCGGGCTACTTCGTCAGGTGACTTTCAAACCAGCCGACCATCGACCTCATTGCGTCGCTAGCGTAGGCGTCGGTCTTGGCTGGGTCCCCCTTCACGTAGAAATCGTGGTCGGCGCCCGCGTACATCTTCAGCTTGTTTTCCACCCCCACCTCATCGAGGGCCGCGTGCATGGCTTGAGCCTGTGCAGGGGGCACGCCCCTGTCGGCATCGCCCTGCAGAATCAGTGTCGGCGGATCGCGCGCATCGACGCTGTGGATCGGAGAGACCGCCGGAAGGAGCTTGTCGTCGAAGTCGATGGCGCCCGCCTTGGGGCGGCCCTGCAGGAGGGCTGCCAGATCGGTCGGCGGGAAATAGGCGACGACGGCCGCAATACGATTGCCTGAACGCTCCAGCGGGTTGGCGGCCGCTGGGTTTCCGTCATCGGCCATCATCCCGGCGACGAGCGCCAGATGGCCTCCGGCGCTCGCGCCCCACACCCCGATTCGGGCGGGATCGGCGCCGTAGTCGGCGGCGTGCAGCTTGATGTGACGCATCCCCAGCCGGACGTCCACGATCGCGTCGGGAACTTTGAAGCGCGGCGCTGAGGCGTGGTAGAGCGCGACCACGGTGAAGCCCTTGTCGATTAGCGCCTGATAGCGGGCCTGGCGTTCTTCCGGCGGGGCCCATGACGAGTTCCAGCCCGCCGACACCATGTTCACTACAACGGCGCCATTGGCGTGCCTCACCGGTTTGAAGACATCGTAGGTAAGCGCCATGCCGTCGCGGTGGCCGTAGATAACGTCCCGGACGTAGGTGGCTGTCCTCAATTCGGAGGGCGTCGGCGCTCGAAGGGCGTTGCGGGGATAGCCGCTGAGCGGCGGGCCGGGGTCGGCGAGCGCCCCATCCGGAACCTGCGCCAGAGTGGCGGCGCCAGCGCTGACAGCCAACACGAAGGCGAGCGCCGCGCTCCAAAGCCTGTTCATAGACGGTCCCCCAGATGCTTGTTCTTTGGAGCCTAGCCATAGCCCGAATGTCGGCTGCCGGGCGCTGCGGCAATGATCGCTTCCGACCCTTAGCCCAGATCGACTGAGTCTGGGCGCCCGTCGCCGCCCGAGCATTGGATCGAGGACCGCGCGGCCGGACCGCCCGCCTGGGGCGCGGTCGGGTCCAGCGCCGTGGCGCTCTGGCAGCGCCGCCCTCTTCCCGCGTCTCCCACGATGCTCCGCATCTGGGAGAGGAGCCTTGATGGGCGCGAGCCTTCGCGTGCCACTCTGCAGCACGGGGCCAGGGACGAGGCGCTGCTCGCGGCTGGAGCGACAGTGGGCGGCAACCCCCTCCGTCTCTTCGCTTCGCTGCGAGACACCTCCCCCTCAATCGGGCTTCGCCCTGGGGGAGGATGTAGAGGGACGAAGATCACGGGTGGCCCCCGGGACGCGCCGCTGCGCGGCCCACCCGAGGCAGGCCTCCAAGCCGGGCCATGACGATCAATTATTTGAATTCAGAGGGTTGATTGAGTCTTCAGCCTAGGCGGGCTTCCTCGCCACGACCGCGAACATGGCGCCCTGCGGGTCCTGGCCCTGCACGATCCATTCGCCGTTGGGCACCTCCATCGGGCCGTTCAGCACCTGGCCGCCGCCGGCTTTGACCTTGGCCGCGGCCTGGTCGATGTCGCCGACGCGGAAGTAGTAGAGCCAGCAGGGCGCGGGGATGTTGTCGGGCCGGCGCATCATGCCGCCGACCTGGCCGTCCTGGTTGTTGAACAGCTGGTAGGTTCCCATCGGGCCCATCGGCATGGCGTCGGCCTTCGTCCAGCCGAACATCTGCGCGTAGAAGTCGAAGCCTGTCTCGGGGTCGGCGCCATAGAGCTCGTGCCAGCCGGTCTGGCCGACGCCCTCGATGTCGCGCTCCGGCCGTCCGCCTTCTGGCGGGATCGGTGTCATGATCGCGAACACCGCGCCGGCCGGGTCGGCGACGATGGCGAAGCGGCCGATGCCGGGGATATCGAGGGGGTCGCGGCGGACCGAGCCGCTCAGGCTCCTCACCTTGGCCGCGGCGGCGTCGCAGTCGTCGACGCAAACGTAGCCGGTCCAGTTGGGCGGCACGCCCTGCGCCTTCATCTCATCGCCCAGCCGCATCATGCCCGCGACGCCGGCGCCGTTCGCATTCAGCACCGAGTAGGGCTCCCCGCCGCCATCGCCGCCCTCTGGCATGGGCATGTCCTGCGCCGTCCAGCCCACGACGTCGCCGTAGAAGCGCTTGGCGCCGTTGGTGTCGGGGGTGATCAGCTCGTACCAGATGAAGCGGCCGTGGTCGGACATGGCAGTCTCCCGTGGGCGTTCAGCGCCCCGATCATTCCAGGGCTCCTGCCTGGAAGACGTGCGGGCGCGGCGCGATCCTACATCGCCCTGAGTGACGCCGCGACGGAGCCGGCGATCAGACCAGCCGCTTGCCGGCGTCGTCGATGATCGAGCCCAGGTCGCGCGCCTCCTCGGCCATGATCATCTCGTTGTGGGCCTTGCCGGAGGGGATCATCGGGAAGCAGTTCTCCTCCTTGGTCACCCGGCAGTCGACGATCACCGGCTTCTTCACCGCGATCATCTCGCGGATGACGTCGTCCAGCTCGTCCGGGTGCTCGGCGCGCAGGCCCACGCCGCCATAGGCCTCGGCCAGCTTCACGAAGTCGGGCAGGCTCGCCGAATAGGAATGCGAATAACGCTCGCCGTGCAGCAGCTGCTGCCACTGGCGCACCATGCCCATCCACTCGTTGTTGAGGATGAAGACCTTGATCGGCAGGTCGTGCTGCACGGCCGTCGACATCTCCTGCATGGTCATGAGCACCGAGGCTTCGCCGGCGATATCGATGACCAGCGAATTCGGATGCGCCAGCTGCACGCCGACCGCCGCCGGCAGCCCATAGCCCATGGTGCCGAGCCCCCCGGAGGTCATCCAGCGGTTCGGCTGCTCGAAGCGGTAGAACTGCGCCGCCCACATCTGATGCTGGCCCACCTCCGTGGTGATGTAGGCGTCGCGGTCCTTGGTCAGCTCGTAGAGCCGCTGGATGGCGTATTGCGGCTTGATGATAGTGCCCGACTGCTTGTAGCTGAGCGACTTCTTCGCCCGCCTCCTGTCGATCTGCTTCCACCAATCGCCGAGCGCCTTCTTGTC
>JBJMQX010000043.1:0-29835 GCA_045802455.1 Phenylobacterium sp. | reverse complement strand
GCCGCGGCACATCGAGCTGCAGGTGATCGCCGACAGCTTCGGCAACGTCTGCCACCTGGGCGAACGCGACTGCTCGCTGCAGCGCCGCCACCAGAAGGTGCTGGAGGAGGCCCCCTCGCCGGCCATCGACGCCGCCGCCCGCGAGCGGATCGGCAAGGTGGTGGTCGATGCGGTGAAGGCGATCGGCTACCTGGGCGTCGGCACCATCGAGTTCCTCTACGAGAACGGCGAGTTCTTCTTCATCGAGATGAACACCCGCCTGCAGGTGGAGCATCCGGTGACCGAGGGCATCACCGGCATCGACCTGGTGCGCGAGCAGATCCGCATCGCCGCCGGCCTGCCGCTCTCGTTCGCGCAGAAGGACGTGGTCTTCGAGGGCCACGCCATCGAGTGCCGGATCAACGCCGAGAACGCCAAGACCTTCGCGCCCTCGCCAGGGCTGGTGACCGACTTCCACGCCCCGGGCGGCCTGGGCGTGCGGCTCGATTCGGCGCTCTACGCCGGCTACACGATCCCGCCCTACTACGACTCCCTGATCGGCAAGCTGATCGTCCACGGCCGCGACCGCGACGAGTGCATCGCCAGGCTGTGCCGCTGCCTGGGCGAGATCGTGGTGGCGGGCGTCGAGACCAACATCGCGCTCTTCCAGGAGCTGATGGTGAACCCGGACATCATCGCCGGGGACTACAACATCCACTGGCTGGAAAACTGGATGAAGAGCCAGGCGGCGGGGGTGTAGCTACTTCCCGTCATCCCGGTCGGACGCCCGCGAACGCGGGCGGGAGAGCCGGGACCCAGCAGCTCAGACTGCAACGAGGTTCGGGCATCCAGGTCTGAGCTGCTGGGTCCCGGATCGGCCTGCGGCCGTCCGGGATGACGAGCCTCTTGGACGCTGTAAGCTCTCCCCATGGCGCACTTCGACGCCCGTGACCTGCTGTCGTGCTATGCGCGCGGCGTGTTCCCGATGGCGGACGCGCGCGACGACGAGCGCGTGTTCCTGATCGACCCGGAGCGGCGCGGCGTGCTGCCGCTCACCGGGTTCCACGTGCCGCAGCGGCTGGCGCGGACCGTGCGGTCCGATCCGTTCGAGGTGCGGACCGACACCGCGTTCCGCACGGTGGTGCAGCGGTGCGCCGAGGCCGGGCCGGGACGGCTCGAGACCTGGATTAACCACCCCATCGAGGACCTCTACGTCCGGCTTTGCGAGCTCGGGCATGCGCACAGCGTCGAGTGCTGGCGGGGCGACGAGCTGGTCGGCGGACTCTACGGCGTGGCGCTGCAGGGCGCGTTCTTCGGCGAGAGCATGTTCTCGCGCGCCCGGGACGCTTCGAAGGTGGCGCTGGTCCACCTTGCGGCGCGGCTGATCGCCGGCGGCTTCCGCCTGCTGGACGCGCAGTTCATGACGCCGCACCTGACGCAGTTCGGGGCGGTGGAGATCTCCCGGCTCGACTATCACCGCAGGCTGGCGCTGGCGCTTTCCGCCGAGGCGGATTTTCAGCGGGCGGGGGCGACCGGCGTGGGCGCGCTCACCGGGGCCGCGGCCCTGCAGGTGATCAGCCAGGCGTCATAGACCGGGTGCTCCAGCGGATGCAGGCCGGGCGAGGAGGCGTACATCCAGCCCTTGAAGGCCTGGCGGGGCGGCAGCGGGGCCCCGCCGGGCGCGACGCGCGGCTGGGAATCGATGGTCAGGTAGGCGATGGAATCGTCGATCGGCTCGTCGGGCGCGGCGCGCTCGCAGGCCTTCACGGTGAAGATCAACGACTTGTAGCGGACCGGGCGGCCGACCTGGGCCTCGAAGCGCAGGCTCTCGGCGGTGACCTTGTCCAGCGCCTGCAGGACGGCGATGTCGTAGCGGGCGCGGCGCGTGGGCGGGGCGGCCTCCTTGGGCGTGGCGTCGGCGGGCGGCGGCGCGGGGGCGACCTCCTTCTCGGAGATCGGCGGCACCGGGATCGGCGCCGGCGTCGGCACGGTGACCGGCGGCGCCTCCTCGGCGGGAGTGGGCGGCGCGGTCTCCTGCGGCGGAGGGGGCGGCGTGGGCTGGGCGGTGGCCAGCCCGGCGGCCAGGGCCAGGCCCGCGGCGGAGATCACAGCCGATTTTCGCAACGCACGCACGCTCAAGCGCCTCAGTTGGGGGTCCAGGCCTCGTAGTCGCCGGTCGCCTTCTGGCGCTCGCCGCCGCGGGAGATGGCGCCCTGCGGCCGGTAGGCGTGGATGGTGCCGGTCAGGTTCGGCAGGTGCGGCTTCTCCCAGGCCTTGATCTTGAACGGCTCGACGGTCGGCGGCTCGACGAAGGTGTGATGCAGCCAGCCGTGCCACTCGGGCGGCACCTTCGAGGCGTCGGCGTAGCCCTGGTAGAGCACCCAGCGGCGCTTGCGGCCGTCGTAGCTGTCGGATGTGTCCTTGGCCTCGAAGTAGCGGTTGCCCAGCTCGTCCTGGCCCACGTAGACGCCGCGCCGGCCGATATGGAAGCGCGCGCCGATGGTGGCGCCGTTCCACCAGGTGAAGATCGCCTTGAAGAAGTTCAGCACGTGGAACTCAGCATGGGGGAAATCGTCTCGCTGGGGGCGGAAGCGGGCGGACTATAGGCGGCGCGGTTTGGGGCGTCCAGCACGCGGCCCGCGGCCTTTCGACAGCAAGATGTTGGGGATGAAGGGTCGCCGGACCGCAACATCTATTGCCGCGGCGGGCGCGAGCCGCCTACCCTTCCGCAAGGGAGTCGGCGCATGGGTCGCGAAGCCTCGCGGACAGGCCACCCGGCGGGGGGCATCGAAACGCGGACCGTCGAGCTGGGCGGACGCATCGTCGAGGCGGTGGGGCCGGCCCACTGGACCGCCGCGCGCCTGGAGGCCTGGATCGACTGGTCCGGCGGCGCGACCGACATCCCGGCGGCCATCGCGGAGTATGTGGAAGAGCTGACCAGCCGGGCGCAGGCCAAGGGACTGGTCCGCGACGTGCGCGCCCGCACCCGCTTCCGCGACCAGCTGACCGAGGCCCTGCTGGCCGGCGTGATCGCGATCGGCGCTGAGCCGCAAGGTCCGCCCGCGCCAGTGATGGACGCGGATGACCCCGCCCTGCCCGCCACGTTGGCGCGGCTGACCGCGGCGCACCGCGGGCGGGCGGCGGCGGAGAGCGCGGCGCTGGAGCTCGCACGGCGCATGCAGGCGGTGATGGACGCGGTGCTGCGCTGCGACGGAGATGCGGCCGCCTGCGCCGACCCGGCGGCCAACCCAAGCCTGGCCCGCGCGGCCGAGGCTGCGCGGGCGGCGGGCGCAGCGGACGCCCTGATCCTGGAGGCGGTGGCGCTGGCCCGGGCGGGCGAGAGCGCCTGGGAGGCCGACCCGCCGGCAGGACCGAAGGACCACCTGCGGCTGATCGTGGCGGGCGAGCCTGGCGAGACCATCGGTCCCCTGGCGAAGGCGGCCTGGGCGACGGGCGCCGTCGCGCTGGCGCCCGATCGGGAGACGGCGGAGCGGATCGCGGCGGCGACGGGCGCGCTCCCCGCCGGCATCGACCTCACCGGCTTCTGGTCGGCGGACGGGTTCGACATCGATGCGTTCGAGTCCGCCGCGGCCCTGCTGGCCGGCGCGCTGGCCGCAGCGACCGAAGGGCCGGTGGCGGTGGGGCTGGCCGGCCTCGGCGACTGGCTGGCTGGCCACGGCCTCGACTACGACAGCGACGCCGGGCGCGAGACGGCGCGCGAGCTCTACCGGGCGGCGGGCCAGGCGATGGCCGGCGCGGCGCTGGACGGCGGGCTGGCTCTCTTCCGCGACCCCGAGCTGGAGCTGCGGCTGGGCGGCGGGCGGCTCTCCGCCGAGCCGTGGGCCGGGCCGGTGGCGTTCGCCGAGACGGCGGACGGCGCTGCGGTGCGGGTGCTGTCGGACGCCGCGGTGCGCGGGCTGGCGCTGGCCGGGATCGACGCCGCCGAGGCGCACGACCTGCTGCTGGGCCGCGCGGACCTGGCCGAGGCCCCCGGCGTCAGCCATGCGGCGTTGAGCGCGCGCGGCTTCACCGACCACGAGATCGCCGCCGTCGAGGCCGCCCTGCCGCTGGTGAGCCGGCTCGCCGAGGCCTTCGCGCCGACGGTGGTCGGCGAGGGCTTCCTGCGCGACGTGCTGGGCGTCACCGCCGAGCAGCTGGCCGACCCGCAGTTCGACCTGCTGGCGCAGATGGGCTTCACCGCCGGCGACGTCGCCGCGGCCGAGGCCCACGCCCTGGGCGCCGGCAGCCTGGCGGACGCGGCCTTCCTGTCCGAGCCGGCGCGGCTGGCGTTGCGCACCGCGCAGGAGCTGGGCGAGGCGCCCGTGCTGGCCATGCTGGCCTCGCTGGGCGAGATGCTGGCGTTCCCGGCGCTGGCCGAGCCGGCGCTGGACTGGAACGCCGGGGTCGAGGCGGCCATGGCGGCGCTGGCGCTGGCGAGGGGGCCCCTGCGCCTGCGCCGCGCCAACCCGCCGGCCGATTTCGCACTCTCGCTGCCGAGCTTCGGCGAGGTCCGTCCTGCCGCCGCGACGGAGCCGGAGGCGCGCATCGTCGAGCGCGTGGTCGAGCGCGAGCGGACGCGGCGCAAGCTGCCGGACCGGCGCAAGGGCTATATCCAGAAGGCGGCTGTGGGCGGCCACAAGGTGTACCTGCACACCGGCGAATACGACGACGGCGAGCTGGGCGAGATCTTCATCGACATGCACAAGGAAGGCGCCGCCTTCCGCTCGCTGATGAACAACTTCGCGATCGCGATCTCGATCGGGCTGCAATACGGCGTGCCGCTGGACGAGTTTGTGGACGCCTTCGTGTTCACCCGGTTCGAGCCGGCGGGGCCGGTGACCGGCAACGACACCGTGCGCTCGGCGACCTCGATCCTCGACTACATCTTCCGCGAGCTGGGCGTCTCGTACCTGGGCCGCAAGGACCTGGCGACCAGCGATCCGGGCGAGCTGAACGCCGACGGCATGGGCCGCGGCAAGGCCGACGCCCTGGAGGGCGAGGCCGCCGCCGACGAAGGACCCCAGCCGGCCTCGCGGTTCATCTCGAGGGGCTTCTCCCGGGGCGCCGCGCCCGACAACCTGGTGTTCCTGCCGGTGGCGAACCGCGCGGCGGGACCGGCGGCGCGGGAGGCGGCGGACGTCTGCGCGGCCTGCGGCGACGTGGCCGTGGTGCGCAAGGGCGTCTCGCTGATCTGCGAGACCTGCGGCGCGCGGGCCGGACGCGTGGGGGAAGACCTGGGCGTTTGACGCCCCTGGAACGCCCACCTGGGGTAGCACCCGAGATGTAGGCATGCGCGGCTAAGCCCTTAACAATTACCGCGAATTAAGTGGCGTCCAGACACCCCCTCGGCGCATGTGGAAGCACAAGGTTTCAAGGATCCCGCTCGACGTGACCGCCCGCTTCCTCCGCCCCCTGGCCGCCGTGGCCTTGCTGGCCGCCGCGCTTCCGGGGGTGGCAGCCGCCGCGACCGGCGGCGAGAAGGAAGTGCCGCGGCACAATAGCTTCGGCGGCTCCTGCCCCAAGTGCGAGCTGTCCGGACGGCGCCTCGCGGGCGCGCAGTTCATCGCCGCCGACTTCTCCGGCGCGGCCCTGGTCGGGTCCGACCTGCGCGAGGCCCGGTTCATGGCCTCGAACTTCGCCGGCGCGGACCTGTCGCGCGCCGACCTGACCGATTCGGAGCTGATGGGGGCCAGTTTCCGCGGCGCGAACCTGTCGCACGCGCGGCTGCGCTCGACGTCGGCCAAGGGGGTAGTGTTCAACGGCGCCAACCTGACCAGCGCCGACCTCTCCGACGCCGAGATGGTGGCGGCGAGCTTCCAGGACGCGATCATGCTGCGCGTGGTCATGCGCTCGGCCGAGCTGCACGGCGTCAACATGCGCAACGCCGACGCGCGCGAGGCGGACTTCAAGGACGCGGCGCTGAACGGGGCCATGCTGAGCGGCCACTTCGACAAGGCCTCGTTCCGCTCGGCCGAGCTGAATTCGGCGGTGCTGCTGGGGGGCACCTTCGACGGCGCGGACTTCAAGGACGCCGAGCTGCACCACACGGTGATCGCAGGCGTGGACCTTTCGCGGGCCCGCAACCTGACGCAGGACCAGGTGGACGAGGCGTGCGGTGACTCGCGGACCCGGCTGCCGAATGGCCTGGCGCTGCACGCCTGCGGCTCGATGCTGCGGGTGATCATCCAGCAGGCCGGCAGCGGCGCCTGGAGCCACGCCATCCCTGCCCCGCCGGCGCCGCCCGCGCCCCCCGCTCCGCCCGTCCCGCCGACGCCGCCGACACCCACACGCTACCTGGTGACGATGCCCGCCTACTAGACGCGGCCGCCCTAGGCCTTGATCTTTGGGGCGAGGCGGATGTGCAGCTCTTTCAGCTGCTTGTCGGAGACTTCTGAGGGCGCGTTCATCATCAGGTCCTGGCCCTGCTGGTTCAGCGGGAAGGCGATGACCTCGCGGATGTTCTGCTGGTTCGCGAGCAGCATGACGATGCGGTCGATGCCGGGCGCGAGGCCGCCGTGCGGCGGGGCGCCATAGCGGAAGGCGTTCAGCATGCCGCCGAACTCCTCCTCCACCGTCTTGGCCGCATAGCCCGCGATCTCGAAGGCCCGCAGCATGATGTCCGGCCGGTGGTTCCGGATCGCGCCCGAGCACAGCTCCACGCCGTTGACGACGATGTCGTACTGGTAGGCGAGGATATCGAGCGGGTTCTGGGTGTTCAGCGCCTCCAGCTCGCCCTGCGGCATCGAGAACGGGTTGTGCGAGAAGTCGACGTGGTTGGTCTCCTCGTTCATCTCGTACATCGGGAAGTCGACGATCCAGACGAAGTCGAAGCGGTCCTCTGCGATCAGGTTGAGGTCCTGGCCCAGCTTGGTGCGCGCGGTCCCGGCGAACTTGGCGAACACCTTCGGATCGCCCGCCGCGAAGAAGGCGGCGTCGCCCTGGCCGAGGCCGAGCTGGCCCATCACCGCCTCGGTCCGCTCGGGCCCCAGGTTCTTGGCGATGGGGCCGCCCCAGCCGCCCTGGTCCTCGCTCCAGAAGATGTAACCCAGACCCGGCTGGCCTTCGCCTTGCGCCCAGCTGTTCATCCGGTCGCAGAAGGCGCGGCTGCCGCGCTTCGGCGCGGGTATGCCCCAAACGGCGTTCTTCTTGTCCTCGAGGATGCGCGCGAAGAGGCCGAAGCCGCCGCCGCGGAACGGCTCCGAGACGTCCTGCATGACGATCGGGTTGCGCAGGTCCGGCTTGTCGGTGCCGTACCTGGCGATGCTCTCGCGGTAGGGCAGCCGCGGGAAGGGATAGGGCGTGACGCTCTTGCCGTCGGCGAACTCCTCGAAGACGCCGTGCAGGACGGGCTCGATGGCCGCGAACACGTCCTCCTGCGTGACGAAGCTCATCTCGACGTCGAGCTGGTAGAACTCGCCGGGCGAGCGGTCGGCCCGCGCATCCTCGTCGCGGAAGCAGGGCGCGATCTGGAAGTAGCGGTCGAAGCCCGCGACCATCAGGAGCTGCTTGAACTGCTGCGGCGCCTGGGGGAGCGCGTAGAACTTGCCGGGATGCAGGCGCGAGGGGACCAGGAAGTCGCGCGCGCCCTCCGGCGAGGAGGCCGTGAGGATCGGCGTCTGGAACTCGTTGAAGCCCTGCTCGATCATCCGGCGGCGGATCGAGTTGATCACCTGCCCGCGCAGCAAGACGTTGCGGTGGATAGTCTCGCGCCGCAGGTCGAGGTAGCGGTGCTTGAGGCGCAGGTCCTCGGGGTAGTCGGGCTCCCCGAAGACCGGGAGCGGCAGCTCGGCGGCCTCGGAGAGCACTGCCAGGTCCTTGACGCTGACCTCGATCTCGCCAGTCGGCAGGTTGGGGTTCACGGTCTCGGGCGAGCGGGCCACGACCTCGCCGTCGACGCGGATCACGCTCTCGGCGCGCAGGTGCTCGGCCAGCTTGAACCCGGGCGTGCCGGGGTGCAGCACGAGCTGCGTCAGGCCGTAGTTGTCGCGCAGGTCAATGAAGATCAGCCCGCCGTGGTCGCGCTTGCGGTGGATCCAGCCTGAAAGGCGGACCGTCTGGCCGGTGTCGGCGGCGCGGAGCGCGCCGCAGGTGTGGGTGCGGTAGGCGTGCATTTCTTCGGGAAAATGGGGTGATTTACGAGGCGCGGAAGGGCGCACGCGAGGGTGCGAAAGTCAAGGCGGGGCCGATGACCTCCGCCGGCCCGACGCCAGCGCGGCGAGCAGGCCCGCGCCCAGCCACCACCCCAGGATCGGGCTCACGCCGATCCCCACGAGGGGGGTCGGAAAGGCGCCGAATGCCGGCGCAACCGCCGAGATCGCGATGTAGACGACCAGCGCCAGGGCCGCGCGCCGCGAGGGGTCAACGGCGGCCCGCGCCACGAGAGTCGGCGTCAAGACGGTCGCCCCGAGCGCGACGCCAGCCAGGACCGCGGCCAGCGGCGACAGGGTCCACGCCAGTCGGAAAATCTCCTCGACCTCCGGAACCGGCGCCAGCGGATCTGGCCGCAACCAAGCGGCGGCGACCGCCATCGCGGCGATCGCGACACCGCTCCAGCGAACAAGGCGCGCGGAAGGCAAAAGCAGAAGCATGACCATCGCAGCGGCGCAGAAAGCCGTCGCCTGAGACGCATCCGGTTGAGCGACGAGGACGGCGCCCGTCGCCGCCGCGACGAGCCAGGGCCAACGCCGGCCAGATCCCAGCGCCGCCAGGGCGACCACCGCCGCGGGCAGCAGGACCTCGGCGACGTTGACCTGCATCGGCCCGAGCTGCGCCCAGCGATGCACGCCACTGAGCCCGGGACCCGCCAAGGTGGCGATCAATCCAGCAAGGGCGGCGAGCAAGGCGCCGGCCGCCACCCGCTTTCCCGCGGTTCCAGAAATCAGCGCGGCGATCACCAGGCCAAGCGCCCAGGCCGCCAGATTGCGCGCCCAGACCCCGACCAAGACGCCGTTCGCTGCAGCGACCCAGCAGCCCGCGGCCACGGAGGCAAGTGACAGCGCGCCGTAGGCGAACAACAAGCCGCGGGGGTCGCTCGATAGCCGCATGCCGTCAATGTGGGACTGACGCTACCGCTCCGGGTGCAGGAGGGCCTGGTAGGTGAGCGTGCGGGCCATGGTCCCCAGGTCATCGCCGCCCGAGCCGCCCATGCGCTGGATCATGCCCACGAAAAAGAGGTCGTTGGTGGGGTCGATCCAGAACCAGGTGCCGGCAGCCCCGCCCCAGCTCATGGTGTTCTTGCCTTCGAGCGAGCCGGCCGCGCGCGGGTCCTTGTCGACCTGGAAGTCGAGGCCGAAGCCCACCGCCTCGTTGAAGCGGATGCCGGTGGTGCCGTTCGACTTCACCAGCGCCTCCTTGGGGATGACGTTGGTGTCCATCAGCTCGACGGATGCCGGCGAGAGCACGCGCACGCCGTCGAGCTCGCCCTTGTTGAGCATCATCTGGCAGAAGCGGGCGTAGTCGCTGGTGGTGGAGACCAGGCCGCCGCCGCCGGATTCCATCGCCGGCGGCTTCGAGTAGTCGGGCATGTCGCTGCCGAACAGCTCCTTGGCCTCGACGATCTTGCCGGTCGGGCGCTTGTTCACGACCTCGGAGACATAGACTGCCGCCAGGCGGTTGGCCTTCTCCGGCCCGGTGTAGAAGCCGGTGTCCTTCATCCTCAGCGGGCCGAAGACGTTCTCCTGCAGGAACTGGCCGAACGGCTTCCCGGATAGCTTCTCGACGATGTAGCCCTGGATATCGACCGCGCTGGAATAGGACCAGTCGGTGCCCGGCTGGAACATCAGCGGGATGGTCGCCGTGCGATCGATCATCTCCTTCAGGCCCGTCGCGCCCAGCACCTTCTTCTCGCGGTAGAGCTTGTCCACCGGGTGCTTCTCGCCCAGGCCGTAGCCGAAGCCCGCCGTGTGGCTCATGATCTCGCGCATGGTCGGCGGACGGCGCATGTCCTCGACCCGGGTGATGTGGCCGTCGTCGTCAGCGGCGACCATCACCTTGAGGTTCTTGAACTCCGGGACATAGCGCGTGACCGGGTCGTCGAGCCGCCACTTGCCCTGCTCGAAGAGGATCATCATGGCCACGCCGGTCAGCGGCTTGGACATCGAATAGATACGGAAGATCTCGTCCTTCGGCATCGCCTGGCCGGTGGCCAGGCTGGTCTTGCCGTAGGTCTTGAACTCCACGACCTTGCCGTGGCGGGCGAGCATGGTGGTCATGCCGGCGACCCGGCCGTCGGCAACCACCTTGGCCATGTAGTCGTCGAGCCGATGCAGCCGGGCCGAATCGAAGCCCACGGCCTCGGGCGAGACGCTCTGCGTCAGGTCCCCGCCCCGGTCGGCAGCCTGGGCCCCGGTGGTCAGGACACAGGCGGTGAAGACGGCGGCGAAAAAGGCGCGGCGATGCATTCTGAGATCCCCCCAAATGTTGTTGGCGGCAGCTTAGGCGCCCGCCCGCGCGCCGCAAGCGCGGTTGCGTTTCCGTCCCGCAATGCGCGAACGTGCGGAAGGCGCTGAAGAGGACCCTGGCGATGCTGAAGTGGCGGATCGGCGAGGTGACGGTGACGCGAGTGCTGGAGCTGGAGGCGACCGGGGGCACGCGGTTCGTGCTGCCGCAGGCGACACCCGAGGAAGCCAGGGCGATCCCGTGGCTGGCGCCGCACTTCGCCGACGAGACGGGGCGGCTGCGGATGAGCGTGCATGCGCTGGCCGTCGAGACGCCGACGCGGAAGATCATCGTCGACACCTGCATCGGCAACGACAAGCAGCGCGACATCCCGACCTGGAGCGGCCTGCAGACCGATTTCCTGAACGACCTGGCGGCCGCGGGCTTCGCGCGGGAGAGCATCGACACCGTGCTCTGCACGCACCTGCACGTGGACCACGTCGGCTGGAACACCATGCTGGTGGACGGCAAGTGGGTCCCGACGTTCCCGAAGGCGCGCTACCTGATCGGGCGCGCCGAGTTCGACTACTGGCGCGGCGAGGACGAGGGCCGCGAGGACCTGTCGCGCTCGCCGTTCCACGACAGCGTGCGCCCGGTGTTCGAGGCCGGGCTGGTGGACCTGGTCGAGACCGACCACCAGGTCTGCGACGAGATCAGCCTTGAGCCGACGCTGGGCCATACGCCGGGGCACGTCAGCGTGCGCATCCGCTCGAAAGGCGAGGAGGCGCTGATCACCGGCGACTTCGTCCACCATCCCTGCCAGCTCGCCAGGCCGGACTGGGCGAGCAGCGCCGACTATGACCAGCAGGCTTCGACCGCGACGCGGGAGCGGGTGTTCGGCGCGCTCGCCGGAGCGCCGGTGCTGGTGATCGGCACCCATTTCGCAGCGCCCACCGCGGGCCATGTGGTGCGCGACGGGGATGCGTTCCGGCTGGCGGTCTAGCCCGGCCGCACGACCAGGGTTTCCAGGCCGCGGAAGAACGGGAGCGTGCGCCAGGCGGGTGCGGCGTCGGGGTCCGCGAGGGCGAGGCCGGGGAAGCGTGCGAACAGCTTCACCAGCGCCACCTGGGCCTCCAGCCTAGCGAGCGGCGCGCCGATGCAGATGTGGGCCCCGCCGCCGAACGCCACATGCGGCTTGTGCTTGCGGCCGATGTCGAAGCGGTGCGGGTCCTCGAAGACGTCTGGATCGCGGTTGGCGGCGCGCAGCGACAGGCTGAGCGACTGTCCGGTGTGCAGCGGACAGCCGCCCACCGTGCGCTCGTCCGAGGCGATCCGGGCGGTGACATCCACCGGCGGCTCGAAGCGCAGCACCTCCTCGACGAGGGCGTTCACCAGCTTCGGGTCGGCCTTCAACCTGGCGAGCTCGGCCGGGTGCAGGATCAGGAGGCGCACGGCGTTGCCGATCAGGTCGGTGGTGGTGAGATTGCCGCCCACCAACAGGGCGCTGAGGTTGATCCGTAGCTCGTCGTCGGAGAGGTCGCCGGTCTCGGCCTGCAGGCGGACCATGTCGCTGATCAGGTCGTCGCGTGGCGCGGCGCGGCGCGCGGCCATGGTCTCGGTGAAGTAGTCGGAGAGCGCCACGCCGGCGACCTCCATGGCCTTCGTCTGCTCCGGCGTGCGCAGCGGGTTGAACGTCTGGATCACGCCCTCCGACCAGGCGCGGAACTCGCCCAGCCGTTCGCGGTCGACGCCCAGGATCGAAGCGATCACGTCGATCGGGATCGGCACGCAGAAGCGGGCCATCAGGTCGAACTCGGCCTCGCCGGCCAGCGCGTCCAGGGTCTCGTCGACGATCCGCTCGACCTCCGGCCGGAACTTGGCCACCCGCGCATAGAGCGCCTGGACCAGCGGCTGGCGAACCCGGGCGTGGTCCGGATCGTCGAGCATCAGGATGGAGGTCGTGCTGGTGCGCGGCAGGTTCGGGTCGACGGCGGCGACGAAGCGGCGCGCGCTGAGAGCGCCCTCCTCCGCCCGCATCGGATCGCGCCAGAGGCTGCGGTCGCTGACCAGCCCGCGCACGTCCTCGTAGCGGGTGAAGATCGTGCTGCCGGAGACCGTGTCCACATGCGCCGGGCAGCGGCGGCGCAGCTCGTCGAGCAGGACGTGCGGGTCGGCGCGGAAGTCGGCGTTGTATGGGGTCAGGTCGAGGAGCGAGGGAAGCGGTCGTTCGGTCATCGGCCCCTCCGTCGCCATCGGATCTTGCGCATCATGCATGGGCGGGCGGCGGACGCCAAGCCAAGCTGACGGAGGCGTCACCTTTGGCGGGCGGCTTTGCGGCGGTGGGGTGTGCCGCTGGGGCGAGACTCGATCATTTTTCTCAGGTCGTCATGGCCGGGCTTGTCCCGGCCACCCAGACGCACCGATGCTGCAAAGGTAGAGCCGGTACGGCCGAGTCTCACGCTGCATCGCCTGCGTTTATGGGTGGCCGGGACAAGCCCGGCCATGACGAGCAGTTAATTGAATTCAGTGGATCGGTGGGTTTTCACCTTGGGAAGGCTCCGATGAAGACGCTGCTGATCGTCTGGCATTCGCGGACCGGCGGGGCGCGGCAGATGGCCGAGGCGGCGGCGCGTGGGGCGGGCGGCGAGCCGCAGGTGAGGCTGCGGATGGCCGGCGCCGCCGAGGCGCAGCCGGACGACCTGATGGCGGCGGACGGGTACCTGTTCGTCTGCCCCGAGAACCTGGCCTCGATGTCGGGCGCGATGAAGGAGTTCTTCGACCGCTGCTACTATCCATGCCTGGAACGGCTGAACGGGCGGCCCTACGCGGCGATGATCTGCGCCGGCAGCGACGGGACGAGCGCGGCGCGGCAGCTCGCCCGGATCGCGCTGGGCTGGCGGCTGAAGCCGATCGCCGAGCCGCTGATCGTCAACGTGGCGGCCCAGACGCCGGAGGCGATCCTCGCCGAAAAGCGCCTGGACACGGCGCAGTTGGCGCCTTGCGAGACGCTGGGCGCGGCCCTGGCGGCAGGGCTGGCGATGGGCGTCTTCTGAACCGCATCGAGGCGTTCGCTTCTCCGGAACAAAGGGCCTATTGTCCGGGCGCGCCGAAGGAGCGCTCGACCGTGTCCCAGGACCGCGAGCATCTCGACCTGGCCCGTCGGCACATGACGGAAGGCAAGGCGCGCGTGGAGGCCCAGCAGCAGCTGATCGGTCGGCTCGAAGAGGGCGGCCACTCGACCGTGCTGGCCCAGCAGTTGCTGGATTCCCTGGTCGAGACGCTGATCCAGATGCGGGTGCACCGCGACTATCTCGAGGCCCGGGCGCTGAAGCTCGGAGGAACCTAAGCCGGTCGGGGCAGTTCCGCCGAATGGTGGTTCGGAATGCCAGATGCCCAAGCGTGACATCTTCGTCATCGGCGGCTCCGCCGGCAGCGGCGGCGCGCTGAAAGAGCTGGTCAGCGGCCTGCCGAAGGACTTTCCGGGCAGCCTGTTCATCACCACCCACCTGCCCAGCGACCACCGCAGCTATCTTCCCGAGCTGCTGTCCGCGGCCAGCAAGATCCCGGTGACCAGCGCCATCGACGGCCAGCCGGTCGAGCCGGGCCATGCCTATGTGGCGGCCGCCGACCGCCACCTGCTGCTGCTGGGCGATACGATCCGCCTGGGCGCCGGGCCGCGGGAGAACATGGTGCGGCCCTCGATCGACCCGATGTTCCGGTCCGCCGCGCTCTCCTACGGGCCGCGGGCGGTGGGGGTGATCCTCAGCGGACTGCTCAACGACGGCGCATCGGGCCTCTACGCCATCAAGCAGGCGGGCGGGACAGCGGTGGTGCAGCATCCGCTGGACGCGGTGGAGGACCAGATGCCGCGGGCCGCCCTGGAAGCCGTGGAGGCCGACCACGTGGCGCGCGCCGGGGACATGGGCGAGGTGCTGCAGCACATCGCCGCGAGCGACGCCGGCCCCGAGGTCGCCACGCCGGAGATCCTGGCCTTCGAGGTCGAGGTCGCGGCCGGCGAGCGGCTGGGGTCGGAGAACCTGCGCAAGTTCGCCAAGCCCGCCACCCTCACCTGCCCCGACTGCCAGGGGGTGCTCTCAGAGGTGAGCGGCGAGAAGCCGCTGCGCTTCCGCTGCCAGATCGGCCACGCCTTCACGGCCGAGGAGCTGGCCAGCCACCATGTGGCCGTCGACGAGGCGGTGCGGGTGGCGATGCGGATCATGGAGGAACGGGTCGAGCTGGTGGACCGCATGGCCAAGGACGCGCGGGCCAGCGGCCGGGCGGCGGTCGCCGAGCTCTACGAGGAGCGCGCGACCGAGTATCGGCGCTACGCCACGACGCTGCGGGGCGCGGCGCTGCTGACGCTGCGGATGACCCGGGAGCTCGACCGCGAGCCGGGCTGACGCGAAGGCCCCTTCTGTGGGGAGCCCCGGACGGATAGGGTCCCTGGGCGGAGTCGATAGCAGTCATGGCCAAGGCAACCAGTCGGACCGGGTCACGAGGCGCGCCACGCGCCCCGCCGGAGAGGCCTGCGGCCTGCGTCGCCGTGGCCGGCGGCACGACGCGGGTCTCGGTCCTGGAGCAGCTGTTCGCGGGGCTGGCGAACGACACCCGCGCGGCCTTCCTCCTGACCATCCGCCCCGACGACGGGGTCTCCAACGAAGCGGCGGTGAAGGCCATCGCCAAGACCTGCGCCATGCCGGTCGCGCTGGCGAAGGACGGCGAGGCGTTGCAAGCCGATCATGTGTTCGTCGCGCCCGCCGGGCAGGTGATGACGGTCGAGGACGGACGCCTGCGCCTCACTCCGGCCAGCCCGGCGGACGGGCGGGTCGACAGCCTGCTGGTCTCGGTCGCCGAGGCGTTCGAGGAGACCGCGGTGATCGTGGTGCTGGAGGGGCTGGGCGCGGAAGGCGTGACGGGCGTGGCCACCACCAAGCGCTGCGGCGGCTTCGCCATCGCGGAGGGCGACGACGAGGCCCAGGAGCCCGAGGCCCAGGCGGTGAACGCCGCCGGCATCGCCGACATGCGCCGGCCCATCCAGCGCATCCCGCAGGAGATCGCCGCCTATCTGGCGAACCTGGCGCGCACCGACGGCGCCGAGGCCAGGGCCGGCGCCAAGCGCAAGGAGTTCGGCCAGCAGATCACCCGCATCGCCGCGATCCTGCGCAACGCCACCGGCAACGACTTCCACGGCTACAAGCAACCCACCTTCCAGCGGCGCATCCAGCGGCGGATGCAGGTCGTCCAGATCGACGATGTCGAGCGCTACATCGAGCGCCTGCGCGGCGACCCGGCCGAGGTGCAGCACCTCTTCCAGGACCTCCTGATCGGGGTCACCCAGTTCTTCCGCGACCCGGCCGAATTCGAGGTGCTGGAGCGCGAGGTGATCCCCAAGATCTTCGAGGGCAAGGGCGCCGACGACCGCGTCCGCCTCTGGGTGCTGGGCTGCGCGACCGGCGAGGAAGCCTATTCGCTGGCGATGATCCTGCGCGAGCAGATGGCCAAGATGGACGTGGCCCCGCACGTGCAGATCTTCGCCACCGACATCGACGCGCGCGCGCTGGCGGTGGCGCGCAGCGGCCGGTACCCGGACTCCATCGCGCGCCAGGTGCCGCCGGAGCGGCTGGCCCGCTGGTTCGTGAAGGAGGGCTCGACCTACGTGGTGGTCAAGGAGCTGCGCGAGATGTGCATCTTCTCGCCGCACAACCTGATCAAGGACGCCCCGTTCTCGCGCATCGACCTGCTGTCGTGCCGCAACCTGCTGATCTACCTGAACGCCGAGCTGCAGGACCGGGTGATCCCGATCTTCCACTTCGCGCTGAAGTCCTCCGGCTACCTGTTCCTGGGGCCGGCCGAAAATGTGACGCGCCACCAGAAGCTGTTCGCCCCGATCGACCGCAAGAACCGCATCTTCCGCCGGCTGGAGACCGCCACGCGGATGCTGCCCGACTTCCCGCTCTCAGCGCGGGCGGACCGGCACGAGGCGGGAGCGGACGGCTGGCGGCCGCAGCCGCCGCGGCCCTTGAACGGGCGCACCAACCGGCGGGTCGAGCAGATCACCGAGCGCTACGCGCCGGCCTATGTGGTGGTGGACCGCAACCACGACATCCTGCACTTCTCCGGCCGCACGGGACGCTTCCTGGAGCCGACCAGCGGGGCGGCGAACCTCAACCTCCTGAACCTGGTGCACCGCGACCTGCGGCTGGACCTGCGCACGGTCCTGCACAAGGCGGGGTCGCAATCCGCGCGCGCGGAAGCCCGCGGCGTGGTGATGGCCGGCGACGAGGGCCAGCGCTCGGTCAACATCGCCGTCGAGCCGATCCCCCAGGGCGAGGAGGCCGGGACCCTGGTGGTGCTGTTCCAGGACGCCGGGCCGGCCGTGGACCCGCGCAAACAACCCCAGGCCAGCGGCTCCAGCGAGGAGCACGTCCAGCGCCTGGAGACCGACCTGCGGGTCACCCGCGAGCGCCTGCAGACCACGGTCGAGGAGCTGGAGAGCACCAACGAGGAGCTGAAGAGCTCCAACGAGGAATACCAGTCGATCAACGAGGAGCTGCAGAGCGCCAACGAGGAGCTGGAGACCTCGAAGGAGGAGCTGCAGGCGGTCAACGAGGAGCTGCAGACGGTCAACGGCGAACTGGCGCATCGGGTGGGCGACCTCGCGCGGGCCAACTCCGACCTGAAGAACCTGCTGGAAAGCACTCAGATCGCGACCATCTTCCTGGACAACGACCTGCGGGTCAGGAGCTTCACGCCCGCCTCGACCGACGTCTTCCACCTGATCGAGACCGACGTCGGCCGCCCGATCGCCCACGTCACCGCGCGCATCGACTATCCGCAGCTGCGCGAGGATGCGCGGCGCGTCCTGAAGACGCTGACGCCGCTGGAGCGCGAGGTCTCCGGCACCGAGGAGGACCGCCGGTTCCTGCTGCGGGTGCTGCCCTACCGCAGCGTCGACAACTTCATCGCCGGCGTGGTGGTGACCTTCCTGGAGATCACCGGCCGGACCAAGGCCGAGGAGGCGCTCCGGATCAGCGAGCGGCGGTTCGGCGAGGCCCAGCAGCTGGCCGGCGTCGGCGCCTGGGAGTGGAACCTCGACACCGACGAGACCTGGTGGTCGCCGGTGGTCTACCGGCTCTGGGGCCTCGCGCCCAGCGATGCGCCGCCGCCGCCGGAGGCGCGGCCGGTGCACGGCGAGGACCGCGCCGCCTATGACGCAGCGCTGCGGCACGCCCACGAGACCGGCGAGCTGAACGTCGAGTGGCGGGTAATCCAGCCGGACGGCGCGATCCGCTGGCTGGCCGAGACCGGCCGGATGGAGGGCTCCGACGGACGGCGGCGGATGCTGGGCATGACCCAGGACATCACCGCGCGCAAGCAGAGCGAGACGCGGCTGACGCTGCTGCTGGGCGAGCTGCAGCACCGGGTGCGCAACATCCTGGGCGTGGTGCGCTCGATCGTCGACCGCACGGTGAAGAGCGCCACCTCGATCGACGAGCTCGCCGCACACCTGGACGGGCGGCTCGACACCTTGGCCCGCACCCAGGGCGTGTTCACCCGCACCGGCGTCGCGGCGGTCGACCTGGAGGAGATCATCCGCGAGGAGATGGTGTCGGTGGCCGCCCGCGAAGACCAGCTGACCATCGAGGGACCGCCCATCCGCCTTCGCCGCGAGGCCGCCGAGACGTTCGCGCTGGCGCTGCACGAGCTGACCACCAACGCCGTGAAGTACGGCGCGCTTTCCGAGCCCGCCGGCAAGCTCTCGGTGACCTGGCGGGCGCTCAACACCAGCCGAGGGCGCAAGCTGGCGGTGGAGTGGCGCGAGAGCGGCGTCCGCGCCCTCGATGTGAAGCCTGCGCGGTCGGGGTTCGGTCGGGAACTCATCGAACGCGGTTTGCCTTATGAGCTCGGCGCTACGACAGCGCTTGAGTTCGGACGCGGTGGGGTGCGTGCGTTGATCGAGCTGCCCCTCACCGACCGCATCGCCGACCTCGAGCCGGCGGACGCAAGGGAGAGCGGCGGATGACCAGGAAGGAGGGGGAGCCACTGACCGGCGAACGGGTGCTGATCGTGGAAGACCGCTACCTGATCGCTTCCGAAATGGCGGACGAGGTGCAGCGGATGGGCGGCAAGGTGCTGGGGCCGTCGCGCGACCTGAAGGCCGCCCAGGAGATCCTGGCGCGCGAGGGCGCCGACATCGCCCTCCTGGACATCAACCTCGACGGCGAGGAGGTCTATTCGCTGGCCGGCCAGTTGGCCCGCAGCGGCGTGCCCTTCATCTTCCTCACCGGCTATGACGCCGACGTGCTGCCCGCCGAATGGCGCGGCCGGCCACGGATCACCAAGCCGGTGAGTGCGCGCGCGCTGCGCGAGGAATTGAGCAAGATCAGTGGGGCGAGGAAGCCTGCGGCCTGAAGTTGCACGATCGATGTCGAACTTTGTCATTTGCGATATTAACCAATTGAGCGCTGTGGTTCCCTTGAGAGGCGAGGGATCGCCATGTTGACCACAATCAGATCTACCGGTGTTACGCGGACCGCTCCGCTCGAAGCGCGCCTGCAGTCCTTCGCGCCGCTCAAGCCGCTCGACCTGGAACTTCTCCGCACCTGCTGTGAAGACCTGAAAGGCGCGCCGGCGGGGACCGAGATCCTGGCGCCGGGCGCAGGGCGCGAGCATCCGCGGCTGGTGGTCTCCGGCTGGGCCGCCGCCGCCCGGGCCCTGCCCGACGGTCGTCGCCAGATCCTGCAGATCTTCCTGCCCGGCGATGTGCTGGGAGTCACCTCGGTCACCAAGGCCGGCGCGGTGGCGTTGAGCAACGTCACGACGACGGACGCGCGGCCGCTGACCGCCGCGTTCGCAGCGCAGGATCCGGCGCATGCGGGCCTGCGGCTCGCCTGGGAGCGGGCGGTGTCCGAGCGCGAGTTGCAGCTGCTGGACCAGATCGTGCGGCTTGGCCGGCTTTCGGCCTATGAGCGGACGGCGCACCTCCTGATGGAGCTGATGACGCGCCACCGGCAGGCGGGCCTCTCCGACGGCCGGCGGATGCCCTGGCCGCTGACCCAGGAGACGCTGGCCGACGTGCTGGGGCTGTCGGTCGTGCACGTGAACCGCATCCTGCAGCAGCTGCGCCGCGAGAGCATGATCCAGCTGCGCTCCGGCCAGATGGTGGTGCCCGACCTCCAGCGGCTGGCGGCCGTGGCGGTCTGGGACGCCTGAGGGCTCACGCTCGCGTTCGTTGACCGGCGCGCCGAAACGCGGTTCGGTGGCCGTCGCGGCGGTCGGCCCGCGCCAGTCCCGGAAGACCTCCCGATGCCCCGCCCCGCGACGTTGATCTGCACCCTGGCGCTGGCCGCGGCCAGCCTCGGCGGACCCGGCCTGGCGAACGCCACGCCGGCCGACGGCGTCGACCTGGGCGCGCCGCTCGCGCCCGTGCCGCCGACCCGCTTCCGCTGCCAGGACGGCGGCGAGATCCTGGCGCGGTTCGTGACCGAGCGCGGGCGCTTCGTGGCGGTGGTCGACGCGCTGGACGGCTACGGGCCGCACACGCTGGCCTCGCGCCCGTTCGAAGGCGGGCCGGTGCTGCTGACCTGGAGCGACGGCCACCGCACGCTCACCTGGAGCCCGGGCGTGCAGATCATGTGGATGGACGACGGCGCGCACCGCATGTGCGGGCGCTCCGGCCACAGCCACTAGGTTCGCGGCGTTGGGGGACGTCGCACGCCGAGCCCTGCTGGCGGGACTGGTTAGCGCGCCGCTGGCCGCGCAGGCGGCGGGGCGGCGATCCAAGGCCGCGCATGACCTCTCCCACGACCTCACCGGCACCTGGACCAACGCCTGGTACACCAAGCTGGAGCGGCCGAAGGCGTTCAAGGCGCTGGTCGCCACGCCGGCCGAGGCCGAGGCCTTCGAGGCGCCGCGGCGCGCGCTGCACGGCGCCATCCTCTCGCCGCACGACGAGCTGGGCCAGGCGACCAGCGAGTTCCCCGACAACGGCCCGGGCCTGGCGCGGATCGGCGGCGAGATCCGCACGTCCTGGATCGTCGACCCGGCCGACGGGAAGGTGCCGTGGATCAAGGCGCAGTGGAAGAAGCTCAGGCTCGACGAGGACTCGGCGGAGACCGACGCCGACACCTTCGCCAACGTCGAGGACCGCGACACCGACGAGCGGTGCCTGACCGCGCCCGGCGGCTTCGCGCCGATCGTCAACTCGCAGGACGGCAACGTCATGAGCCTGGTGCTGACGGCCGACCACCTGGTGATCGTCGCCGAGAAGAACCACCAGGTCCGCATCGTGCGGATCGGGCCGCCGGGCGCGAGGCTCGGGCGGGGGCTCGACCTCGCGACCGGCCACTGGGAGGGCGCGACCCTGGTGGTGGAGAACGCCAACTACCGGCCGGGGGTCACGCGGATCGAGGACGGGCTCTACCTGACGGACCAGGCGCGCGTGGTGGAGCGGTTCACGCGGACGGGGCCGGGCGAGATCAACTACCGCTTCGAGGTCAGCGACCCGGCGATGTTCACGCGGGCGTGGCGCGGCGAGGCGGTGTTCCGGCGGGCGTCCGGGCGGCAGTTCGAATACGCCTGCCACGAGGGCAACTACGCCCTGCCCTCCATCCTGCGCGCGGCGCGGGCGGCGGAGGCGGCAGCCACCGCCAACGGCGGGCGGTAGGCGTGGCCTCCGCGGAGCGGAGGCGATCAATTGGAACCACGAAAAACACGAAAAGGCACGAAAGGCGCTTCAAGCTACTTTCGTGTCTTTCGTGGTCTCAGTCCTTGGGGAGCCTCCGCTTGCGCGGAGGCTCGGGGGCTTGGGGTTAGCGGCGGTAGTCGTAGCGGTAGTCGTAGCGATCATAGCGGTCCCAGCGGTCGTGGTGGTGATGGCGCTCGCGGCGGTTGTCGTAGCGGTCGTACTGGTCGGGGATGCCGTCGTGGTCGCGGTCGCGGTTCCACTCGCGATAGTCCGGCACGCCGTCGCGGTCGCTATCGCGGTAGCGGTTCACGGCGTAGGCGCTGCGGCTGTAGTCGTAGCCGTAGGAGCGGTTGTAGCTCTGGCTGTAGCCCTGGTTGTAGGGGCTCGAGCTGTAGCCATAGCCGCCGTAGGGCTGGGCCGAGGCGGCGCCGGCCACGGCCAGGGTGGCGGCCGCGGCGGCGGCGGCGATCAGGAGGGTCTTCATGGGGGCGGTCCTTTCGGGGTCCTTCTTGGGGCCTTTTGCGGGTTGGTGAGGCGACCCTAGGCGAGCGCGCCTGAACCCTCTCCGGGGCGGACGTTCACAGGCGGTTCACCATGCCGGGCCAGTTCGCGGTTGGCAGGAAAGCGCGGGCGTTCGTCCGTCCGCCGGCTTTACGGCGAAGCTTGGATGGGCTGAGTTGGCGCACCTTCCGCCTCACCCAGGATGCGCCCATGCCCAGCCCGATCCTCCAGCCGGTTGTCGCCCTCGTGCTCTGGAGCCTGGTCATGTGGGCCTGGCTCTATGCGACCCGCATCCCGGCGATGCGCGCCGCGGACCTCCTGGACCTGCCGCCGGAAGCCAGCACCGCCGACCTCAACGCCAAGATCCCGGCGCACGTGCGCTGGAAGGCCGACAACTACAACCACCTGATGGAGCAGCCGACGCTGTTCTACGCGGTGGCCGTGACTCTGGCGGTGGCAGGGGCCGGCGCGGGCGTGAACCTGTGGCTCGCCTGGGCCTATGTGGGCCTGCGCGTGGTCCACAGCCTGGTCCAGGCGCTGGGCAACGTCATCCCGGCGCGGTTCGCGGTGTTCATGGTCGCGAGCGTGGTGCTGCTGGCGCTCGCCGTACGCGCGGCGATGGTGGTCTTCGGCGTGGGGTGAACCAGTTTTTCTTGGACCTGAGGGCATCTTATGCGGCGGGGATTCCCCTTTGGGCCTTCCGCGGCCCAAGGCATAAGGATTCACTTGTGAAAGAGCGGGCGTGTTCGCGTTTCGTTCAGGCTAACCCGCACCTGGCCCAGGGCCAAGGAAAAACGCTTGCGCGGCGCGGCGGTCAGCGCGTGGGGGCGGCCCCGGCCGTGGCGGCGGCCTCGCGGCGGCGGGCGGCGGCGAGGAATTGTTCGAGGTCGCGGTCGCCCTCGTGGCAGGCGAATTCGTAGAGCGGGCCGCGGTCGGCGTCGAAGGGCGCCTCGCCCTTCCAGACGGCGGTGTAGTTCGCCGGGTCGTCGACCTCGAACGCGTAGAGGATCTGGGTGGGCGAAATCCGCGTGAAGCGCTCGGTCACCCGCGTGTCGGGGGACATCAGGAACTGGGCGCGGAAGCCCTCCTCCGGGTGGAAGCCTATGGTCTCGACCACCAGGGTCTCGCCCTCCCAGCGGCCGATGGAGTCGCCCATCCAGGGGCGCAGCGCGAGCGGCAGGTGCTTACCCCCGAGGTGCACGATCCGCACGTCATGGTTCAGCTCTGAGAGGATGGCGACCGCGTCGCGGGTCTGGACGATCTGGCGGCCGGCGGCGGAGTTGGGGGTCATCATCGGCGGGCCGACCCCGCCGCCGCCGCCCACCAGGCAGCGGTCGAGCACGCTGCGCTGTTCCGGCCCGTCGGCCGCCTCGCCGTTCTGGTTGGCCACGGCGGCGTCGAAACGCGCCTTGGCGTCCGGCCGCCACGGCAGCCGGCCGTCCGCGGGCGCGACGAGGTAGGAGGTGCGCAGCCGCCCGGCGACGCGGGCGGGGCCGTAGTCGTGGTGCCACTCGGACACGCCCTGCCCCAGGCCGTCGGCCTCGCCGCGGTTCCAGGCCTCGGTGTGGCCCGCCGCATAGGCCTTCTCCTGGGCCAGGGTGGCGAAGCTGAGCGGCTCGCCCGGCGCCCGCTCGAGGCGGGTCTGCGAGCCGTTGGTCCAGAACCCCTGCAGGTCCGGCTGGCCATAGGCCGTGCGCGGCGCGTGGTAGGCGCGCGGCGCGGCCTGGGCGGCGGTGGCGCAGACCAGCGCCAGGGCCGCCACGGCCACGAGTCGTGTGATCATAGGACCCCCCCGGTTCCCGTAAGGCTCAGGCGCATGGGAGTGGGGTTTGCGCGGAGAGGCAAGGAAGGTGAAGGCCGGCGGGTCCGTTGACCGCGCCTTGCGCCCGGGCCCAACTGGGGGCCATGAGCGACCGATACGAAAGCTACCAGCGCCTCATCTTCGACCGGCCGGCGCCGGGCGTGCTGCGGGTGACCATGAACAATCCCGGCCGGCTGAACTCGGCCGACGCTACGATGCACGCCGAGCTCGCGCGCATCTGGCGCGACGTGGACGAGGACGAGGCCGTCTCGGCCGTCGTGCTGACCGGCGCCGGGACGGCGTTCTCGGCCGGCGGCGACTTCGACATGATCGAGACGATCATGGACGACTTCCCGACGCGGGCCCGGATCTTTAAGGAAGCCCGCGCCATCGTCATGAACATCATCGAGTGCGAGAAGCCGGTGGTGAGCGCGATCCGCGGGCCGGCGGTGGGCGCGGGCCTGGTCTGCGGCCTCTTGGCCGACATCTCCATCGCCACGCCAGACGCCCGCATCATCGACGGCCACACGCGCCTGGGCGTCGCCGCCGGCGACCACGCGGCGATCGTCTGGCCCCTGCTCTGCGGCATGGCCAAGGCCAAGTACTACCTGCTCACCTGCGAGCCCCTGTCGGGCACCGAGGCCGAGCGCATCGGCCTGATCTCGCTGGTCGTCCCCGACGCGGACCTGGACGCGCGCGCCGTGGAGGTCGCCGCCAAGCTCGCCGCCGGCCCGCCCCACGCCATCCGCTGGACCAAGCACGCGCTCAACAACTGGCTGCGCTCAGCGGGCCCGGCGTTCGACGCCTCGGCGGCGCTGGAGATGCTGGGGTTCACGGGCCCGGAGCCCAGGGAGGGCTTGGCGGCGCATCGGGAGAAGCGGAAGCCGAAGTGGGTGTGAGGGGTGGCGGTCAACGGTCGCCAAAATTTTTGGAAGAGACGGCCGACGTCGAAAATGTGCTCTAAAATCGCGCCAGACGCTGTCGAGTCTACCTCTCTAGAGTCTGTGGGTGACCCTTGGAGAGATCCTGAGCAAAGGACATAGGACCACTCCCGAGCGGCCTGCGCCAAACTCGGGGCGGTCCCGCCCTTCACGATTAGCGGTTGACCCTCGGAGCCGACCCCTCGCTTTGGACACCTGCCTCGTGATCGCCGGGCAGGCTTGGTGACTGCTTACAGAGCTGCGTCGCTCTGGCGGCCGGGGCTTCACCTTTCGGACTCCCCGCGGCTTGGCCGCATCCCACAGTAGCCATTCCGCCCGTGCCGCTGCCGTTAACCGACCGGTTCACCGAACGATCTGCGCGAATCAGTGGCGCAGAGACACCACTATCACTATATCGTCGTTCCTGATGCGTTCCAAGCCCCGCCGCATGCCGCGTCGAGGCAATCGCGAATGACCACGTTGGCGGCTAACGCCTGCACCCGGGCTTGATATGTCAAAGTTCTACGACGACATGGACGCGCGAACAAAAGGTGCGTGGGTCGTCCACCACGGCCAGAAGACTAACGCTGCCGTGAGCGGTCCGGCAGAGTTTCCGGCGCTAGATGTTGCGGGGAAAGCCGCATCTTTGCTGAGCCAGTTGGCAGGGTCTGATCAGAATAGTCTTTCCAGCGCGCAGGTGAGCGCGCTCGGAAGGGCAGCAGGGCTCAACCCTCGCTTGGAACTCCCTGGGCTCCTCTCCATCCTTGAAGATCGTCGCCTGATAGACCGCGCTGCCGGCGGTGACCTCGAGGTCCTCGGTCTCAGTACACAAAGTACTGTGCAACACGCCGCGGAGATTTTCGAAGAGCAAGATCCCAGCTCTGAGGAGCGCGCCACCATTGCAATCGCCGAACTGACGTCAGCAACTCCGGTAGCCGGCGAGCGCACATCCGAATTCCTATCCGACGAGTTCCGCCTTGCTGGCGCTGCCGTTCGGGACGTTCTCACTCGTTCGGAGACAGTGGGGTTTGTTGATGCCGAGGGAGTGGGCGACGATAAGTTGTACTTCAACGGACATATTTTCCGTCGAGATGCACTCACTAAGATCAGCCGCGTTCTCGACTCCCTTGCCCCCGCCGATAACACCAAAATATCGGAGCTTGATCAGGAGCTTGATCAAAAAGGCTGCGTCACCGTCGAATTTGCCGAAAAGACCTTGGGGCTGCCCCTCTTTGAGAAGCTCCGCGCGGCAGGGATGTACGACATTAATCACGTGGCCAACCCAGCTGGCGAGCATGGGTTCGTCACGCGGCCAGCCGCGTTCCACAAGTTCAACGACCCGTTGGTAGATGATGCATTCGACTTGGCGAAGGCGCTTGTCGCAGCACTCGCCTACGGAATGACTCAAAGTAGCGCAGGTCGCGGGCGGATCGACTACATCGGGGCGCTTCTGCGGAAGCTGATCGCTGGTCAGGCCGTTGGTCCGGCCACTGCAATCGGAGAAGACTATCGGGTCCTGGAGACAAAGGGCGTTCTTCGCGTCACCTCCGCCGCACCTCGCAGCGGCTACCTAATGCGGCTCTTGAAAAAGGATGTGGGGGAGATGGCGCTGAGGGTTCTGACGACTGGAGAGACGGCCTCCACAAACGCTCTCGGTCAGCCCTTTGCGGGAGTGATGACCGGCTATTCAGCACCGGAAAAGACGCGATGGAACTTCCGCCAGAAACAGGGCGCTCCCAGTAAGAGACTTACACAGGATGTGCTCCAGGCGCTTCGGACAAAGGGGACGTTCTAATGGCACCCTCAAAGAGTGGCGCTAAGGGGCTCGATCTGGAAGAAGCCCTGCGAGCATACTTCTACCAAGCCGGTTATTATGTAGCCCGCGGCGTTCCCTACAGGCTCGAAGGTGAGGACATCACCGACGTCGATCTGTGGCTTTATGAACGGCCCGCGGCCACGACGCGTCGGCGAATGATTATCGATGTCAAGAACAAGCGCTCACCTAAGGCGACCGAGCGGCTGATCTGGGTGAAGGGGCTGCAAGCTGCACTGGCAGTAGATGGAGCGATCGTCGCCACAACGGATAGGCGCGAGAGTACTCGACGCTTTGCAAGGTCTCTCGGCGTTACGCTTCTTGACGGGGACGCAGTTGCTCGACTGACCAACTCCGATCAACTGCGAGAGCCCGGACAATTCACAGCTGAGGAGTTTGACGACAACGTAAAGCGTATCGACGGATCGCGCCGGTCGTCAGATTGGAGAGATGAACTCTTCGAATCTCGCAGTGCGCTTCTTCACGAATTCGGGGTCCAGTCAGCGAACCGGAACCTGACAGCTGCAGGGTATTTTGCGTCGCAAGCTGTGGGTGCTCAGCCGGATTCACGACAGAGTGAAATGGCTTGCCGCCTGTCATTTTTGGCTGCGTCGATGGCCGCCATCAGCTTGGATTTCGTCCTAGCGGGGCAAGCCTTCAGACCACATGAAGAGGTGCGCAGCGCAATTGTCGCCGCGATAAGGTTTGGCCAATCGGAAGCCGTCTCATCGTTGACCACTGTGCGAGCGGCAATCGGCCTAGCTCGTGCTTACGCCGACAACGGCGGAGCAGTGGCGCGGCAAATAGAGCAGGGCTTCCTAACTGCGGCAGAAGATATTCAGGCTGAATTGATCGCTGACTTCGTGTCACGCACGTCCACTGCGGACACGCTGTTTACCGTCGCCCGAGAACTTCAATCGACCGCCTTCTCAGTTCAGATGGCGGGCTTCGATAAGCTATCCACGGAAGCTAAAGGATACATCGGGGTCCTTCTCGACTTTAGCAAAGTCTCGCGCGCTCGGTTTGCCCAGGCGTGGTCCGGCGGAGCTCCCACACAACTCATCCGTGGAGGCACCCCCAGCGCGAGGAATGTGCCCTATGCGCGCTCCGCTCCAAGGAGCCTTTCAGTGAACGAGCCCGCCTCGCCTGCTCCGAAGGCCCCCACCGATTCGCCGACGCCACTATTTGACTCGTCGGGTCCATCCCAAACGGAGCCAGGTGAGCTCGGTTGAGGCAGGAGGGGACTGGAGCTGCCGTCGCCGAGTTTGAAGTTTGACATCAAGGCGCCGCGACTATGCAGGCTCTTCCTCAAGCAGGATCGCCGATGTATCGGGGAAAGGGCATGGCATCGACGAGTTTTCTGAACTGATCAACCTCCATGCCGGGAAGATCAACGTAGAGATACGCGCGATCACTACTGATTAGCGCAAATCGAACGCGGCCCAATTCCTCGTTAGAAAGAGTGATTCCAACTGCCCCTATGCCTGCACCGCGTGCGTAGACAGCCAAATGAGACGTCATGCCGCCATCGACTGCGATCAAGCCGGCAGCTTGCGCAATGAGATGGTCTTCACGAATCTCGTGGAGGAAATTGGCGGTTTTGTTGTCCAAAATCAGAATCTTTGGACTTGGGTTCCACGACCCCTCCGCTGAAGGCCATAGGTCCGGGTAAAGTCGCCGGGTATACAGTTTCCGCTTAAATTGACCGAGCCAAGGATGCGGCCTAGAGCCCAATCCCGTAAGCAAATTGATGACCTCACCAAACGCGAGGTGCGGCGACAACGGTAAGCCGATGCGACCGATGGAATCGGGTTCTGGAACCACACCCTCAATGCGCATCGTCTCGGTGGTGACTACCCCGCGTATCACTGACTGTGCATGCGCAATAAGGTCGAGAGGCGGGGGTTCAATGAAAGAGCCCGCGTGCGTGGTGACGAACTCTGCGATGTTTTGGCCCTGGGTCAGACGCTTGAGTAGCTCCTCGCCAACTTTTGGAACGGCTGTGCCAGCACCAGATCTCTTTGCGGCGTAAAGCAACAATACAACCTGTGTATCGAGTGCTGCTCGCTCAGCCAGCGCGCCCAGGCGAGCAATGTTTCGCTGATCTTTCTTTCTAAATAGCTTGTTCAGCGGACCGAACTCTCCCTTCCACATGTCGCCAACTATGTTTGCGGCGATCCCTGTGAATAGGGCAATCAGAATGGTGGTAGCGAGGTCTTCGAGGCGAGCCGGCCCCGATTCTAGGCGGCTCTCCCAATAGGCAAGGGCGATCTGTTCGAGCGACTCTCCATCTTCATAGCGCTGTAGCAACATGCCGACAGCGCCGCGGTCTTGTAGAAAGTCGGTGAGCCTCTCGACCAACTCAGGATGGGCGTTGGGCGACGTCACGAGCAGCAACGAGCGGGCGGCTACTCGGTGTAATATCGTCCGAAATGGTTGCATCAACTCATCGCGGCCTGAAGCGTTTCGTCGCCGGGAAGCCCTTCGGCGCGAGCTTCCCTGCCGCGGCCCGGCGGCCCAGCCAGTCGCGCCAGTCGGGCCAGTCGCGGTTTCGCCCCGCCGCGTCCACCCACCCTGCGCCCTGCCCGGCCTCGAAGGCCATGGCGTCGCGGAGGCCGCCTTCTCGGTAAGCCTGGAGCTTGACGCCCTTGCCTCGCGGCATCTCGGGGAGCTCGGAGACGGGGAAGATCAGGATCTTGCCGTTGTCGCCGATGACGGCCAGGTGGTCGTCTGCTTCGCGCAAGGCTACGCAGACTTCGGCTTTCCCGTTCAGCACCTGCTTGCCGGCCCGGCGGAAGGAGACCGCCTCGGCCTCGGGCATGATGAAGCCGTACCCCTCCTTGGACGCCAGCACGCGGCGCGCGCCGGGCTGCAGCATGAAGACGTCGACGATGCCGGTGCGGTCCTCCAGGTCGAGCATCAGGCGGACGGGCTCGCCGTGGCCGCGGGCCGAGGGGAGCTTGTCGCAGCCGAGCGTGAAGAAGCGGCCGTCGGAAGCGAAGATCAGCAGCTTGTCGGTGGTCTGGCCCTCGACCAGGAAGGCCAGCTTGTCGCCCTCCTTGAACTTCAGCTCCGAGGGGTCCTCGACCCGGCCCCGGGCGGCGCGGATCCAGCCGCGCTCGGAGAGGATGACGGTGATCGGCTCGCGCACGATCATCGCCTCGATGGCCGCGTCGGCGTCGACCTCGGGGGCGCCCTCGAAGGCCGAGCGGCGGCGGTTGAGGTCGCCGAGCTGGGCCTTGACGTCCTTGAGGCCCGCGGCGACCAGCTTCCACTGCTGGCGGTCGGAGGCCAGCATGGCGGCGATGCCGTCGCGCTCCTCGGCGAGCTCGGCGTGTTCGCGGCGGAGCTCCATCTCCTCCAGGCGGGCAAGCTGGCGCAGGCGGGTGTTGAGGATGGCCTCGGCCTGGAGGTCGGTCAGCGCGAAGGCCTCGATCAGGCGCGCCTTGGGCTCGTCCTCGTAGCGGACGATGCGGATCACCTCGTCGAGGTTGAGGTAGGCGATCAGCAGGCCGTCGAGGATGTGCAGCCGCGCCTCGATCTTGCCGAGGCGATGGCGGGCTCTACGGACCAGCACCTCGCGGCGGTGGTCGAGGAAGGCCCTGAGGATCGCGCGCAGGCCCATGACGCCGGGCGTGCCGCGGGCGTCGAGGACGTTGAGGTTGACGGAGAAGCGGGTCTCGAGGTCGGAGAGCTTGAAGAGGCTCTCCATCAGGACCTCGGGCTCGACGTTGCGGGACTTGGGCTCGAGCACCAG
>JBJMQX010000042.1:0-14736 GCA_045802455.1 Phenylobacterium sp. | reverse complement strand
TCTTCGCCCGCTCGATCTCGTCGGCGATCAGCCGGCTCTCGGCCTCGCCGTCCCAGACCCCGCGGACGATCACCTCTCGCCGCCCTGCGCCTCCGTCCACAGGGTCTTGCCCAGCCGGCCCTTGTTGGCGGCGATCAGGCCGGAGGCGGCGGCCAGGATGTGGCTGGTCGAGCGGTAGTTGCGCTCCAGGCGGATCACCTTGGCGCCCGGGAAGTCGCGCTCGAACCTGAGGATGTTGTCCACCTCGGCGCCGCGCCAGCCGTAGATCGACTGGTCGTCGTCGCCGACGCAGCAGACGTTCTGGCGCTTCTGGGCGAGCAGCCTGAGCCACAGGTACTGGGCGACGTTGGTGTCCTGGTACTCGTCCACCAGAATGTAGCGGAAGCGGTCGTGGAACTCGGCCAGCACGTCCGGCCGGCTGGTGAAGATGGTCAGGTTGTGCAGCAGGAGGTCGCCGAAATCGCAGGCGTTCAGGACGCGCAGCCGCTCCTGGTAGAGGCGGTACATCGCCTGGCCCTTGCCGTTCGCGAACTGGCCGCTCTCGGCCGGCGGCACCTGGTCGGGACGCCAGCCGCGGTTCTTCCAGTGGTCGATCAGGCCCGCCAGCGCCTTGGCCGGCCAGCGCTTGGAATCGACGTTCTCGGCCTCCAGCACCTGCTTGATCAGCCGTTCCTGGTCGTCGTCGTCGAGGATGGTGTAGTTCGACTTCAGGCCGACCAGCTCGGCGTGGCGCCGCAGGATCTGGGCGGCGATCGAGTGGAAGGTGCCCAGCCACCGCAGCCCCTCGGCCTGGCCGCCGATGATCGCGGTGATCCGCTCGCGCATCTCGCGGGCCGCCTTGTTGGTGAAGGTGACGGCCAGGAGCTCCCAGGGCCTGGCCTTGCCGGTGGCCAGCAGGTGGGCGAGGCGGGTGGTGAGCACCCGGGTCTTGCCGGTGCCGGCGCCGGCCAGCACCAGCACCGGGCCCTCGGTGGCCTCGACGGCCTCGCGCTGCTCGGGGTTCAGGCCGTCGAGGTAGTCCGCTGGGCGCGGGTCGGCGCGCGCCAGGTCGCTGACGCGTTGGCCCGATTGGGGGGCAGGGGTGTGAGGCTGAGAGTCGGCGGGCATCGGCGTCTGTCTAACATGGGGAGCCGCCGAGGGCAGCCCAGTGTTCGCGCTGCGTTCCGCCGATCTCAGCGGCCGCGCGGCGGGGGCAGGCGGGCGGCGCAGGCGTCGAAGCGGCGCATGAACTCGCCGTAGGTGAGGGTGTCGGGCAGCACGACGACCCGGGCGCGCCAGTCGCGGTCGCGGTCGCTGAGCGTCAGGCGGCCGAGGTAGAAGCGGACCAGCCGGGTGTCCCAGGGGCTGCGCCCGCGCACCCCGCCGCCGGCGGCCAGGCCGACGCTGACGCAATCCAGGTCCGCCTGCTGCTCGGCGGTGATCGCGGGCGGGGGTTCGGGAAGGGTGGCGGGCAGGAACATGAGCCATCGTCTAGCACGGCGCCCGGAGCCTTTGTCCGCCGGAACCTCGCCGAGCGGGAGGTGTTGCCCCTTTCCAACACGAGGAGGCCCCGATGGCGAAAACCTCCGAGCCCGTCGATCCCCGCGACGTCTCGCCCGACACCGGCCGCACCCGGCGCATCCCGCCGCTGGTCTGGATCATCGTCGCGATCCTGGTCGCCTGGTTCGCGATCGCCATGTGGCAGCGCCAGGGGACCCACCCGACCGCCTCGGGCCGCGGCACGATGACCAGCGAGGCGGAGGGACCCGCCTACCTACCGCCTGCGCCGGCCAGCGGCTCCGCCCCCGCCACGCCCGGCGGCCAGGTGAACGGCCCGCAGCAGCCGCCGGCGAGCGACGCGCCGCGCTAGCTGTAGAGGGAAAGCCGTCACGACAGCGCTGCGTTCGGCCTCCGAGGCTGTTGACGCACGATACTTAGATATGCAAGGTATCGTGCATGGGACGAGAACGCGCCGCGCCGGCCGAAGATCTGACGGGCTGGGAAACCCAGGTCCGCAAGGGTGGGCTGGGGCTCGCCGTCCTGGCGATCCTCTGGCCGGAGCGGCTCTACGGGCTGGAGATCCTGCGCCGGCTGGACGCCGATGCGGGGCTCTCGATCCCCGAGGGCACGATCTATCCGCTGCTCAGCCGGATGAAGGCCGAGGGGCTGGTGGAGTCCGAATGGGTCGAGGCCGACGCCGGCCACCCGCGCAAGTACTACCGCCTCACTGACGAGGGCCGCCGCCGCGTGCGGCAGATGGCCAGGAGCTGGCGGGTCTTTTCCGCCGGCCTCGAACGGCTGCTCGCCCCTATGGATGGAGACAGCCGATGATCAGGGTGTTCGAAAGCCAAGACGGGGGCCTGGCCCACCTCGACACCTACCTCGCCCAGGTGCACCGCCACCTGAAAAGCCTGCCTGACGCCGAGATCGGCGAGACCCTGGCTGAGCTGAAGAGCCATGTGCTCGACAAGGTCGGCGCCGACCGGTCGACGGCGAGTATCGAGGCGGCGCTCGCCGGGCTGGGCTCGCCGCGCGAGGTGGCGCGCATCAACGTCACCGAGCGGATCGTAGCGCAGGTCGAGCAGAACCGATCGCCGCTCAGCGTGCTGCGTTCGGTGGTGAGGCTGGCGGGGCTGAGTCTCTTCGGGACCTATGTGTTCCTGGTGTCATTCCTGGGCTACGGCCTGGCGGCCGGCTTGCTGATCACCGCGCTGGTGAAGCCGTTCTTGTGGGACAAGGCAGGCCTTTGGATCTCGCGCGCCCCGAATGGCGACCTGGAGGGCGTTTCGCTTGGCATGACCGATTCCGCACTGGGCCACGAGATCCTGGGCGCGTGGATCATCCCGATCGGCATCGTCGTCGGTCTCGTGCTGGGCTGGCTCACCTGGCGTTTCGGCCTGGCCAGCCTGCGCCGCATGCGCCGTCGCGCGACCGCCACCCGCTAGCGACGGCCGGCGAACGCCAGCGCGGCGACTCGGCAGGCCGAGGCAAGGGGGCGGCCGGCGCGGGCGGCGTCGATGCGGACGACCAGGGCGGCGAGGCTCTGGCCCTCGGCCGCGGCCATCTCGTCCAGCACCGCCCAGAACTCCGGCTCCAGCGCGATCGAGGTCGCGTGGCCGGAGAGCTGCACGGAACGCTTTTGCAAGCTTCCCATGCGCCTTCTCTCGGCCGCTTCGGGCGCACGATCAAACCCCTTGCCAAAAGTTGACGGGGTCGTCATCTTTGTGCCGAACGAGATTGAGCACGGGATTCCGATGGCCCTCGCCGACACCGCAGACCGTCCGAACGCCTTGCGCAGCGGCGCGACGAAGCTGGACTGGGCGCACGCGTTGCGCTCGCTGCGCCGGCTGCTGAACGACAAGGAAGACACCGGCCAGGTGTTCGAGATCATGCGCGCGCTGAACGGCGCCTCGACCGCCAAGGGCTACCACCGGCTGCTGGCGAGCGGGCAGGGCGGCCGCATCGCCTATGAGCGCCAGGAGTTCGCGCGGCTGCTGATGGACGACGCCTGGCTGGACGGCCTGCCGGCCGGCAGCGTCGGCGCCGCCTACCGCGACTTCATCCGCAGCGAGCAGCTCTCCGCCGAGGGCCTGGCCGAGATCAGCCGCCAGGGCGCGGCGCAGATCGACGAGCCGCACCCCTACGCCTGGTTCGGCAGGCGCACGCGCGACGTGCACGACATCTGGCACATCCTGACCGGCTATCACCGCGACGCGCTGGGCGAGGCGTGCCTGGTGGCGTTTTCCTACGCCCAGACGAAGGGGCTCGGCTGGGCGCTGATCGGGGCCGGGGCCGCCTGGCGCGCGCGCCAGGGCAAGCAGTATCCCTACGTGAAGGCGATCTGGCAGGGCTATCGGCGCGGCAAGGCGGCGAGCTGGCTGCTGGGCCAGGACTACGAGCGCCTGATGGCCGAGCCGCTGGAGAGCGCGCGGCGGCGCCTCAACATCACCCCGCCGACGATCTACGACTCCATTCCCGCGAACGCCCGCGACGGCGCGGTCCCGCAGAGCGCCTAGATCCTCCCCGCAGGGGGAGGTGGCGCGAAGCGCCGGAGGGGGTTCCACCCGAGGCCCCGGGGGCTTGAACCCCCTCAGTCCCTTCGGGACAGCTCCCCCTGAGGGGGAGCATCTGGGCCCCTCAGTCCTCCCGCTTCTTCAAATCCAGGGCGCGCTTCGCCCGTTCGGTCTCCAGCTTCGAGACCGTGGTCTCAGCCTTGCCACGCCCGAAGCGCACGCGGTTCTCGGCGGCGGCGCGTTTGGCGTCGGCCTTGGCTCGGGCCTTGCGGGCCTTGTTGAGGTTGATCGGCTCGGTCACGACACGAAACCTCCCACGGCCTGCCTCGTTTCCCAAGCCTTGCTACGGCTGAAGGAGACCCCGCGATGATCCAACCCTCCGAGATCCACGAACACATGGACGTCGAAGGCTCCGACGGCGGCCACGTCGGGCGCGTCGACAAGGTGATCGGCGACGAGATCGAGCTGACCAAGTTCGATATCGCCTCGGGCCTCAAGCACCACATGATCCCGCTCAGCTGGGTGGAGATGATCGACGACGACACCGTGCGCCTGAACATGACCAAGGACGCCGCCAAGTCCGCCTGGCGCACGAAGCACTAGTCCCGCAGCCCGGCCGCATGCGAACCTGAGCGTCGTGCGGCCGGGGCGTCTTGCCCGGCCTGGCGGACGTCGGGGGGAGACCTGTGAGGGCAGCTTGGGCGATCGCCGCCGCGGTGGCGCTGGGCGCGGCGTTGGCCGCCCCGGGCTCGACCGGCGCACCCAAAGCCGCGGTGTGCGCCGACTGCGTCAGGGCCACGATGCAGACGCTGGCCGGCGACGCCCTGCACGGGCGCAAGTGCGGCAGCGCGGACGAGAACGCCGCCGCCCGCTATCTCGCCGACACCCTCGCGCGGCAGAAGATCGAGGGCGCCCTGCCCGGCGGGGCCTTCCTGCAGCCGGTGACCCTGACCACGCCCACCTACGCCGCGCCGCCGGCGATCGCGTTCACCGCGCCCGACGGGCGCGTGCTGAAGCTGACGCACGGCCAGGAGGCGGTGGTCGCCGACACGCCGCCGGAGCTGGACGGCGAGGTCGTGCGGATCGCCGACCCGGCCGCGCCGTTCGACGCCATCAAGGGCAAGGTGGTGGTGCTCGAGGGCCTGGCCGGCGCGCGGGCGGTGCAGGCGGCGCGGGCCGGCGCGGCGGCCGTCGTCGTGTCGGCCAGCGACTATCTGCTGCAGCGGTGGGCCGAGACCGCCCAGCGGCCGCCGGGCCCGGTGCAGGTCGCCGACATCCCGCCCCGCGCGCCGCAGGTCCCGATCGTCTTCGTCCGCCCCGAGGCGTTCGCGCAGCTGGCGGGCTTCGAGGGCGGCCGGATGCGGATCAGCGCGCCGCGCGGCGAGCCCCTCGTGCGCACCACCTACAACGTGCTGGGCGTGCGCCACGGGACGGCGCCCGACGCCGACCGCCAGGCCATCCTGCTGACCGCCCACTACGATCACCTCGGCGTCAGGAACGGGGTGACCTTCCACGGGGCCGACGACGACGCCTCGGGCACGGCGGCGGTGGTCGAGTTCGCCCGCATCCTGGGCCGCGCCAAGCCGCACAGGCGGACGGTCTACTTCGGCCTCTTCGGCTGCGAGGAGGAGGGCGCGCTGGGGGCCAAGTACTACCTGGCCCATCCGCCGATCGAGGTGAGCGACCTGGTCGCCAACCTGGAGTTCGAGATGATCGGCGTCGACGATCCCCAGCGGCCCGGCTTCCTGATGCTGACCGGCTGGGACCGCACCGACCTGGGGCCGACATTGCAGGCGCACGGCGCCCAGATCGGCCCGGACCTCTATCCGGCGCAGAACTTCTTCCAGCGTTCCGACAACTTCCAGCTGGCGCTCAAGGGGGTGGTCGCCCAGACGATCAGCGCTTGGCCGGTGACGCCGACCTATCACGCCGCCACCGACGACCTGGCGCACGTGGACCTGGAGCTGATGGACCGCACCATCGGCTCGCTGGTGGACCCGGTGAACTGGCTGCTGGACAGCGACTACCGGCCGGCGTGGTATCCGGGGAAGAGGCCGTAGGCGGCGGCCCGCCGCTTCTTGCCAAACACGGGGAACGCGTTCGCCGCCCCATAGTCTGTCGCGTCCTTCGCGGCCTTCAGCGTCTCCATGTCCGCATCGGAGATCTCGAAGTCCACGGCGGCGTTGGCGCGTAAGTGCGCGGCGTTGGTGGTCTTCGGCAGGGGAATGAGGCCAAGCTGCAGGCAATAGCGGATGCAGAGCTGCGCGACGCTGACGCCGTATTTTTGGGCGAGCGCGCCCACATCGTCATTGTTCAGCAGCGCGCCGTGGGCGACCGGCGAGTAGGCCTCGACCAGGATCCCCTTCGACCGCGCGTAGTCGATCAGATCGAAGGGCGTGTTCCCCACATGCGCCAGGACCTGGTTGACCATCGGCGCGATCCTGCCGTTGTCGAGAAGGTTGTCGAGGTCCGCCCGCTCGAAGTTTGACACGCCGATGGCGCGGAGCTTGCCGGCCTGGTGCGCCTCTTCCAGCGCGCGCCAGGCCTCGAGGTTGCCCTCGAAGAAGTGGCCGCCCTCCCGGAACTCCGCCCAGGGCTGCGGGCTGTGGATGAGCATCAGGTCGATGTGGTCGAGCCCGAGCGTCCGCAGCGACCCGTCGATGCGGTCCTTGGCCTCGGCGTAGCGCTTGCATTCAGCGGCGAGCTTGGTGGTCACGAAGACCTCATCCCGGGGCAGGCCGCTGGCCCGCAGGCCTTCGCCCACGCCGCGCTCGTTCCCGTAGGCCTGGGCGGTGTCGATGTGGCGATAGCCGATCGCAAGGGCGTCGCCCACGACGCGGGCGACCTCGTCGTCAGGAATCATCCAGACGCCGAGCCCCAGCTTCGGAATCGCGACGCCGTTGGCGAGTGTGAATGTCTCTTGCAGGATCATCTTAGCCACCTGTCGAAGGCTTCGGGTTTGCGGGGGCGGGGCAGCACGGCTCAGTCGGACCCCAGCGGCGCGAGGTATTCCGCGTCGGTCACCTTCTCCATCCAGGTCACGGGCGAGCCGTTGACGCTTTCCTGGATGGCGATGTGGGTCATGGCCGCGTGCGGCGTGGCGCCGTGCCAGTGCTTGTGCTCGGCCGGACACCACAGCACGTCGCCGGCGTAGAACTCGAGCTTCGGGCCGCCCTCCACCTGGGTCCAGCCGACGCCTTCGGTGACGATGAGCGTCTGGCCGGCGGGGTGCGTGTGCCAGGCGGTGCGCGCGCCAGGCTCGAAGCGGACGATGGCGCCGCCGACCCGCGAAGGCTCGGGCCGCTGGAACTGGCCAGTGATCGTGACCTTGCCGGTGAAGTAGTCCGCGGGCCCGTCGACGGTCTTGAGTTCCGCCTTGCGCATGACGTCCATGGTTGCGTTCCTTCCTGCGCGTCGAGGCGCGCATGGCCACACGAGGGCGGCTGGCCGTGGTCGGGCTTGATCGGGACGGGCCGCCTCGAACGCGATCGAGCAGCCGTCAGGAAGCCAACGGCGTAAGGCGGACTTGGTTCGTCGGAGCGATCGGAATTGGCGCGCTGTGCCGATGCTGACGACGTCAGCGTGAAGCCGTCGGCGGGGCGTGCGACGTCGCCGCCGGGGGCCAGGCTCCGGGTCCATCTTCCCATTGATTGTCGGTGAGCGGGCGCTGGCCCGAGCCGTCGGCGCGCATGACAAAGATTTCCGCGTAGGGCTGGGACTGGTCGTCGGAGAGCGGCGCTTCGTCCTTGAACCCAAGCCGGCTGCTGGCGAACATCAGCCACTCGCCGTCCGGCGACCAGGACGAGTGGGCGTCGTTGCCCGGGGTCGTGGTCAATCGCCTGAGACCGGTTCCGTCGGGATGGATGGTGTAGATGTCGAAGTCGTCGTTGCGCCAGCTGGTGAAGGCGATCAGGTCACCCCTCGGCGACCAGCCCGGAAAGGTGTCGTAGTCGGTGTCCGTGAGGCGGCTCACCGCGCCGGTCGCGAGCGTCAGGATGCGCAGGCCGCGCTCATCGTCGGCCTTGCCCCACACCCGGAACACCAGTCGCCGGCCGTCGGGCGAGATGCTTGGAAAGCCCGCGCCCGAGGCTGTGGCGAGCACACGCATGTTGGACCCGTCCGCGTCCATCTCGACGATCCGGCCGGTGATGCCGCGCGAGGAGAAGCCGCCGCTCACCCCGAACACGATCTGGCGGCCATCGGGGGACCATCTCGGAGCCATCGCGGCGGCGCCCTTTTCCGAATAGATGCGCTTTGCGTTCCGGCCGTCAGCGTCCATCACCGAGATCACCCAGTCCGGGCCGCCGGCGGGCTCGCTGAAGGCGATCCTGCGGCCATCGGGCGAGAAGGCCGCCAGCCGTCCGAAGTGGGCGAGATCGAAACGTCCGGCGCCGCCAAAGAGCGGCTGCATGGGCCGATAACCCACGCCCACAGACTCCGCGGCGCCCCGGTCATAGACGACCTGCCGCCCATCGGCCGACCATCTCGGATTTCGGACCGCGCCGGGCGTCCCGCGTTCGCCGGAGGTGTAGGCGATGCCGGCCTGGCCGCCCGCCTTGACCACGTAGCCGACCCGCTGATTGTCCAGGAACTGCGGCGAAATCTTCAGCCCGCGGCCCGAGGTCAGCGCCTGGCGCGCGCCGGTCGCGATCTCGATCGAGACGATCTGCGAGGTGACCAGCGCATCCAGGCCGCCCTCCCGGGCGAAATGGGTGCCGGGGACGGCGAGTTCATAGAACACGATCCGCTTCCCATCTGGCGACCACCGTGGCGAACCGGCGAACTGCTCGCCGTCCGTCAGGCGCCGCAGTCCCGAGCCGTCGGGATGGATCAGATAAAGACTGGTGCGCTGCGATTGCTCCCACTCCGGCGCGCGGCGTTCGACCCGGGTCTCCCGATCCGACGAGAAGGCGATCCATTTTCCATCGGGCGACCAGCTGGGGCGAAAGTCGCCGCCCGGGGCCGCCGTGACGTTGCGCAGCCGGCGGGTCCGCAGATCGAGGGTCCAGAGGTCCGTCACCCCCGAGCCGCGCGAGGACACGAACGCGATGCGCTGGCCGTCCGGCGACCAGGCCGCCTGGTCGTCGTATGCCGGATCGTCGGTGAGCCGTTCCAGGCCGGAGCCGTCGATCCTGGCGCGGTAGACATCGGCGGAGCCCGCCCGGTCGGAGGTGAACAGCACCCATTTCCCGTCGGGCGAGAGCGCGGCGTTGTAGTCCAGCGCCGACCCGCTGAGGAGCCGGCGTTCGCCCGACCCATCGGCGTTGGCGATGTAGAGGGCGGAAACGCTCGGCGCGATCCGCTGGATGAGCAGGTGCGGCCGCTCCGCGGCGGCGGCGCCGTAAGCCAGCGCCGACAGCATGAGCAGGATGGCGGGGAGGGATCTCATGTACGCTGCTCCCGAAATCATAATGTCCGCGAAGTCTCGGGAGAGGCGCGACGAGGAAGATCAGCTCGACAGTTGAATGGCCGCCCCCGACCGGTCCGCATAGACCCCACCGCTGCGGCTTTGACTTGCCGGAAGCCTGCGCGCCTAAAGGGTCGGCGTCAAACAGCCTCACCGCCCGGTTGCGGCCGGGTCCAACGCCACGCCTGCGGCAAGCGCCACGCCGCCGCCTCTCCCAAGATGCTCCGCATCTGGGAGGGGAGCGGACCCGGGGGCTGCTGGATCCCGGATCGGCCCGCCGGGCCGTTCGGGATGAGTCGCTAGGCGGTCACTTCACCGCGGCGCAGAAGCGTTGGATGCGGGCGCAGGCGTCTTCGAGGGCGGCGTTGGAGGTGGCGTAGCTGATGCGGAAGAAGGGCGAGAGGCCGAAGGCGGCGCCGAACACCACCGAGACGCCCTCGGTCTCCAGGAGCTCGACGGCGAAGTCCTCGTCGGAGCCGATGGTCCTGCCGGACGGCGCCTGCTTGCCGATCAGGCCTTCCACGGACGGATAGACGTAGAAGGCGCCCTCCGGCGTCGGGCAGTGCAGGCCCCTGGCCTGGTTCAGCATCGAGACGACCAGGTCGCGGCGCTCCTCGAACAGCGTGGCGTTCGGCTTGATGAAGTCCTGCGGCCCGTTCAGCGCCTCGACCGCCGCCCACTGGGAGATCGACGACGGGTTGGAGGTGGTCTGGCTCATCACCTTGGCCATCAGCTTGATCAGCGGCTCGGGCCCGGCGGCGTAGCCGATCCGCCAGCCGGTCATGGCGTAGGCCTTGGAGACGCCGTTCATGGTCAGCGTGCGGTCGTAGAGCGCCGGCTCGACCTGGGCGATGGTGGTGAACTCGAAGTCGCCGAACACCAGGTGCTCGTACATGTCGTCGGTCAGGATCCAGACGTGCGGATGGCGCAGCAGCACCTCGGCCAGCGCCTTCAGCTCGGCCCGCGTGTAGGCCGCGCCCGACGGGTTCGACGGCGAGTTCAGCAGGAGCCAGCGGGTCTTCGGCCCGATCGCCTTCTCCAGGCCCTCGGGGGAGAGCTTGAAGCCGCTCTGGGCGGTCGTGGGGGCGGCCACCGGCGTGCCGCCGGCCAGCCGCACGATGTCCCAGTAGCTGACCCAGTAGGGCGTCGGGATCACCACCTCGTCGCCGGGGTTCAGCGTGGCGATCATGGCGTTCCAGATCACCGGCTTGCCGCCCGGCGAGACGTTCACCTGGCTGGTCTTGTAGGTCAGGCCGTTCTCGCGGGCGAACTTGCCGACGACGGCCTCCTTCAGCTCCGGGATGCCGTCGACGTTGGTGTACTTGGTCTTGCCGTCGCGGATCGCCTTGATGGCGGCGTCCTTGATGTTGTCGGGCGTGTCGAAGTCCGGCTCGCCGGCGGCGAGGCTGATGATGTCGCGCCCCTGCGCCTTCAGCTCGCGCGCTTTCTGGTCGGCCGCCAGGGTGGCGGACGGCTTCACGCGCGAAAGCGAGACGGATTCGAGCGACATGGCGGGCTGGACCTCCCGTGGGCTGAGATAGGTTGCCGGAACGGGGGCGCCTATAGCCTAAGCCGCGCCTGCGGTCGACCCGCGGAAGAGGCTCGGCTCAGATGAAGTTGGCGGCCGAGATGTCGGCGAGCGTGCGGCCGACGAGGTCGACCGCGTCGGGCGCGCCGGACGCGGAGGAGAAGACGATCACGTCGGCGCCCACCTGCACGGCGACATGGGCGAAGTGGTTGGTCTGGATCAGACCGGTCGCCGCGGTGAGCGCCGCCTGGTAGCTGGATGCGGTCGCCGTGGTGAAGCCGGTGGTCCCCGCGGCCGGCGCCCTGAACTGCAGGCTGTCCAGAGACGACCAGTCCAGGATCTGAGTGATGAACCCCGACGAAGGGGCGCCGTTGCTGAAAACGAAATGGTCGGCCCCGTTGCCGCCGGTCAGGGAATCGCCGCCGAGCCCCATGGTGGTGAGCGTGTCATTGCCGTCCTCGCCGAACAGCTGGCCTGAGCCGGTGACCCTGTCGTCGCCGAGGTTGCCGTCCAGGATGCCGCCGCCGGTGATGCTGTCGTCGCCCTGGCCGCCCAGCAGGGTGTCGTGCAACCCGCCGACGATGGTGTCGTTGCCCTTGTTGCCCTGCAGGAAGTCGTGGTCGGCGCCGACCGTGGCCGAGAGGGAGTCGTCGCCCTGGCCGCCGTAGATGGTGGCCTGGCCCTGGCTCAGGATCGTGTCGTTGCCCTGGTTCCCCTGGGCGAGACCGCCCATGCCATCGAGGTCCAGGACGTCGTTGCCGCCGCCGCCGAACATCGCGTTGCCGGGGATGCTGCCGGAGAGGCTGACTTCGTCCGCGGCCGTACCGCCGATGAAGAGCACGGAGCCATTCGAGGCGAAGGTGAAGGGCAGCGCGACGTTGGTGATCGCGGCGCCGAACTCCACCGTCCGGGCGCCGACCGTGATCGCGACGTCGCCGTTCAGCAGGTAGCTGACGCTGGACTGCATGGCGGTTCCGGTCTGGAACATCAGCAAGTCGTTGGCCGTGAACTGCAGGGCCTGCGCCGCGGTGATCGTCTCGAAGGTGAAGGTGGTCATCGTGGGGCCTCGGTACGCGCGCCGCCCGCCGGGGGCTACTGACTTGCCCTCAGGTTAACTATGAAAGCCTTTCCACAAGTTTAAGCGGAACAATGGCTTAGGTTTGCCGGACGACGGCTGCCTCCGCAGCGTCTTGACCCTGACTGGGCGATCGGCGACCTGAGGCGACAGATGCGCCGCCTCCTCTCGTTCCTGTCGAACATGGACGCCCAGGCGTGGCGCACGCTTGTGGTGTCGTTCGTGCTGTTCGGCGGCGTGGGCCTGGTGTTCCTGTTCGGGGCCCAGGTGCTGGGCTTCAACGGCGAGGCGACGGTCCAGCAGTGGCTGGGGGCGGCGTCCGGCCCCTGGGCGCTGCCGGTGGCGGTGCTGGCGTTCGCCGCCCTCGCCTTCGTGGGCGTGCCGCAGATCATGCTGATCGCCGCCGCCGTGGTCGCGTTCGGCCCGACGCTGGGCTTCGCCTACAGCTGGATCGGCACCATGGTCTCCTCGCTGGTCGGCTTCTACCTGGGCCGGGCCGCCGGCGCGAAGGCGCTGGAGCGGTTCTCCGGCGCGGGCGTGAAGCGGTTCATGGACCACGTCGGCCGCAACGGCTTCCTGGCCAGTTTCATCGTGCGCCTGGTGCCCTCGGCGCCGTTCATCGTGGTCAACATGGCCGCCGGCGTGACGCCGATGCGGGTTGTCGACTTCACGCTGGGGACCGCGCTCGGCATCATCCCGAAGATCGTGCTGACCGCCTTCGCCGGCGGGTCGATCGTGCGGCTGCTGCGCGGCGAGGTCGGCCGCGACGCGCTCTGGCTGGTGCTGATCGTGGTGGTCTGGATCGGCCTCGGCTGGGGCGCGCGGGCCTGGCTGCGCAGCCGCGAAAAGGGAGAGGCCTGATGCTGAAGCTGTTCCACGCCTGGGGCTCGTGCTCGCTGGCATCGCTGATCGCGCTGGAGGAGGCGGGCGCGCCCTACGAGCTGGTGGTGATGAGCACCAAGGACGGCGACCAGCGGAAGCCCGAATACCTGGCGGTCAACCCGAAGGGACGGGTGCCGGCGCTGGTCACCGACCGCGGCGTGCTGACCGAGACGCCGGCGATCCTGTCGTACATTGCCGAGACCCACCCAGCCGCGCGGCTGCTTCCGGTGGACGCCTGGGCGAGAGCCCAGGCGCACGCGTTCAACAGCTATCTCTGCTCGACCGTTCATGTGGCGCACGCCCACAAGCACCGCGGCTACCGATGGGCCGACGAGAAGAGCTCGTTCGCCGACATGACCCGAAAGGTCCCGGAGAACGAGACCGCCTGCTTCCGCCTCATCGAGGACGAGATGTTCGAGGGGCCGTGGGTGCTGGGCGCCGACTACTCGGTCTGCGACGGCTATCTCTTCACCCTGTTCGGCTGGCTGGAGGGCGACGGCGTCGATCCACGGCAGTTCCCGCGGCTTTTCGAGCACAGCCGACAGATGGCCGGGCGCCCCGCGGTGAGCAAGGTTCTTGCCCTGGAAGCGGCCTAGAGCCGCATCTGGCGCAAGATGCTTGCGGCGCAGGGGCCATTTCGGTAGAGCCTGTGGCCATGCGCACGCGCAACGTCAGCCTGCTTATTCTTTCGCTGGGGCTTAGCCGCCCCTGGGCGCCTCTCTAGGCTGCGCGTCTTCGCGGCCGGGCGTTCAGAGGATCCATCCCGCGCCCGACCCCAGCAACCTTCCGCGAAGAGACCTTCGAAATGACCCCTTCAGCCCCAGCCTCCGGCCCAGAGTCCGAGTCCCAACCCGCACCGGACACCGCGCCGCGCCCGGAGCGCGACCGCGTCGTCGTCTTCGACACCACCATGCGCGACGGCGAGCAGTCGCCCGGCGCGTCCATGTCGCTGGAGGAGAAGATCGAGCTCGCCAAGATCCTCGAGGAGATGAAGGTCGACGTGATCGAGGCGGGCTTTCCGATCGCCTCGAACGGCGATTTCGAGGCGGTGCGGCAGATCGCCGGGCTGGTCACCGAGAGCACCGTCTGCGGCCTGGCCCGCGCCGGAATGGCCGACATCGACCGCTGCGCCGAGGCCATCCGCAAGGCCAAGCGCGGCCGCATCCACACGTTCCTGTCCACCAGTCCGTCGCACCGCGACCACATCCTGCACGCCAGCCAGGAAGACATCCTGGAGATGATCACCAAGTCGGTGACCCACGCGCGCAACCTCTGCGACGACGTGGAGTGGTCGGCGCAGGACGCCACGCGGACCGAGCAGGACTTCCTGCGCCGCTGCGTCGACGCCGCGATCAAGGCCGGCGCGTCGACGATCAACCTGCCGGACACGGTGGGCTATTCGTATCCCTCGGAATACGCCGAGATCTTCCGCGACATCCTGGAGAACGTGGACGGCGCGGACGCCATCGTGCTCTCGACCCACTGCCACAACGACCTGGGCCTGGCGGTCGCCAATTCGCTGGCCGGCGTGCAGGGCGGCGCGCGGCAGGTGGAATGCGCCATCAACGGCCTGGGCGAGCGGGCTGGCAACGCGGCGCTGGAAGAGATCGTCATGGCGCTGAAGACCCGCCGGGACCGTCTGGTCTGCCACACCGGCGTCGAGACCACCCACATCACCCGCGCCTCGCGCTACGTCTCGGCGATCACTGGCTTCCCGGTTCAGTTCAACAAGGCGATCGTCGGCAAGAACGCCTTCGCGCACGAGAGCGGCATCCACCAGGACGGGATGCTGAAGGACCGCGGCACCTACGAGATCATGAGCCCGGAGACCGTGGGGCAGGGCGCGTCCAAC
>JBJMQX010000041.1:0-9213 GCA_045802455.1 Phenylobacterium sp. | reverse complement strand
GGGCCAGGTGCTCTGCAAGCCGGGCTCGATCACCCCGCACACCAACTTCATGGCCGAGGCCTACATCCTGACCAAGGAGGAGGGCGGGCGCCACACGCCGTTCTTCACCAACTACCGGCCGCAGTTCTACTTCCGCACCACCGACGTGACCGGCATCATCAAGCTGAAGGAAGGCGTCGAGATGATCATGCCCGGCGACAACGCCGAGCTGGAGGTCGAGCTGATCACCCCGATCGCCATGGACCAGGGCCTGCGCTTCGCCATCCGCGAGGGCGGCCGCACGGTCGGCTCCGGCGTGGTCTCCAAGATCATCAAGTGACCCATTCCTCCCCCACAGGGGAGGTGTCGCCGCAAGGTGACGGAGGGGGTTTCCGCTCAGACAGCGGATGAAACCCCCTCAGTCAGCTGCGCTGACAGCTCCCCCTGAGGGGGAGCAACTGATTGTTGCCGCTAGATCGAGAGCTTCGGGTCGCCCTCCAGCACTCTCTGCTCGAGCCTGGGCCGCTCGCCGGCCTTCCACAGCGCCGCCCGGTGGACCACGCGGTAGGCGAGGGGACCGCCGTCGGCGGTCGCGCTACGTTCCAGTGGACGCGGGATGCAGACGAACTCGGTCTCCAAGGCATCTGGGTTCGCCCGCACCACGGCATAGCCGTGGCCGCCCATGTCCACGAACGAGACGTGCGGCGCCATCTGCGGGTTGGTGAGCGCGCGGGCCTTGGCCACGTCTCCTGACTTCACATACTCGACCGTCGAGGCCACGCCGTGCCGCAGCAGCATGTTGACCGTGGGCTCGGGCGGAGCGCCGGGCGTGTCCTTCAGAAGCAGCGGCCGGAGCGGGTGGTCCTTCTTGAGGTTGTAGCCGAGGCTCTCGAACAGGCCGGGGGCCGAGATCGAGCCCGTGATGAAGGCCACGCCAACCGGCTCGAACGCCTTCGGCGGCAGGGCCTTGGCCGACAGGCCCGCCCAGAAGCTGTGACGGTCGCCGGAGACGGTGGCGAGGCCGGTGATCTTCTGGTCTCGCACGAAGTCGTAGACCTCGGCCCGCTCCGTTACGCAGCCAGACCAGTCGCCACTTCCGCCGCTCGCATAGCCCGCGCCGGGCCAGGGCTTGGTCATCCCGGCCGGGATGTTCTGGAAGTCTGCGCGCATCTCCAGGGTGCCGTTGGTGGCGCCCCAGACCTTCCAGGTCGCCGTCGAGGCTTTCAGCGTCTTGAAGAACCACGCCTTCTGCTTCGCGCCCAACATCGAGACCGGCGGAGCGTCCTTGCGCCAGTTGGGGACCGACTTGTCGCCCACCTTGATCGTGGCCGGCGGCCTGCCGCCCTCATAGACCCGGCCGGCGTCGAGGATTTGGTTGATCTCCTCAGGTTCGAGGAGCGGGAAGTCGGGCGTTGCCAACGCGCCAGCCTGAGGCGCCTCGGAGGGATCCTCCGAGCGATAGCTGTGCTGGTCGGTGAGGATCAGCTCGACGTTCTTGCCGAACCGCAGCGCACGGTAGGAGGTCAGGCTCTCGATGGCGGCGAGGTTGTTGGGCTCCTGACCAAGGCCGTGCTCGTCGAAGGCGGTCACCGGCGCGTCGGTCACCTGCGGCGCGTCAAAGCGGTTCAGCGTTCCCTTGTGGATGACCCGGGCGGGCTGGAATTCGAACCACGCCTGGTTGGCCGCCACGCGGCGCGTCTGGCCCCAGACCACCTGGTTGCCGAACCGCTGGATCGACTGCACCCCGCGCCAGGAGAACTCGTGGTTGTCGCCCATGTTGACGAACGGGAACCAGGCGCGGGCGTCCTGCAGGTCGGGATCGTGCAGGTAGCCGATGTAGACCGCACGGTAGTCGTCCAGCGTGGTCGGGTAGTGCATGTCCTGGAACTTCACGCCGTGCTCGTAGCGGGCGACGTCGCGCAGCCGGCGGTCGTACATTCCCTGCGGCCGGTCCTCCGGGTACCAGACGATCTCGTAGATGAAGTCGCCCAGGTGGCAGACGAAATCGAGCCGGTGGTCAGGCGCGGCCTGGCGATCCTCGAACATCATCCGCCGGTAGGCGTTCATCGCCCCCTGGTTGGCGTTCTGGCAGGAGACGAAGGCGAAGCGCACCTCGCGCGGATCGTCGGGCGCGGGGCCAGTCAGCGTACGGCCCACCCGGCTGCCGAAGCCGTCGGCGCCGACGAAGCGGTACCAGTACTCGCGGCTGGGCTTCAGGCCCGCCACCAGCACCCGGCTGGTCCATCCGCTGTCGGCGGAGGCTTCCGCGCGCGCGCTCGCCACCACCCGCTGGAATCCCTGGTCTTCCGCCACTTCCACGGTGAGCATCGGCGTTGCGCCACCGGGTCCTGGCGGCCGCCGCGTCCAGAGGATCACGCTGTCATGCTGCGGATCGCCCGAGGCGACGCCTTCCGGGAACAGGTCGCGCCGCTCGGTCCATTTCAGCTTGGAGGGCGCGGCGGTGGATGAGCCCCAGGCCGTGGACGCGCCGATGGCGGCGGCCAGGGACAGGAACCGGCGGCGGTCGAGCGTCTTCATGGCCCAGAGTTAGGCTTGGCCGCGCCGCACGCGCCAGGGGATTGTTGCTACTTGCGGTCCTCGCTCGACGAACGGTTCGGGGCGGGCGGCGTCCGCTTCGGCTCGCCCGAGCCCGGATCGGTCAGCGTCTTGGTGTTGCCGACCGACGGTTCCGCGCCCTCCGGTTCGGTCGCCGGCCTGGGCGGGCGGGCCGGCTTCAGCTCATCGTCGCGGTTGTAGCGGGCGCGGTCTTCGGACATCACAGGGCTCCGGGAATTGGGCAGGGCTCCGGGAATGGCCCTGCGCGAAACGGCTCAAGCGCCGCATGTATCCCGCCCGCGATCCGCCTTGCCGCCGCTAGGCCCCCCTGCTAAACGACCCGGCTCCGGCATGAGCCGCGCGCGCCGAGGGCCAGCCCGCCTCCGGCGCGCTTGTTTCATGGCCGGGCCACACCTTATCTTCGGGTGACCGAAGGAGTGTAGCTCAGCTGGTAGAGCATCGGTCTCCAAAACCGAGGGCCGGGGGTTCGAGTCCCTCCACTCCTGCCACCCTATATGAGTTGCCTTGCTAACCGGGGCGCGGGTGGACCGCCGCCCCCAGACCAGAGAGTTCGAAGAAAGCCGAATGGCCAGGAAACCGGGAACCAATCCCTCCGCGATCCGCCACCGCGCCGCCAAGACGGCCGCGGCCCTGGCGTCGTCGGGCGCCGCGTCCGGCGGAGCCGCCGCAGAGCCCGCGAAGAAGCGCGTCAGCCTCGGCCAGTTCGCCCGCGAGGTCCGCGCCGAGGCCCGCAAGGTCACCTGGACGAGCCGCCGCGAGACCTGGATCACCTCGGTGATGGTCGCCATCATGGTGGTGACCGCCATGGTGTTCTTCGGCGTGGTCGACGGCGTCGTCAGCTTCTCCGTCAACCAGATCCTCAAGCTGGCCGCCGGAGGCTAAGAGTAGCAAACCCATGTCCGAAGCCGCCGAAACCACCACCGCCCCGTCGAACCCGCGCCACAAGTGGTACATCGTCCACGCCTACTCGAACTTCGAGAAGAAGGTGGCCGAGTCCATCAAGGAGCAGGCCCACGCCCAGGGGCTGGACGAGAACTTCTCCGACATCCTGGTGCCCACCGAGGACGTCGTGGAGATCCGCCGCGGCCGCAAGGTCAACGCCGAGCGCAAGTTCTTCCCCGGCTATGTGCTGGTGAAGATGGAGCTCACCGACGAGGCCTACCACCTCATCAAGAACACCCCGAAGGTGACGGGATTCCTGGGCTCGGGCTCCAAGCCGATGCCGGTTTCCGAGAAGGAAGTGGCCCGCATCATCGGCGCCATCGAGGAAGGCGTCGAGCGGCCCAAGCCCACCATCCAGTTCGAGATCGGCGAGCAGGTCCGCGTCACCGACGGCCCGTTCGCCAGCTTCAACGGCTCGGTCGAGCAGGTCGACGAGGAACGCGCCCGCCTGCGCGTCACGGTCTCCATCTTCGGCCGCGCCACCCCCGTCGAACTCGAATATGGCCAGGTCGAAAAGATCGCCTAGGCGCTGGGTTCGTTGAACCACCAAGAGCACCAAGGACACCAAGAGGTCTCAGCGAAGATCGACGGGGTTGCCCGCCAAGTCCCATGCCTGTGGTGTTCGACGGGCTGCGGCTCGATGCCGGCTACCGGCTGGACTTGCTGGGGGAGGACGCGATCATCGTGGAGGTGAAAGCGGTGGAGACCATGTCGCGCCTCTTCGAGGCGCAATTATTGACTTACCTGAAGCTCTCGGGTTTGCGGCTCGGGCTGCTGATCAACTTCAACGTTCCGCTGTTCAAGGATGGCGTGCGTCGGCTGGCGCTATAGCCTTGGTGTCCTTGGTGTTCTTGGTGGTTCAGCTCACTTAGCTGCTGTTGCCCCAGCCTGACGGACCTGCTACAGGCCCGCCCTTCGCGTTTCGGCGCGAATTCAAATCCGTGGGAGGGGCTGCCCGGACCACGGCCACATTGGCGGCATTGAGTTGCCGCCGCATTGGAGACAGGCATGGCCAAGAAGATCTTGGGCTATATCAAGCTGCAGGTGCCCGCGGGCGCCGCGACGCCTTCGCCGCCCATCGGGCCGGCGCTGGGCCAGCGCGGCGTCAACATCATGGGCTTCTGCAAGGAATTCAACGCCCGCACCGAGAAGGAACAGCGCGGCACGCCGCTGCCGACCGTGATCACCGTCTACCAGGACAAGTCGTTCACCTTCGTCACCAAGACCCCGCCGGCGAGCTACTTCATCAAGCAGGCGATCAACCTGAAGTCGGGCTCCAAGGAGCCGGGCCGCCAGGTCGCCGGGCGGATCACCCGCACCCAGCTGCGCGCCATCGCCGAGAAGAAGATGAAGGACCTCAACGCCAACGACGTCGAGGCCGCCGCCAAGATCATCGAGGGCTCCGCGCGCTCGATGGGCCTAGAGATCCTGGAGCGCTAGGACCATGCCCAAGCAACCCAAGCGCATCCAGGCCTGGACCGGCGACCGGCTCGCCAACCATCCGGCCGAAGAGGCCGTGAAGCTGGTCAAGGCCAACGCCACGGCCAAGTTCGACGAGACCGTCGAGATCGCCGTCAACCTGGGCGTCGACCCGCGCCACGCCGACCAGCAGGTCCGCGGCGTGGTCGCGCTGCCCTCCGGCACCGGCCGTGACGTCCGCGTCGCGGTCATCGCCAAGGACGCCAAGGCCGCCGAGGCCACCGCCGCCGGGGCCGACATCGTCGGCGCCGAGGACCTGGTGGAGCGCATCCAGGGCGGCTTCATGGACTTCGACCGGGTGATCGCCACCCCCGACATGATGGCCCTGGTGGGCCGCCTGGGTAAGGTGCTGGGCCCGCGCGGCCTGATGCCGAACCCGCGGGTGGGCACCGTCACGCCGAACGTCGGCCAAGCGGTCAAGGACGCCAAGGGCGGCTCGATCGAGTTCCGCACCGAGAAGACCGGCATCATCCACGCCGGCATCGGCAAGGCGAGCTTCACCGAGGAGCAGCTGCTGGCCAACGTGAAGGCCATGGTCGACGCGCTGAACCGCGCCCGCCCGTCCGGCGCCAAGGGCGTCTACATCAAGAAGATCAGCCTCTCCTCGACGATGGGCCCGGGCTTCAAGATCGACACCGGCGCGTTCGGCGGCGGCGCCCACGCCTAGGCCTCTCGGACAGCAAGACCAAAAGGGGCCGCGGCGACGCGGCCCTTTTTCTTGCTCACAGCCCCAGCACGGCCTTGGCCATGATGTTGCGCTGGATCTCGTTGGTGCCGGCGTAGATCGAGGCGGCGCGGTCGTTCAGGTACTTGGCCGCGACCGTCAGGCTGTGGTCGGACCCGACGTGGCCCTGGTCGCCGGGTGGGCGATAGCCGGGCACAGGCCCGCCGGGCGCGGTGGCGTGCGGCTGGAAGGCGTGGCCGTAGTCGCCGGCGGCCTCCAGCGCCAGCTCGGTCAGCCGCTGGCTGATCTCGGTGCCCACCGTCTTCATCATCGAGGAGCGCGCGCCGGGCGCCTCGCCCTGGCTGAGGTTGGCCAGGATCTGCAGCTCGACGGCCTCGAGCGCGGCGATCTCGATCTCCAGCGCGCTCAGCCGCGCCATGTAGCCGGCGTCGCCGCCAAGCCCCTCCAGCGCCGCCATCACCCGGATGCGACCGGCCCGCGCCTTCAGGCCCGGCGCGATCACGCCGCCGCCGCGCTCGAACTCCATCAGGTACTTGGCCACCGACCAGCCTTCGCCCACGCGCCCGACGACGTTTGCCTTGGGCACGCGAACCTCGGTGAAGAAGACGTCGTTCTGGATGTGCTCGCCGGAGAGCATCAGGATCGGTTTCACCTCGATCCCCGGGCTCGCTATGTCGATCAGCAGGAAGGTGATGCCCCGCTGCGGGATCGCCTCGCGCGAGGTCCGCACCAGGCAGAAGATCCAGTTCGCCACGTTGGCGTGCGTCGTCCACAGCTTGTGGCCGGTGCAGACGAAGTCGTCGCCGTCGTCCACCGCGCTCATCTGCAGGGAGGCGAGGTCGGAGCCGGAGCCGGGCTCGGAATAGCCCTGGCACCAGAAGTGCTCGCCCGAGAGGATGCGCGGCAGGTAGTGGGCCTTCTGCTCTGGGCTGCCGTGGCCGATCAGCACCGGGCCGCACATGCCGATGCCCATAGGAGAGAGCGGCGGGGCGTCGTTGGCCGCCAGTTCGCTGGCGAAGATGTAGCGCTGCGCCGACGTCCAGCCGCAGCCGCCGTGCTCCACCGGCCAGGCCGGCGCGGCCCAGCCGCGGGCGTTGAGGATCGCCTGCCAGGCCATCGAGAGCTCGTGCGGGGCATAGACGCTGGTCATCTTTCGGGTGACGCGGCGCATCTCCGGCGTCAGCTCAACGTCGAGGAAAGCCCGCACCTCGTCACGGAAGGCGAGCTCTTCCGCGCTCCAGTCGATCCGCATCCCGACCTCCCGGTTTCGGCTCCGCTCAAGCTATAGAGGGCTGACGCCGGGTTCGTCTCGCCGCGGATGGCGGACCGGCCGCGGAGGATACGCCATGCCGACCGTCGAGCTGCAGCCCGTGGGCCGCGAGAAGCGCCAGGCGCTCACCAACATGTTCCAGCTCTACGCCCACGACTTCTCCGAACAGTGGTTCGACCGGCCCGAGGGCGAGCTCGACGAGGACGGCCGGCTCGAGGAGTACGGCCTGATGGACAACTACTGGTCCGAGCCCGATCACGAGGTGATGCTGATCCGCGCCGACAGCCGCATCGCCGGCTTCGTGATGATCAACACCTATTCCCACTCCGGCCTGCCGCTGGACCACCAGGTCGCCGAGTTCTTCGTGGCCCGGAAGCATCGCCGCAGCGGTCTCGGCAGGACGGCGGCGCGGATGGCGATCACCGCCCGGCCCGGCCTCTGGGAGTTGGCGGTCGCGCGCCGGAACGTCGGCGCCCAGCACTTCTGGCGCGCGGTCGCCGCCGAGCTGGCGTCGGGCCCCGTCGAGGAGCTGGACCGGGACGACGACCGCTGGAACGGCCCGATCCTGCGGTTCCGGATCTAGCCGGCCGCCGCTAATCGGCGGGCTCCAGCGACTTCGCCCGATCGATCACGCTCTCGACGTAGGCGCGCCGCGCATCGTGCTCCTTGGCGATCGTCTCGTCCGAGTCCTGCAGCGCCTGCACGTCGGTCTGGGCGAAGCCGATGATGCCCATGGTCTCGTAGCCGTTGCGGATGGTGTCGCCCCAGAGGCCGATGTCCTTCACGATCGGCACGATCCGCGTGAAGAGCGAGGAGCGGAACATCTCCATGAAGCCGCTGTCGTACATGTGCTCGGCGCAGCGGGCGGGGTCGAGCCCCAGCGTCTTCCAGACCTCCACCGCATCGAACCGGTCGCGCATCAGGTAGCAGGCTTCGAGCAGGAACTCCTCGCGCTCGTCCCGCTCCTTCTGGGTGAGTTGCGGATAGAAGTCGCGCAGCGCCAGGCGCCCGAACGCCACGTGCCGGCTCTCGTCCTGCATGACGTAGGCGTTGACGGCGGCCGCCAGCGGGTTCTGGGCGTGGTCGCGGATCTGCTGGAAGGCGGCCAGCGCCAGGCCCTCGATCACCACCTGCATGCCCAGGTAGGTCATGTCCCAGCGGCTGTCGCGCAGCACCTGGTCGATCAGCTCCTGCAGCGGCGGGGTGATCGGGTAGGCGACGCCGAACTTCTCCAGCAGGCGCTTGTAGCTCTCGACGTGGCGCGCCTCGTCGATCACCTGGGTCGAGGCGTAGAACTTGGAGTCCACGTCCGGCACCTGGGTCACGATCTTGGCCGCGCAGATCAGCGCGCCCTGTTCGCCCTGCATGAACTGGCTGATCTGCCAGCCCTGGAAGTGGCGGCGGACCGTCGCCTTCTCTTTGGCCGACATCTTCTCGTACTCGGCCATGCCGGAGATCGGCAGCATCTCCTCGGGCAGCTGCTCGGGGTTCTCCTCATCGAGCTCCTGCGACCAGTCGATCCGCGTCTCCGCGTTCCACTGCATCTCGATGCCCTTGCGGTAGAGGCCCATCATGGTCTCTCGCCCGTCGGCGTAGTCCCAGTTGAAGACCACGTCGAAGTCCTGCGGCACCGTCCACTGGCTGCCCTCGGCGGCCGGGAACGGGTAACGGTCGGCGAGCTTGCCCATGGGTGAAACGTCTCCCTGCGCCTTGGCCGTCTCTGAGCTGCGGCCTCGGCTGCGTAACGCGATCAGAAGCCAAAACCCGGCGGAGTGCAAACCGGCTGGGCGGGGAGGGCGGTTGAGTTTCGCGGCCGCTTCCTGTAAACGCCGCGCCTTCTAGAGTTTCGCACGTCCCTTCGGGGGTTTGCGAGGACGGGCGCGAGACCATCCGCGCCCATCCTGTCCAAGAACTGCGTAGCCGCCGGGGTCACCGGTGGCCGGAACGTGGAGGCGGGCCCGCCTTCAGCCGCAGGGAGACGGGAAGATGAGGTTCTTCCGCTCCATCGCCTCTGCGATGGGCGCGAGGCCGCGGCTTCTCCTTCGGACAGGTCTGACTAACGGCGTGCGCACCCTCGCGCGCGCCAAGCCTTAAGTATGGAGACCGCAATGGACCGCGCTCAAAAGCAGGAGGCCATCGATACGCTGAAGGGCGTGTTCGACGGCGCCGGCGCCGTGGTCGTGACCCACTACATGGGTCTGACCGTTGCGGAAATGACCGATCTGCGGGGCCGTCTTCGTCAAGAAGGCGCCCAGCTGCAGGTGGTGAAGAACACTCTGGT
>JBJMQX010000040.1:0-6854 GCA_045802455.1 Phenylobacterium sp. | reverse complement strand
GCGTTGGCTGGCCCGTCGAGCAACCCGTCCCGTTCAGCCACGCTCACCATGCCGGCGAGTTGGGCATCGACTGCCGCTACTGCCACGCCGACGTCGAGCGCGGCCGCTATGCCGGCCTGCCCGCCAGCTACGTGTGCATGAGCTGCCACTCGCAGCTCTGGACCGGCGCGCCGATGCTGGCCCCCGAGCGCGCGAGCTTCGCGCAGGACAGGCCGCTGCCGTGGAAGCGGGTCTCGGCGCTTCCGGGTTACGTCTACTTCGACCACCACATCCACATCTCGCGCGGCGTCGCCTGCGTCGAATGCCACGGCCGCATCGACAAGATGCCGCTCACCTGGCGCGCGCACCCCTTCCAGATGCGCTTCTGCATCGAGTGCCACCGCGACCCCGCCCCGCACCTGCGCCCGCCGGAGCAGGTGACGCGGATGGACTGGTCCGGCTGGGACAAGCTCCCCGGGCGCCGGACCTACGGTGAGCAGGCGATGAGGGCGTTCCACATCCAGCCCGCCCGACTGACCGACTGCAGCGTGTGCCACCGATGAGCGACCGGGTCCCTCGCAAAGCGCCGGCCGCAGGCGCGGCGCAGACCCAGGCGGCAGCCAGGGTCGCCGGGCGTTCGGGGCGCCGGTTCTGGCGCACGCTCGACGACCTCGCCGACACACCCGACTTCCGCAAGGCGGTGGAGGCCGAGTTCCCGCACGCGTTTGACGGCCTCACTGTGACGGGCCGGCGCGAGGTGCTGAAGGTCATGGGCGCGTCCCTGGCGCTCTCGGGGCTGGCCGGCTGCACGGCTGCGCCGCATCCCGACGCCCTGCCGTACGTGACCCAGCCCGGCGACGTGGTCCTCGGCGAGCCCAGGACCTACGCCACCGCTGTCACCTTCGCCGGGTACGCCCAGCCGGTGCTCGGGGTGACGCGGGAGGGCCGGCCAATCAAGCTGGAGGGCCTGCCCGAGCATCCGGCCAGCCAAGGGGCGACCGACGCCTTCGCCCAGGCCGCCCTGCTGGGGCTCTACGATCCCGACCGCTCCAAGGGGCCGCGATGGATGGGCCGGCCCAGCGACTGGTCCGCGTTCGATGCGGCGATGGTGCAGAACGCCGAGCGCCTCGACGCCAGCCGCGGGCAGGGCTTCCGCCTGCTGACCCGACAGACAACTTCGCCGACGCTGGCGCGGCAGATCGGCGAGATGATGCGCCGCTGGCCGCTCGCCCGCTGGCACGTGTTCGAACCCGTCAACGACGACCTGCGGCGGGAAGCGACGCGCCTGGCGTTTGGGCGTCCGCTCGAGATGCAGCCGCGGTTCGACTCCTGCCGGGTGATCGTCAGCTTCGACGACGATTTCCTGGGCGCTGGACCGCATCAAACCCGAAACGGCCGCGCGTGGTCGAAGGCCAGACGCGCGTTCCAGCGCGGCGAGGGCGATGCACGGCTGCTGGTGGCGGAGCCAGCGCCCACCCTGACCGGCGCCATGGCGGCCGACCGTCTGATCGCCTCGGCCGAGCAGATCGAGCTTCTGCTGCTGGCGCTCGCCCGCCGGCTGGGCGCGGCGTCCTTCTCCGGCGGAACCCTGATCGCCCGACAGGCGCAGTGGATCGAGGCCGCTGCAGCCGCCTTGCAGGCCAACCCCGGCGCGGGACTGGTGCTCGCCGGGGCGCACTGCGAACCCGCGGCGCAGGCGCTGGCGCTGCGCATCAATCAGCGGCTGGGCGCCGTCGGGCGTACGCTGGGATTCACGGAGCCGGTCCTCGTCGCGCCGCCGGACGAGGCGCGTTCGTTTGAGGCGCTCTGCGCCGATCTGCAGGCAGGCCGCATCGACACGCTGGCCATTCTCGACGCCAATCCGGCCTACGCCGCGCCCGCGGACCTCGAGTTCGCCAAGGCGATGGGGAAGGCGCGGTTGCGGGTTCATGCGGGCCTGCACTTCGACGAGACGGCCGCGCTGTGCCACTGGCATGCCCCGGTCGAGCACGAGCTGGAGACCTGGGCTGATGCGCGCGCCGTGGATGGGCGCACGAGCCTGATCCAGCCGCTGGTCCAGCCGTTCTATGCCGTGCGCGCCCGCTCGGTGCTGCTGGAGGACCTGCAGGGCCGCCTGGGCGCGAACGCGCGCAGCCTGCTGCTCGCCACCTGGGCCGACGCGCTGGGGGGCGAGACGGACCCGCGCTGGCGCGACGCGCTGGCCCGCGGCTACCTCGATGAGCCCGCGCCCGAGGTGAACCCGGCGCTCGCGCCTGCAGTCGCCGTGACCGCGCGGCCGCGCGGCGAGGGGATCACCGTCCTGATCCGGCCCGATCCCGCCATCTGGGATGGGTCGCTGGCCAACAACCCCTGGCTCCAGGAGCTGCCGAAACCGTTCAACAAGCTGACCTGGGACAACGCCATCCTGGTGGCCCCCGCGCTGGCCACGCAACTGGGTGTCGCCAACGGCGGCCTGGTGCGGGTGAGCGCCGGCGGCCGCGCCATCAAGGGCCCGATCTGGATCACCCCGGGGCTGGAGCGCCGCACGGTCGTGGTCCACCTGGGATATGGCCGGCGCATACCCGGGCAGCTGGGGGACGGACGCGGCTACGACGGCTATCCGCTGCGCACCGCCGGCTCCCCTTGGCGCATCGAAGGCGCCGCGGTCGCCAAGGCCGGGGGGAGCGTCGAACTCGCCAGCACGCAACTGCACACCGCGCTTCAGGGCTTCGATTTCGTGCGCACCGCGCCGCGCAGCGCCGTGGAGCCGGGGCCGCCGCACGAGCCGCCGCCCAGCTTCTACCCCTCGAAGCTCTCCGCCAGCCCGCAATGGGGGATGGCGATCGACACCGACACCTGCATCGGCTGCAACGCCTGTGTCACCGCCTGCGACGCAGAGAACAACATCCCGATGACCGGCAAGTCGCAGGTGGCCAACGGGCGCGAGATGCACTGGATGCGCATCGACGCCTACTACGAGGGCTCGCCGGAAGACCCGGCCTTCTTCAACCAGCCGGTGCCCTGCATGCATTGCGAGCAGGCGCCGTGCGAGATGGGTTGTCCCGTCAACGCCTCGGTGCACACGCACGACGGCCTCAACATGCAGGTCTACAACCGCTGCATCGGGACCCGGACCTGTTCGTCCTTCTGTCCCTACAAGGTCCGCCATTTCAACTGGTTCGACTACACGCTGCACGATCCGCCGGAGCTCCGGGCCGCGCGCAATCCGGAGGTCACGGTCCGCAGCCGGGGCGTGATGGAGAAGTGCACCTACTGCGTTCAGCGGATCGAGAAGGCCCGCATCCAGGCCGACGTCGAGAACCGGCCGATCCGCGAGGGCGAGGTCAGGACCGCCTGCCAGCAGGTCTGCCCCACCGAGGCGATCGTGTTCGGGGACGTCAGCGACCCGACGAGCGCCGTCAGCCGCCTGAAGGCGCAGCAGCGCAACTACGCGCTGCTGGAGGAGGCGAACACCCGGCCCCGCACCACCTATCTGGCCCGCATCGAGGATGGCCCCCGCCGTGGCTAGCGCGACCAGCCCCGCCACGCCCGCCGGCTACGCCGCCGTCACCAACGAGGTGGCGGGCATCCCGCTCGATTTCCCGCACCGGGTCACCTGGTGGATTTGGTTCCTCAGCGCCGCGGCCCTGCTCGGGCTCTACATCGTCTCGGCCTGGGTCCTGTTCGTCGAGGGCGTCGGCGTCTGGGGCAACAACATCCCCGTCAACTGGGGCCTGGCGATCTCCAACTACATCTGGTGGATCGGCATCGGCCACGCCGGGACCCTGATCTCGGCCATGCTGCTGCTCCTGCAGCAGCACTGGCGCAACTCGCTGAACCGCTTCGCCGAGGCGATGACCCTGTTCGCCGTCACCTGCGGCGGGCTCTACCCGATCCTGCACCTGGGCCGGCCTTGGCGGTTCTACTGGATGGCGCCCTACCCCAGCACGATGCGGGTCTGGCCGCAGTTCAACAGCCCGCTCACCTGGGACTTCTTCGCCGTCCTCACCTACCTCACGGTCTCGCTGGTCTTCTGGTACGTGGGCGCAATCCCCGATTTCGCGTCGACACGGGACAAGGCCAGGACGCGCCGTGCGCAGGTGTTCTACGGCCTGCTGGCGCTCGGCTGGCGGGGCGCGGCGACGCACTGGGCCCGCTGGCGGCAGTCCTACCGGCTGATGGCAGCGATCGCCGTGCCGCTGGTGGTTTCGGTGCATTCGGAGATCTCGCTGCTTTTCGCAGCCGGCCCGATCCCGGGTTGGACCTCGACCGTCTTCCCGCCCTATTTCGTGCTGGGCGCCGCGTTCTCGGGCTTCGCGGTGGTGGGCATGCTGGCGACCGCGCTGCGACACGCCTTCGGCCTGCAGAACCTCGTCACGTCGCGCCACCTCGACATGCTGGGCCGGCTGACCCTCGCCTGCGGGCTGATGACCGCCTACGGCTACTTCGCCGACTGGTTCACCGCGCTCTATTCCGGCGAGCGGCAGGAACTAGAGACCCTGCACGACCGCCTCTTCGGCCCGTTCGCCTGGGCCTATTGGGGCGCGGTCGTCTTCAATTTCGTACCGCTGCAGCTCTTCTGGGCGCGCAGCCTGCGCGCCAACCCCCTGGTGCTGTTCCTGGTCGGACTGTCGGTCACCATCGGCATGTGGCTCGAGCGCTTCATGCTGGTCTTCAGCACCCTCTTCCGCGACTACCTGGTCTCGTCCTGGGCGCCCTATAGGCCCAGCTTTTGGGAATGGAGCCTGTTCGCGGGCTCCATCGGCCTCTTCCTCACGCTCTTCCTGCTGTTCATCCGGCTGCTGCCGATGATCTCCGCGTTCGAGATCAAGGAGGCGGGGTTCGAGGAGAAGGAGGCGGCGCATGGCTGAGCGCGGCCTCTACGGGCTGGTGGCCGAGTTCGACCGCGCCGAGGCGCTGGTGGAGGCCGTGCGCCGGGTCCGCGAGGCCGGTTACCGGCGCTTCGAGGCCTATTCGCCGTTCCCCATAGACGGGCTGCGCGAGGCGATCGGCTTCAAGGAAGGTTGGGTGCCGCTCGCCACGCTGCTCGGCGGCATTGCCGGCGCCGTCCTGGGCTACGGCATGCAGGTCTATACCAACCTGGATTTCCCGATCGACATCGAGGGGCGGCCGACCATCGCGCCCCCGGCGTTCGCGCTGATCACCTTCGAGCTTATGGTGCTTGGAGCGGTGGCTTCGTCCGTGCTGGTGATGCTGCTGCTCAACGGGCTGCCCAGGCTGAGCCATCCGCTGTTCGACGTGCCGACCTTCCACTTGGCGTCGCAGAACAAGTTCTTCCTGGTCATCGAGGCCGGCGACCCACAGTTTGGCAAGCAGACCCGCGGGTTCCTCAAGAGCCTGGATCCGGTGCGCATCGACGAAGCGCCTCTGGCGGAGGTGCCGCCGTGAGGTCCGCCGTCGCCATCGCGATCAGCCTGCTGTGCACCGGCTGCGACGAGATGGTCCGCCAGCCGAAGGCGGCGGTCTACGACCACTCCGCGCTGTTCGGGAACGGCGCAGCCATGCAGCTGCCGCCGGCCGGGACGGTCTCGCGGGAGGACGGCCCATATCAGGAAGCGCTCGCGGCCCCGCCGGCGCTCACGCCCGCGCTAATCGCCCGCGGCCGGGCGCGTTTCGGCATCTACTGCGAGCCCTGCCATGGGCCCGCCGGCGACGGGCATGGCATCGTGCCCGCAAGGGGCTTCCCCCGCCCGCCCGACTTCCACCAGGACCCCTTGCGCAGGGCCCCGCCGCAGCTCCTCGTCGATGTCATCACCAACGGCTACGGCGTGATGTTCTCCTACGCCGACCGCGTGGCGCCCGCCGACCGCTGGGCCATCGCGGCCTACATCGAAGCCCTGCAGCTCAGCCAGTCCGTCCCGGTCGCCGCGCTGCCGCCCGAGGACCGCGCCCGCGTGGAGGCCTCCGGTGGCCGCTAAGCCCCTCCGCGCCGGACTGTCGTGGCTCGCCCCGGCCGGCGCGGCTGCCTGCGTCGCGGCGCTGGTCGCTGCGATGCTCCTGGGCGACGCGGCGTGGCGCGCCTGGCTCGCCGCCGCCTTCCCCTGGGTCTCGGCGCCGATCGGGGCGCTGGCGGTGCTGATGATCATGCGGCTCACGCCGGGGGACTGGGCGGAGGAACTCGGACCGTTCATGGAAGCCGAGACGCTGCTGCTGCCGCTGGGCGCGCTCCTCATCCTGCCGATCCTCGTTGAGGCGGGGCGGATCTATCCCTGGAGCAGCGCCGCGCAGTCGACGGCGTTCCGCGCACTATACCTGACGCAGCCGATGTTCATCGGCCGCACGGTGGTCTGGTACGCGGTGCTTTCCGCGTTCGGCTTCCTGATGGTGCTGCGCCAGGCGCCCTCCGCGGTGGTGGCGTGCATGGGCTTGCTACTTTTGCCCTTGCTGGGCGACGTCATCGCGACGGACTGGCTGCTGTCGCTCGATCCGGCGTTCGCCTCGTCGGGGTTCGGGCTTTACGTCCTCGACATCCAGATGCTGACGGCGTTCTCGCTGGCGGTCATCGCCCTCACGCTCTCCGGACGTCCCATCCAGCGGCCGGGGATCATCGGCGGTCTGCTGCTCACGCTCCTGCTGCTCTGGGGCTACTTCGCCTTCATGCACTTCGTGATCACCTGGTCGGACAACCTCCCGCCCGGGGTGCGCTGGTACCAGCGCCGAGGTGGCCCCTGGTCGGTTGTGATGTGGGTGGTCAGCGCTAGCCGCGTCGTCCCCACGTTCCTGCTGTTCTTCCGCAGCGTGCGGCGCCGCCCGCGCGCGCTCGGCGTCCTCTCGGCGGCGGTCGTGGCAGGCTCGGTGCTGGAGTCCGGCTGGCTGGCGCTGCCGGCAGCGGCGCCGCCGGCGAGCGGCCTCGACATAGCGCTTTTCGCTCTTGC